>NZ_JACJSH010000012.1:0-156950 GCF_014698055.1 Nostoc sp. FACHB-133
GCGGCGGAAGACCCTGAGTTTGAAACCTTCTATACCAAAAACATTTTGCTGAACGAGGGTATCCGCGCTTGGATGGCTCCTCAAGATCAACCCCACGAACAATTTGTATTCCCTGAGGAGGTATTACCACGTGGTAACGCTCTCTAATAGACCAAATATATTAGGCGGCACTGGACGCGACCAAGAATCTACTGGCTTTGCCTGGTGGTCTGGTAATGCGCGTTTAATCAATCTATCTGGCAAACTCCTGGGCGCTCACGTTGCCCATGCTGGCTTGATTGTATTCTGGGCAGGAGCGATGACTTTATTTGAAGTCGCTCACTTCGTGCCTGAAAAACCCATGTACGAGCAGGGCTTGATCCTGTTACCTCACCTTGCAACTCAGGGTTGGGGCGTTGGTGCTGGTGGTGAAGTTATCGACACCTTCCCCTACTTTGTTGTCGGTGTACTCCACCTAATTTCCTCAGCCGTCCTTGGCTTTGGCGGTATCTATCATGCCGTTCGTGGCCCAGAAACCTTAGAAGAATACTCTTCTTTCTTTGGTTACGACTGGAAAGACAAGAACAAGATGACCAACATCATCGGCTTCCACCTGATTATTTTGGGATGCGGTGCCTTGCTGTTGGTTCTAAAAGCAATGTTCTTCGGTGGTTTGTATGACACTTGGGCACCAGGCGGTGGTGACGTTCGTGTTATTACTAATCCGACATTGAACCCAGCAGTTATCTTCGGTTATGTAATCAAGTCTCCCTTCGGTGGCGAAGGCTGGATTGTCAGCGTTGATAACTTAGAAGATGTGGTCGGCGGTCACATTTGGATTGCCTTTATCTGTATTGCTGGCGGCGTTTTCCACATTCTTACCAAGCCTTTTGCTTGGTCACGTCGTGCATCCATCTGGTCTGGTGAAGCTTACCTCTCCTACAGCTTGGGCGCTCTTTCACTGATGGGCTTCATTGCCTCAATCTTTGTTTGGTTCAACAACACCGTTTATCCTAGCGAATTCTTTGGCCCTACTGGTCCAGAAGCTTCTCAAGCTCAAGCTTTGACCTTCTTGATTCGTGACCAACGCTTGGGTGCTAACGTCGGTTCTGCCCAAGGCCCCACAGGTCTAGGTAAATACCTGATGCGCTCTCCAACTGGTGAAATCATCTTCGGTGGTGAAACCATGCGCTTCTGGGATTTCCGTGGCCCTTGGTTGGAGCCTCTACGTGGCCCCAATGGTCTTGACTTGGAAAAAATCAAGAACGATATTCAGCCTTGGCAAGCTCGTCGCGCTGCGGAATACATGACTCACGCACCTTTGGGTTCTTTGAACTCCGTGGGTGGTGTGGCTACTGAAATTAACTCCTTCAACTACGTATCTCCTCGCGCTTGGTTGGCGACTTCTCACTTCGTACTAGGATTCTTCTTCCTAGTTGGTCACTTGTGGCACGCTGGTCGCGCACGGGCTGCGGCTGGTGGTTTTGAGAAAGGAATTAACCGTGATACTGAGCCAGTAATGTTTATGGACGACCTAGATTAGGTTGTAAAGTTTATTTCATTACTGACAACTAAATAATTTAAAAGCTCTTGCGTAAAAGCAAGGGCTTTTTTTATAGGAAAATTAGTAATCTATTGATTAAAGTGAACGACTTACCAAGGTTATTAATACCATGAGCGATTCCAATTTTATTGATGCTTTACGATGGACATCTGAAGCTAAGGAAAAGTTACAAAATATTCCCTTTTTTGTCCGCTCTCAAGCTAAAGCCAGAATTGAACAACTAGCCCGTGAAGCAGGACAAGAGCTTGTTACCGCTGATTTGGTAGAACAGGCTAGGCTTGAGTTTGGACAATAAAACATTCTGGAGGTCGTAACAATGACAGTCGCGAAAAATCGAGCAGACCGAGTAATGCTTTACGACATTAGCTGGGAACAGTTTGAAAATCTTCTAAAAGACTTGGGAGAGCATCGGGCAGCGAGGTTAGCTTACGATCGCAGTACCTTAGAAATTATCACACCTTTACCTGAACACGAATATTACAAAGAGGTAATTAGTATTGCAGTTCAAGATATTGCTGAAGAGTCGGCTATAGACTATGACAGTTATAGTTCGACCACTTGGAAGCGAGAAAGCCGAATGGCAGGGGTGGAGTCAGATAACTGCTTCTATTTTCAGAATGAAGCTGCGATTCGGGGTAGATTGGATCTGGACTTAAAACAAGATCCACCGCCTGATTTGGCACTGGAAATTGATGTTACTAGTAAGTCGCTAAATCGTTTTCCCATTTATGCCCGCCTGGGAGTACCAGAACTTTGGTGTTATGATTCCGGTGAACTAAAGATTTATCTCCTGCAAAATGGGGAATATGTCGAGTCAGTGAATAGTTTAGTGTTTCCTACTTTAGCAATTCGATATCTGCCAGAACTGATTGAAAAAAATCGGGCAAATGGCAGACGGGCAATTCGTCAGGCGGTGCGCGAATGGGTGAGAAAAGGCGGAAAAGGTGAACTATCTAGTCAATATAATTCATAATTACGAATTACGAATTATGATCAGCTTCCTCCCACATTCATTGCTGCTAAAAAAGCCTTCTGGCTCACATCTCTGTAAATTGTATTCAAATACTTCATTACCACATCACTCGAAGTAGAACTTACAGCATTTTCCTCTTCCTTCGCTAGAGGGATTGCTCCTAATACATCTAATACCATCTCATTAGTGGAAGGCGCAATCACTACCAAGGATGACTCTAGTGGCTCATTATATTGCCAGAAAAAATCAATTTTTACCGAGTATTTGTTATTAGAAATTGGCTGTTGAATATCGGGCGTTTCTGTGGTACCGGGTTGAATCTTGGCACTACGTAATTGACGTAAATCGCTGATAATTTGCTCTTTGGTGCGTCCGCGCAACTGAAATAGTACAAAAGGGTCTTCACTGAAGCGATCGCCTAACTGATAGTAAAGCGCACCAATGTGTTTACAGGGATTTGCTTTATCAGGACAAGAGCATTTACTCTGGACATCACCAAGGGTAAATGGAAATATCGAAAGACCATTAGCTGTGAACACTTCTTCTATATTTTGTGGCATTTCTCCTGCTAGTAGCTTGGCAGCAAAAATTGCCCTTTGGGACATGGTTTCAATTACATAACCCCACTGTTCATCGGTAAATGGTTCAAGGGAAAGAGAAACTTTATAAGGTTCTACTTCACTACCTTGCACCCTAGCCAATACTTTTGCACCTTTAAATTCAATGCTAAGAACATTTCCTTGACGAGCATAATTTCTCGCACGTTCTAAACGTTTTTTAAAGCGATAAGAATCTAGTAAGTCTAACCATTGTTGCGACCACCATTCTCGGCTTGCTTGTAATGTGTAATTTGTCATAAGTCAATTTAAAAAATTAGTAGTCTGCTACATCAGTGCGAGTTCGTAGTGAGCGCTTTAGCGCTCAAATCAAAGACTAAAGTCCTTACTAAGAACTTATTCTGCATCATCGTCAATTACTGCACTGCGATCGAGTATTAGCAAGTTGCGGAGTTGGTCTGTATTCAGTTCAGTCAACCATTCTTCACCAGCACTCACAACTTGTTCAGCTAATTGTTTTTTACTCTCAATCATGTCATGAATTTTTTCTTCTAAAGTGCCTGTACAAACAAATTTATGTACTTGCACATTCCGGGTTTGACCAATCCGAAATACTCTATCTGTGGCTTGATTTTCTACGGCTGGATTCCACCATCTATCAAAGTGAAATACATGATTTGCTCGTGTTAAATTCAGTCCTACACCACCGGCTTTCAGAGATAGAATCATAATCGGTGGCCCTTGAGGATCGTGTTGGAAACGGTCGATCATTTCCTCACGTTGTTTTTTGCTGGTGCTGCCATATAAAAAGAATATTTCTCGCCCAAGCTGTTTTTCTAAATAGGGTTTAAGTAATTTACCCCACTCAGCAAATTGTGTGAAGATTAAAGCTCTGTCACCTTCTGCTAAAACTTCTTCTAACATTTCTTCTAGCCGCAGAAGTTTGGCTGAATTATGTTGCTCTAATGTTGCTTGTTTTAAATATTGGGCTGGATGATTGCAGATTTGTTTGAGTTTGATTAGTAAAGCCAAAATCATCCCCCGACGTTGCAATCCTTCAGCAGATTCTATCTCTACTAAAGATTGTTCTACAATTTGTTGATAAAGTGCGGCTTGTTCACCAGTCAAACCGCAAAATACGGTCATTTCTTGCTTATCTGGTAAATCTTGAATGATGTCGCGATCGCTTTTCAATCGCCGCAGTATAAATGGTTGCACTAATGAACGTAATTGAGTTAAAGAAGCCGTATCACCATACTTCTCAATTGGCATGGCAAATCGACGCTGGAAAAATTGCTTATTGCCTAAATAGCCTGGATTGAGAAAATCTAAAATAGACCATAGTTCTTGCAGCCTATTTTCTACTGGTGTCCCCGTTAATGCAATGCGAAATGTCGCTTCTAATTCCCGCACTGCTTTTGACTGCTTCGCCTCTGGGTTTTTCACATTCTGGGCTTCATCTAAAACAATTATCTGCCAAGAGACACTTTGCAATGATTTGATATCTCGATGAAGAAGTGAGTAGCTAGTAACGATTAAATCGTGCTTTTTCACTGCTTCTAAAAACGCTTTTCCTTTTGGGCGTTTATCACCGTGATATTGCAAAATTTTCAGGCTTGGTGCAAATTTATTGACTTCCCTTTCCCAGTTGCCTAAAACCGAAGTTGGACAAACTAGCAGTGTTGGATTTTCTAGCGCATCCTGCTCTTTAAGATGTAGCAAAAAAGCGATGAACTGCACGGTTTTACCGAGTCCCATATCGTCGGCGAGACACGCGCCTAAGCCCCAACGTTCTAAGAAGGACAGCCAAGCTGCACCACGTTCTTGATAAGGCCGCAACTGCCCTTTAAAGCCTGCTGGTGTGGGCAAAGGTGCGATCGCTTGATTATTACTTAACGCCCCAATCAACTCTTGCAACGCCCCAGATGCCTCAAAGCTAACCACTGGTAATTTTTCTATTACCTGGGTATCTCCTGTACTAAAACGCAAGGCATCTTCCAAGGAAAGGGCCATTTGGTCTTTGCGAGTGGTAAAAAATGTTTGGGCTGTTTTAATATCTTGGGGTCGCAATTCTACCCACTCACCGTTGATTTCCACAAGTGGACTATTTAAAGCCACAAGTTTATCAAACTCAGCTTTAGAAATAGTTTGTCCACCAATTGCCAATTGCCATTGGAAGTTTAGTAGACTTTGCAACCCCAAACGTCCCTGCTTTTTCTTTGGGGTTTCGGCAGAAATTTTCAAACCCAAACGATTCGCCCATCCTTCGCGGTTCGCCAAACTAGGAGGCAAAATTACTCCCAAACCACTGTCTTCCAATCTCCAAGCTACAGCTTTGATAAACTCATAAGCTTGCATAGGGCTGATCCGAGAAGATTGGGGATATTCGGTTTCAAAACTGGGTGCGATCGCTGGATATAATCGAGAAGCTAACCCCAAACCTCTCAAAAAGGTTTCCTGTGGTTGCTCAATTGTCCGATTTTCATAAACCAAACGTTCAACTGGATTGTTCCAAATAGTTGCCGCATCCACCAAAAACTCAGGATCGTCAGCTGCTTGCAGAAAATACGCCAATGTCCAATCTGTTTCGCCAGACTCTGGAGAACGCAGTTGAAAACAGGTACGAAATAGAGTTTTAAGAGTTAATTGGTACTGTAGCGGCAGCGTCCAAGCCTTCAGTGCCGCTTCGAGTCGTTCCACTTCAATAGCATCTGCGTTAACTGTACTAGATGCACTAGTTAAGCCTTGCAACCACTGTCGCACCCCACCTGGTAAAGATGCCATCACTTTAGCTTCCATTGGAGGCTGAGAACCTACCATCCCTCGCACTTGTGTATCTATCGTACTGTTGAGAAATCCCAAAAGTAATTCTTGAGGTTCGGCAGGAAAGTTTACATAAAGTAAGGATTGGGAAAACTCCTCCCCAGTCCCCAGTCCCCAGTCCCCATTCCCCAGTCCCTCCTGATAAGTACGACAAACCAATGGCATATCCGCAGAAAATTTTTCTAGGCGAGTTCCATCTACAGCACTATCTAGAAGTACTTGCCATTTAGCAGCAAATGCACTGTCTGATTGCCGTTCAATTCTTGGTAAAAACTTACACCGCGAGATTAAATCTAAACTCCATCGGGAAACTTGCGACCAAAAACGTAAATCTCCTCCTAAAAAGGCATCTTCACCTTTTGCAGCATTTAAAGGAATAGCAGCGAGAAATTTTACTGCTTCGCTGGGGTTGAGACAAAAACCCTCTACTCGCCACGGTTGCAAATATTGCGGAGAGTCTGTTTCTAGCCCCAAGCTGGCAGAATGCACAGGGAAGATTGCAGATGTTCCTTCTGTACTCTCTTCGGGAATATAAGTTGGTAGGGCAATGATTTGTGAATGCGTTGGTAAACTTATCGCAGTGGCACTAGCGGCTTTACGTGTTCGCCCAGTAGTAGTATTCGCAACTTGGGGTTGCTGGATAAAGTTAGTAATTGCCATCTTCTGGGAAACCAACCACTCACTCAACTCCACTGATGTCATTGCCAATGGATGTGGTGGGATATCTCCAGTTTCACTCGACTCTAAATTGACTCGTGGCGATCGCCATGTTTCTCCCCAAATAAATAAACAACCCTTTTGACTTTTTAGTAACCAATTACCGTGTAAAATCGCCATTTGCTAACTACTCAGATTCTTGTAAAATTAAATAATCTAACTCGCAAATCTCTAACTATTAAATCTTCCCAATAGCATTTATAATCAAATCATTGCATACAAATAATTTTCAAATAATCATTCTGAATCAACATTATTAGTAATGGATTTCCCCATTTTTAAAGTTATAAAAAATAACACAAAAGTAGAACTAGATTATATTCATCCTCAAGAACAGGAGGTTGTAAGAGCATTACTCAATGTTGTAATTGTTGAAGGTAAAACTTATCCCCAAAGGCAACCTCTATCTCAGGCAGAATTTTCAACTTACTGGTTAAGCAAGGATGCCTTTGTTGTCAGGACATCTGTTTTGGATGCTACACACAAGCCCAAAGAAATGTTAGGGGCGTTTTATTTAAAACCAAACTTCCCCGGTCGGTGTTGCCATATTTGCAACGCTGGTTTTATTGTACAACCTGGGTTGCGCGGTCAGGGTATCGGGCGGTTCATGGGGGAGGCTATGCTCTTGATAGCAGCAAACCTGGGCTACGAAGCAGTAATGTTCAATTTGGTCTTTGAAACTAATATACCTTCAATTACCCTTTGGCAGTCGTTAGGATTTGAGATTATTGGGCGAATTCCTCGTGCCGCAAAGCTAGATAATGAACAGGTGGTAGACGCGCTGATGATGTATCGTGCTTTGGATTGATGACAACTCTTATCTTTGTATGTACTAGAAGTCAGCCCTAGTGCATAAATGTTAGGATTGCCACAGAAAGAGAATAGCGAAAGAGAAGGAAAAAGAACTGAATGGCAGAAGTTGATAAGTCAATATCCTTCGATGGAAGGGATATTCGACTGAAAGTAGGCTTGCTAGCTCCCCAGGCAGGTGGGTCGGTTTTGATAGAATCAGGGGACACATCCGTTTTAGTGACAGCTACGCGATCGCAAGCCAGAGAAGGCATTGATTTTCTTCCCCTCACAGTAGATTACGAAGAAAGACTGTATGCAGCTGGTAGGATTCCCGGAGGGATCATGCGGCGGGAAGGTCGTCCACCAGAAAAAACAATTCTCACCAGCCGTCTTATAGACCGTCCCATGCGTCCTTTGTTCCCTTCATGGTTACGGGATGACTTGCAAATTATCGCCTTAACGCTATCGATGGACGAGTTGGTTCCACCCGATGTATTAGCAGTTACAGGCGCTTCCATCGCTACCCTGATTGCCCAGATTCCTTTTAATGGGCCAATGGCAGCAGTTCGCGTTGGTTTAGTGGGAGATGATTTCATTATTAACCCCACTTATGCAGAAATTGAAGCTGGAGATTTGGATCTGGTCGTAGCGGGTTCTCCACATGGCGTAATCATGGTGGAGGCGGGAGCCAATCAGTTGCCAGAGCGAGATATCATCGAGGCGATTGATTTTGGTTATGAAGCAGTGCGGGACTTAATCAAAGCGCAGCAAGATTTAGTAGCAGAACTGGGCTTAGTGATAGTGCAAGAAGCACCACCAGAAGTAGACCAGACGCTAGAAAATTATATCCGCGATCGCGCTAGCGGTCAGATTAAGAAAATCCTGTCTCAATTTACCTTCACCAAACCCGAACGCGATGCAGCTTTAGATGTCGTCAAGGATGAAATTGCCACGACGATTAAGGAACTTCCAGAAGAAGACCCAATTCGAGTTGCCGCAACTGCAAATAGCAAGGCACTTGGTAACACTTTTAAAGATATTACCAAGTACTTCATGCGGCGGCAAATCATCGAAGATAACGTTCGCGTTGATGGTCGCAAACTTGATGAAGTGCGTCGTGTTTCTTGTTTAGTTGGTGTCTTACCAAAGCGAGTCCACGGTAGCGGTTTATTTAACCGGGAACTAACTCAGGTATTATCCACTTGTACTTTGGGTACACCGGGTGATGCTCAAAACCTCAACGATGATATGCAGTTAGACCAACATAAGCGTTATCTGCATCATTACAACTTCCCGCCGTTCTCAGTCGGGGAAACCAAGCCAATGCGTTCTCCAGGAAGGCGTGAAATCGGTCACGGGGCATTAGCAGAGCGATCGCTAATTCCTGTGTTACCCTCAAAAGAACAATTTCCCTACGTGATTCGCATCGTATCGGAAGTACTTTCTTCCAACGGTTCCACCTCAATGGGTTCAGTCTGCGGTTCCACCCTCGCCTTAATGGATGCTGGTGTACCAATACTCAAACCCGTCAGTGGCGCAGCAATGGGTCTGATTAAGGATGGGGACGAAGTGCGAATCCTCACCGACATTCAGGGCATTGAAGACTTTTTGGGCGATATGGACTTCAAGGTTGCCGGGACGGATACCGGAATTACCGCCTTGCAAATGGATATGAAAATCCCCGGTTTGTCGTTGGATGTTATTTCCCAAGCCGTCCACCAAGCCAAAGCAGCTAGGTTGCACATCCTGGAGAAAATGCTCGCCTGCATCGACGTGCCACGGACTGAAACCTCACCTTATGCCCCACGTCTGTTAACAATCAAGATTGACTCAGACATGATTGGTCTGGTCATCGGGCCTGGAGGCAAGACTATTAAGGGCATCACAGAAGAAACTGGTGCAAAAATTGACATCGAAGATGATGGCACCGTGACAATTTCGGCTGTGGATGAGAACAAGGCGAAGAGAGCCAGAAACATCATCCAAGGTATGACCCGCAAGTTGCACGAAGGGGATGTCTATGCAGGACGTATTACTCGGATTATACCCATAGGTGCATTTGTGGAATTTCTGCCTGGGAAAGAAGGGATGATCCACATCTCACAACTAGCTGACTACCGCGTTGGCAAAGTTGAGGATGAAGTAGCGGTGGGCGATGAAGTGATTATCAAAGTCCGTGAAATTGATAACAAAGGTCGGATTAATCTCACCCGCTTGGGTATCCACCCAGATCAAGCAGCAGCAGCAAGAGAAGCTGCGGCGGTGAATCGGTAACTCGATTTGGGATTTTAGATTTTATCTAAAATCCGCGATGCCTACTGTGAAGGCATCGCCGTATGCTTCTCCAAATTAGTTGCACGAAATTTATTGAAACTCCTACTTGTAAATCTCTCTGATGACTATAAAAGATAAGTAACTAAGCCTAAATAAATTAAAGTTTGTAGTAAGGACTTTAGTCCTAATAATCCTAGTTTTGAGCGATTTATCCGTCAAAAGTAGGATTTTATTTTATGTTTAATTTTACTATGATTAATTTTAATATTATGTTTAATTTTAACTTCCTACTTAATACCATATAGCGATTCTCTATTGCATTAAAATTGTAGGGAAGGACAGTAAAATTCAAAGCCTTTCTCCTTTTAGGCTACGGTGTACATACAGTGTACAAAACGACCTTATAACCACCTGAATCCACCTAAAAAAGGGGAACTTTGGCTCCTACAGTACTTACGCAAAAAATAGCCCAAACTTTGATTGTTAAATAGAGACAATTCATGAATTGCCCCTACTGCGTGTAATTTTGCGTAAGTCTTATACTATTACGATAGAGGAAATATAAATGCTGTGGAACAACTTTAAAAGACTTGTGTATACACCCTAGCATAGCGTCTTTGACAAGAGAAGAGTTAAGCAAAAAACGGGATAAAAAATACAATTTTTTTGAGTCAGGCAATCGCAAATCATTTAACTTTTATGAAATAAAAATAGATAACTTGGTATTTAATAAAACTCATTTTTCGATAAAGTTTAGTTATCTATTAAAATAAAAATAAGAGTTATTTTGGTTTTGCGATCGCGACCAAAGCTCTAATTATTTTTAACTAAAATTTAAGTTATCATCAATAAAGCTAACTTATGTGCTTCGAATTTTCGGTAGTAGATAATGTTTACCTCTAACAATGTAGTTATGTCTATTCCTAACGACTTATTTATTAGCTCACAGTTGAATAAATCAGCAAGTATTAAATTAGTAAAGCCTGCTTTAATACCACACTAAATCTAGAGGTTTTTCGTATTTTAATTTATTATTAATTACCTAGAAATAAGCCTTGCTATTAAATACTAAATATGTCATATTAAATACTTCATTCAGAACTAAATATATTGACACAATGTTAGCTACATATCTAAAATCTCTTAATGAGAATGATCGAGTTCTCAACAATGAAGGTGAAGATGTCATCCAAGGATTAATTCAAAGTCCCAAAACTTTACCCCCTAAATATTTTTATGATGATTACGGCTCAGAACTATTTGAACAAATATGTGAATTATCAGAATATTACCCAACACGAACAGAAGCATGGATTTTACGTCAATATGCCGATGAAATAGCTCAGATAACAGGTAATTGTGAACTTGTAGAGTTAGGCAGTGGTAGTTCTACAAAAACTCTTTTTTTGCTAGATGCTTACCAAAAAATTGCAAGCCACTGTAGATATATACCCATTGATGTTAGTCATGGCATCCTTAAATCTAGCGTACTTAAACTACAACAAAAATATCCACATTTCTTTGTTGAGGGATTAATAGGAACCTACGAACAAGCCTTGACGAAGCTAGAATCAACATTTGCAGCATCACGGATGATTTTTTTCTTAGGCAGTTCTCTTGGGAATTTTAATCCACGAGAATGTGATAATTTTTTAAGCCAAATTACTAGGACTTTGCAAGCAGGTGACTACTTTCTTTTGGGGATTGATTTACAAAAACCCAAGGAAATTTTGGAGCCAGCTTATAATGATAGTCAAGGAGTAACAGCTGCTTTTAATTTAAATATCCTTTCTCATTTAAATTGGCGTTTTCAAGGTAATTTTGACCTCAGCTTATTCACTCACCAAGCTATTTATAATGAAAATGATACTCAAATAGAAATGTATCTGCATTGCCAAAAGAGTCATGAGATATCTTTAAAAGCGCTAGATTTGCAAGTTGGCTTTGCAGATGGAGAGAGCATTCTCACCGAAATTTCTCGCAAGTTTGATTTAGTAACTATGCAAAAACAACTGGAGACACATGGACTCAAGACTTTGAAAACTTGGACAGATCCCAATCAGTGGTTTGGGTTAATTCTTTGCCAAGCTTAAATTTTGCTTCCCCAAATTTGAATTTAAATAGACATATCCGTGAATTAAGCTTTAAACCTTAGCTTACAAAGCTTATGGTTTGTTCATGAATGGCACTTACTTAAGGCGGATAGGCATTGATCATCCTACAATATCTGAGTATTTTTAGCCCTTGTATGAATGCTTAAGTAAGTGGCATTTGTTTGTTCATGAATATGTTTAATTTATGAAAATTCAACATATCTGGAAAAAATAAACAAAGTCGGAATGTAATCAACAATTAACAACTTTTTGATTAATGTCAAGTAAATCAACCAGAGTTAATCATCTATATAATAGCAATTGAGTTATATCATGAACAGTTTTCAATCTACTCATCCACCTAAACTAGATAGTTGCGATCGCCAAGTTATCCTCGATTATTTTGAGAATGCTTGGCAACTAGAAGATATGCTGATGAAAACTTTAATAGAAGAAGATACATTTTATCTCAATCCCGATCCTTTGAGAAACCCTCTAATTTTCTATCTGGGACATTCGGCTGTTTTCTACATCAATAAATTAATTAGCGTTGGATTATTAGAAAAAAGGATCAATGCAGACTATGAAATTTTGTTTGAAATTGGAGTTGATCCAGAGGTACCAGAGGAATTAAATCAAGCGATCGCTCATTTGGAATGGCCACAAGTTGCACAAACTTGGGAGTATCGAAAACAAGCATATACAGTAATTTCCGAAGTAATTAAAACTACTCCGATAACTCTACCAATTCACCCTACTCATTCCCTCTGGGCTTTAATGATGGGGATTGAACACCAGCGTATTCATATTGAAACCTCTTCGATGTTAATTCGCCAACTACCAATTGAGAGAGTGAAACGCCCTCAAAACTGGCAATATGCCCCTTTTAATGGCTACACTGCTCAAAACGAAATGATACAAGTGATGGGTGGGGTAGTCAAACTTGGCAAAGCCTTTAACGAGCCGACCTATGGATGGGATATTGATTATGGCGATCGCACTGTTGAAGTAGAACCTTTTTTAGCCAGTAAATATCTGATTACCAATGCCGATTTTAGTTATTTTGTCAAGGCTGGTGGCTACGAAAACCGAGCGTATTGGGATGACGAATCTTGGCATTGGAAAACTGAAAACAACATCAAATATCCCAAATTTTGGATACCTCAAAATGGCAGTTACAAGTATCGAGCGATGTTTGATGAAATCGACTTACCCTTAGATTGGCCTGTAGAGGTCAATCACTATGAAGCAATAGCTTACTGTCGTTGGCAAGGTAAAAATACCCGTTTAATGAGTGAAGCTGAATATCATTTAGCAACTTATAGTAGTGGTTTGGTAGAAGATGTAGACAATTACAATATCAATTTAAAATTTGGCTCACCTAGTCCAGTAGGAATGTTAGAAACAGCCAAAAGTTATTCTGCTTTGTACGATTTACGCGGAAATCTTTGGGAACACTTGAGTGAGAATTTAAATCCTTTACCAGGATATAAGCCTCATTTTCTTTACGAAGATAATTCTGCAATATTTTTTGATAATAAGCATCAGATGATGTTAGGAGGATGCTGGATAACTAACGGTACAGAAGCTTTAAAATATTATCGCAATTGGTTTCGTCCTAATTTTTATCAACACGCCGGTTTTAGGATTGTTCAAGATATCAAGCATTAACCCCAACATGAGGTTTTACACAAATAATTTGCAGGATACTAATAGTTACAGAATAACAGTTTTTACATCTTCCTTTTCTCCCTGTAATGACTAGGATTAATTTTCGTTGAGACAGCAAACATATTATTAGCCTAAAATTTAAGAAAAATATTACGAAAAAATCATCTAGAATGGAATTAGATTAATGCGAACTCCCTTTGCACTTTAATGGTAAAGTAAAAACAATAAATTATTAACCATGAGACCAAATCCTATTCCTCCACAACCTGGTCAAGAGTCAGTTTGGGATTATCCGCGTCCGGCTCGTTTAGAAGATACAGACAAATCAATTCGGATAATTGTTAATAATATTGTTTTAGCAGAAACAAGTAAAGCTAAAAGAGTCATAGAAACTAGCCATCCTCCTTCTTATTACATTCCTTCAGAAGATATTAAACTAGAATATCTGATAGAAACACCTAAAAAAAGTTGGTGTGAATGGAAAGGTAAGTGTCAGTATTATGATATAAGCATCGGTGACAAGTATATAAATAGCGCTGCTTGGCGATATTTTGACCCCACATCTGATTTTGTAACGATTCAAGAATATTATGCTTTTTATCCTAGTTTAATGGATGCTTGCTATGTAAATGATGAGCTAGTTATGTCTCAACCTGGTGATTTTTATGGGGGATGGATTACCTCTGATATTGTCGGGCCATTTAAAGGTAGTCCAGGAACAATGGGGTGGTAATTTTGGACATAAAATTAATGAGTCAGACTACAAAACCAAAATGTTACAGATCCTCCTAAATTCTCCTTAAAAAGGAAGAATTTAAGACATTTTCCTTAAAAATGGGAGTTAGGGGAATAAAAAGCTTGTGAGACAACTTTAAAAGACTTGTGTGTACACTGTAGCCAAAAATCAAAAGATGGATTCTCTGGATTTAAAGTTCTCAATCAATCTAAAGTATTAGACAACTTCATGGTGATCTCCTCTAAATAAGCTACAGGAAACATAATTCCTGGCTTCTTTGTAGGAGGATTTAGGGTGTTGAATAACCTGTCCCAAAATCCCTGAATTCCATAGTTTCTCTTGAAACAACTGTGGTGAAGATCGTGAAAATCTGATGGAACAAAAAATATTGATAAGGAACTATGACCTTCAAGGTTGTAAGCATTACCTATAATAGTCCAAGCACATAGTTGGGTGATGTCATACCCAAATATAAAGATAGGCAAAAGGTCTGTAATAGTAACAATAATATATTCAGTCAAACTCTTATGTCCAGCAACAAAACTTGATGAGTCGGCAAACTCATGATGTTTTAAATGTATTTTTTGTAAAAATTTTCTGTGAAGTAGCGAATGGGAAACGTAAAAACAGAAATCAGCAACAATTATTCTCATCAAAAACCATCCTAGGTTTGAGAGCAAACTATTTCCTCTATTTACCTCTGGTGCTATGTAGAGGATAATTAAAGCTGCTATAAAACTTTTGATTTCTCCAGCAATGATGCCTTTGGCAGTAAATGAAGGAAATGGTTGTGTTTTGACTTTCTTAACTCTGGCAGTTAATTTCTCTCTTAAATTATCATTGTTTTTAATTACCTTTTCGATGAAAAGACCAATGCTATAAAATGAAATAGAACCAACAAGCCAGTATAACAGCACTTGAGTTATAAAATTGAGTTCTATATTGTGCAACAACCAATAAAATATTTGCTGAACAATTGTGCAAGTAATAGCAATTTTTAGATAAAATTCAACCTCGAAGCAGAAATTAAAAAACTTTCTCATACCTGCATCCTTTTAATCGTTATGGAATTAAAGCCTTTTTGCAAGTATAAATTATTTATTTTTGTATTTCACCAAATTATAAATAGGGTTTCTCAATTGTATGGGATAAGAACAGCCCCTTCCTGCTAGCGTTGGTGAATAAGCCTCAAAGCCTCTCTCCTTTTAGGAAAGAGAAATAGAAGTGATACAAAAATCATCGCATTCATGGATGATATGTAGCGGCTTACCGCAGTGTACGAGAAGCGCAATGTAGCAATCTGATTTGCAGGTATCCATCACAAAGCGATCGCGCGGAGCCTCTACTGTAGGCGATCGCAAAAATTTTCAGTGTACTAACATTTGTAATTATTCTATCGCTATCTACTTAGTGACAGAATTTTTGTGATTATGAGATTCTTAGTGATTAGAAATTTTAAACATAACGCACCAAATGATACAATTCGGATTGGATTAATGCAAACTTCTTTTACCTTTTAATTGCAATGTAAAAATAAGACATGAAATTACCAAAATCAGATTAAGTAAGTGGGCGTAAATAATTGTCGTTGGGATAAGGCAATAGAAAATAGTCAATAGGCAATAGGTATAAGGGTTTTAGCCTAGTTCATTTTTATTTACATAGTTTGATTTTATTGTGCCAACTTACTTCGTAGAACTTTCCCAACTAAAAATCCTCAATTCAGAAGGCGCTGACTGGATGCAGCAAAACCAACATTCTCTATGCGATCGCATTCTCTATGGATGTAAAGAAACATTATTCAATCAATTAATTTGATGCAAATTGAAAATACGTTGCGTTTAAAAGGAATAATGCTGCTTATCCTTGTTAATGTAATTAGCGCTACAACTTTTCCATTGACTAAAGACATTGTTAGTAGTCTTCCACCAAGTGCATTGATTGCTACACGCTTTGTCATAGCAGCAGCAGTTTTTGCTGTAAATTTACGTAATATTAACGCACTTTTACTTCGTGATGGTACAGTACTAGGTCTTTTCCTTTTCTTTTTCTTAGCTATAGAAACAATTGCACTCAAGACTATACCAGCGAATCGGGCTGCATTCATTGGCAGTTTGAACGCACTCATCGTCCCACTACTAGCATGGCTGAGTGGTCAACGCGTACCGTTGAGAACTTTCCTAGCTGCTGGAGTTGCTGTGATCGGTATTGGCGTGATGTTTTGGGAAGGGGGAGAACTAGGAATTGGCGATCTGTTGATGTTCGTTGATGCTTTTGTTTATGCAGGCTACATAATTTTCCTAGACCGGGTTGCGTCTCGTCACCCCACCTTAACGCTTACCAGTGTTCAACTTTTGTTCATTGCGGTGCTAGGTCTGCTTTGGAATAATACACAAATTCTTAACCAATTTGAGGTAATTCACCAGCACTGGGGAGTGATTGTCTACTTAGGGCTGTTGGCGACGGCTGCTGTTATCTGGCTGCAAACATTGGCACAGCAATGGGTTTCAGCCGACGAAACAGCTTTACTTTATACACTTGAGCCATTGTTCGCCACAATTTTTTCGTTTTGGCTACTGGGAGAACATCTGGGAATACGCGGTCTAATTGGCGCGATTCTTGTCTTAGTTGCTCTGCTTCTAAGTCAGAGCCCTCAAAAGCTTGAGCCGGAAGCAAAAGTTGAGGTACAGAGCAGTTAACGAGCTTTCACCTCGAAAGTGAAATCTAACTAAGCCAAGTTTGAAATTTGGCAGCAAGAAATTTAAACATACTGGGTCTTTATCTATGAATACAATAGAGTCAATTTCAGCTGTAAAGCTCAATTTTCATGTCACGATTCAGGAAACAGCAAAAGGAAGAGGAGTATTTGCTACGAAAAAATTTGCCAAAGGGGAAACCGTTGTGGTGGGTATCCCAATTGAAGAAGTTCCCCAACGAACAATTTATTCCTTTCAAATGGATTTTAATTTGTATGTCAACCTAGATGAGCCTGCTGTCGTCATCAATCATTCTTGCGATCCAAATACTGGCGTAAGCAACAATCAGTTTGGGGGATATGACTTCGTTGCTTTGGGCGATATCGAAGCCGGTGAGGAAATTAGCTGGGACTACGAAACCACTGAATATGAATCAATAGCTGTCTCGCGGTGCTTGTGCAAATCTCTATCCTGTCGAGGGAAAACATTAGGATTCAAATTCCGCGAACAAATGTTGCGCGATCGCTATGGAGAGTACATTGCAGATTATCTCAAAATCTAAAGCAAAAGATGTTATTTAAAATGCACCTATTCTACGCATTTTAAATAACATCTATAGCGGCATGAAAAATAATTTTGCGTAATTTCAAAATCATTGTAGAGACGTTGTAATGTAACGTCTCTATATTCAGATCCTTGTTTTGCTTAAGCTTTTTTCAACCAGCTAAACATAGCGCGTAAATCTTTACCAACTTCCTCAATTTTGTGTTCAGATTCTTTGCGACGCATGGCGGTAAATCCTGGTTTACCAGCTTGGTTTTCTAGAACGAATTCTCGTGCAAATTGCCCAGATTGAATTTCGCTGAGAATCTTTTGCATTTCAGCTTTAGTTTGTTCGGTAACAATCCTTGGCCCACGGGTATAATCGCCATATTCAGCAGTGTTAGAAATGCTATCGCGCATTTTAGCTAAACCGCCTTCTACTACCAAGTCAACAATCAGCTTTACTTCATGCAGACATTCAAAATAAGCCAATTCTGGTTGATAACCAGCTTCTACCAAAGTTTCAAATCCGGCTTTGATTAAAGCACTCAAACCACCGCACAATACGGCTTGTTCGCCAAATAAATCGGTTTCGGTTTCTTCGCGGAAAGTGGTTTCGAGAACACCAGCGCGAGTACCACCAATACCTTTAGCATAAGACATGGCGCGATCGCGTGCCTGACCACTGGCATCTTGATAAACTGCAAACAGCGCTGGTACACCTTCCCCACCTTCATAAGTCCGCCGTACCAAATGCCCCGGCCCTTTTGGTGCAACCATCACCACATCTACATTATCTGGTGGTACAACTTGCCCAAAGTGAATATTAAAACCGTGGGCAAAAGCTAACACATTTCCTTCTTCTAAATTTGGTTCAATCTCGTTTTTGTAAATCGTTTTTTGGACTTCATCAGGTAACAAAATCATGATAAAGTCAGCAGCATTGGCAGCATCTGCGACATTCTTCACAGTTAACCCAGCAGCTTCAGCTTTTGCTACTGACTTACTACCCGGATATAGTCCCACAATCACATTCAAACCACTATCTTTGAGATTGAGAGCGTGGGCATGACCTTGAGAACCATAGCCGATGATAGCAATAGTTTTTCCAGCCAAAAGGTCTAAATTGGCATCTTCGTCATAGTACATCCGGGCCATAGAAGCATCTCCTGTCAGCAAGCATCGTCATTTATTGGCAGGCTTACGATTGTACCTCAAATTGAGTAACCACAGATGAACTTTATTCTCTTGAACCAGGGACTAGGGACTGGGGACTGGGGACTGGGGATTGGGGACTGGGGACTGGGGACTGGGGACTGGGGACTGGGGACTGGGGACTGGGGAAGAATAATTATTTACAAATGATAAATGACAAATGACAAACCCCGTTACATAAATCGCAACAATACAGGCTTTGAGTTTTACTTCAGCAATACTGGGTTTAACTTCATCCATCTGAGGATAGATTATGTACGCTTTGACTAAATTACCGCGCACATCTGCTTTATTTGTAAGTGCGTTATTAGGAGGGATGATTTTCACCAGTTGCGCTTCTTCGGATCGGTCAACAAATCAGTCTGCACCTCAAGTTGCAGCCAATGGCGCGGTAAATCAATTATCTACTCGTGAAAACAGTATTTCCCAAAAGGCGGAAGTTTCACCAATAAACCGTTCTCGCCCCCAACTCATCAAAAAAGCAGCAATCTCTTTGACTGTCAACTCTGTAGATAAAACTGTTGATGCTGTTTCGCAAATTATCAATCAACAGCAAGGGGATTTAATCGGGTTGAAACAACAACAACCCAAAAGTGACAACCCGCGTTACACAGCAACAATCCAATTGCGGATACCAGAGAATCGGCTAGAACCTACCCTAGAACAGCTAGCTAAATTGGGCACTGTTGAGAGTCGTAATATTACTGCCGAAGATGTAGGCGATCGCTTGGTAAATTTCCAAGCCAGATTAACCAATTTACAAAAAACCGAAGCCAATTTGCAAAAAATTATGGATCGGGCAGGTTCTGTGAGAGATGTGCTTAGTGTTTCACAAGAACTGAGTAATGTCCGACAAACAATAGAACAAATTGATGCCCAACTGAAAAACCTAAAAAATCAAGTTGCATATTCCACAATTACGCTGAACCTTGAAGCAGCAGTTTCTAGCACCAGTCCACAACCTGCTTTTGGTTTGCAAGTTCAGGAAACTTGGAATAACTCTACCCATTCTTTGAGTGCATTTTCTGTTGGCTTACTCAAGCTGGGTATTTGGTTAATTGTTTACAGTCCCTATTTGTTAATTTTTGCTGCTCTTATCTATGGCTTTAACCGTTGGCGGCAAACTCATTCCCCACGTTTGACACAAACACCAGAATCAACTCGTTCTGAATGAATTTGCATAAATCCTACATCTACCGTTGATAAATTTACATAAGCAAACAGGATGTTAAATATTGCCAAATCTTATTGTCTAACCCTCTATCTTTAAAAGTTCTATTTCTTCTGTAGTTTTGATTGCTTTAATCATTCTTCAAATGTAAAGAGCAATACAAAAAATATGATGACAATTTTGATACAAATTTGTTAAGAATAGTTACAATAGTCGGCATACACGATAATATTTCTTATGGTAAATTCACTTGACAATAATCCACCCCATAAAGTAGTTATTGTTGGCGGTGGTTTTGGTGGACTTTATGCGGCAAAAACACTCGCCAAGGCAGCAGTAAACGTTACCCTAATCGATAAACGTAACTTTCATCTATTTCAACCCCTTTTATATCAAGTCGCCACAGGTGCGCTATCTCCTGCTGATATTTCCTCACCGTTGCGTTCTGTCCTCAGCAAGAGCAAGAATACGAAAGTGCTGCTGGGAGAGGTGAATAATATCGATCCAGAAGCAAAACAAGTGACTGTGGGCGACGAAGCAATAGCTTACGATACGTTGATTGTTGCCACAGGTGCAAAGCATTCCTACTTTGGTAAAGATAACTGGGAAGAATTCGCCCCCGGCTTGAAAACTGTAGAAGATGCCATAGAAATGCGTAGCCGGATTTTTTCAGCCTTTGAAGCCGCAGAAAAAGAAACCGATCCAGAAAAACGCCGTGCTTGGTTAACTTTTGTAATTGTGGGTGGCGGCCCAACTGGTGTAGAGTTAGCGGGTGCGATCGCAGAATTGGCAAATCAAACCCTCAAAGAAGATTTCCGCAACATCGACACATCGGAAGCGAAAATTTTGCTATTAGAAGGTTTGGATCGGATTCTTCCACCCTTTGCACCAGAGTTATCACAAGAAGCGGAAGCATCCTTGACGCGCTTGGGGGTGGTTGTCCAGACAAAAACACTGGTAACGAATATTGAAAATGATACTGTTACCCTCAAACAAGGCGATGAAGTTAAAGAAATTGCCTCAAAAACCGTATTATGGGCAGCAGGCGTAAAAGCTTCAGCAATGGGAAAAGTGTTAGCAGAACGCACAGGTGCTGAGTGCGATCGCGCTGGACGGATTATCGTTGAACCTGACTTGAGTATTAAGGGACATCCCAATATTTTTGTAGTTGGCGACTTAGCAAATTTTTCTCATCAAAATGGTAAACCCCTACCTGGTGTTGCACCTGTAGCCAAGCAAGAAGGTGAATATGTAGCAACATTAGTGCAACAGCGACTTGCAGGTAAAAGTTTGCCACCCTTTGCTTATACCGATCATGGTAGTTTAGCGATGATTGGGCACAATTCTGCTGTGGTAGATTTGGGCTTTATCAAGCTGAAAGGTTTCGTTGCATGGCTGTTTTGGCTGGTGATTCACATCTACTTCTTAATTGAATTTGACAACAAATTAGTAGTAATGATTCAGTGGGCATGGAACTATTTCACCCGTAATCGCGGAGCAAGATTAATTACAGGTAAAGAATCAATCACGGAGTTTGTAATTAGCGATCGCAATTACACATCAGCTGATAGTAAACAGCCTGTAAATGTCTAATTGGGAATTTGTCATTAGTCATTAGTTATTCTCCCCCTGCTTCCCCTGCCTCCCCTGCTCCTTCATCCCCACTCCCCACTCCCCGCCCTCATAAATTAGCAGTAAGCTATTTGAGGGCGTTTTTTCATATCTACATAATGGCAACTATTAACGACAACTACCTGAAACTGAAAGCAGGTTATCTGTTTCCAGAAATTGCTCGGCGGGTGAATGCCTTTGCAGAAGCAAATCCTGATGCTAAAATCATCCGGCTGGGCATTGGTGATGTTACCGAACCTCTACCGGAGGCTTGCCGCACAGCTATGATTAAAGCTGTGGAAGAAATGGGCGATCGCAATACCTTCAAAGGCTACGGGCCAGAGCAAGGCTACGCTTGGTTACGGGAAAAAATTGCTGCTCATGATTTCCAAGCACGAGGAGCCGATATAGATGCTTCCGAAATCTTTGTCTCCGATGGTTCCAAGTGCGATACTGGCAATATTCTGGAAATCTTTGGTCATGACAATCTAATTGCCGTTACTGACCCAGTTTACCCTGTGTATGTAGACACTAACGTGATGGTGGGAAATACTGGGGATGCCAACGATAAAGGCGAGTTTGAAGGCTTAGTTTATCTACCAATTACGGCTGATAACAACTTCATCGCAGAGATTCCCTCAAAGAAAGTTGATTTAATTTATCTCTGCTTTCCCAATAATCCCACTGGCGCAACTGCTACTAAGGAATATTTAAAGGCATGGGTGGACTATGCCAAAGCTAATGGCTCGATTATTTTCTTTGATGCAGCCTACGAAGCTTATATTACCGATCCATCGATTCCCCACTCAATTTATGAAATAGAAGGTGCAAGAGATGTTGCGATCGAGTTTCGGTCTTTTTCCAAGAATGCAGGCTTTACAGGAACTCGTTGTGCCTTAACCGTAGTACCGAAGACACTCACCGGAAAAGCCGCCGATGGTTCCGATGTAGAACTATGGAAACTCTGGAATCGCCGCCAGTCTACCAAATTTAATGGTGTTTCTTACATTGTTCAACGGGGAGCCGAAGCGGTTTACTCTGAAGAAGGGCAAGCACAAATCAAAGGATTGGTTAGTTTCTATCTAGAAAACGCCAAAATTATCCGCGAGAAACTCACAGCCGCCGGATTGTCAGTTTATGGTGGCGTGAATGCACCTTATGTTTGGGTGAAAACTCCTAATGGTTTATCCAGTTGGGAATTCTTTGATAAGTTGCTGCAAACCGTCAACGTTGTGGGGACACCTGGTTCTGGCTTTGGTGCTGCGGGTGAAGGTTACTTCCGCATTTCGGCATTTAACAGCCGGGAGAATGTCGAAGAGGCGATGAAGCGGATTACTGAGAAGTTTAAAGTGTAGAGCGATCGCTTTTGTTAAACTCATTCTATTAGTCTAAAGGTTACGGTGGGCTGTATTATCCACCGCAACCTGATAGATATTGAATTTTCAATTTTGAATATTGAATTTTGAATTGGAGCGAAGCGACATGACTGCTGCTATCCCCGTTTTCAAAGCTGTTAGCCGGATGCAGTTAGCACCTGGTAGCGCGGTGACTATTCCTGATGTTAGCTGGCAAGAATTTGAATCTATTTTAGAAGAATTGGGACAAAAAAGAACTACACGAATTGCCTACAGCCAGGGTACTTTAGAAATTATGGCTCCTTTACCAGAACATGAAATTCCCAAAGATTTAATTTCTGATATTGTCAAAATATTGCTAAAGGCTAAAAATATCAGATATCAACCTTTTGGTTCCACCACCTTTAAACGGCATGGCGTAGCAGGAGTTGAACCTGATGCTTGCTTTTATATTCAAAATTATCAACAAATGATTGGTCATCGGCGCTTACAACCTGATGATCCGCCCCCAGATTTAGCCATTGAAACTGATGTTACATCCAAAACTACTCTTGATGCTTATGAAGCCATTGGAGTCCCAGAATTATGGGTTTACGACAGTGGAAACCTTTCTATTTATTTGCTCAGAGATGGGAAATACATAAAATCTAATACCAGTCCTAATTTTGAAGATATAGCTATTACTCAAATTATTCCTGCTGCCGTGGAACGCAGTTGGCAAGTAGGAAGTTTTCAAGCTTTAGAAGAATTGGAAGCGATGATTTAGTAAACAGTTCAAATTGACGTAGTTGTTTCATACTATAACTGCTTAATTTCTGCCTAAATAAATAATTTACTTCTACAGATAGATGTCTTTTTGTTATTTGTAAATCCAAATATTCTCCAGATAACAAGTATCAAAAACAACTAAATTATTTTTTATAAAAGTTAAGTAGGAAAACCGTACTTATCAGATAGGTTTTCTGTACTATATATCTAGGTTTAGCTGGATACCATTAAGGTATGGCTTAAGTAATGCTGTTTTCTAGAAAATTCATACAGCATTAGTAGGAGAGCGAAAATATGGGAAATCAAGTGAAAACAGCTGCTTTGCTCGCTGCATTAAGTGGACTTTTGATCGCAATTAGTTACTGGGTAATTGGCGGTAGTAGTGGCTTGATAATTGGAATTGGCTTGGCAGCAGTAACAAACCTATTTTCCTGGTATCAATCAGATAAGATTGCTCTGGCAGTATATCAGGCCCAGCCTGTGAGTGAAAGCGAAGCACCAGGACTTTATCGGATGGTGCAGAGATTAAGCGATCGCGCTAACATTCCTATGCCTAGAGTTTACATTGTCCCAAGCCAAGGTGCTAACGCCTTCGCTACAGGGCGCGATCCAGAACACGCTGCTGTGGCTGTCACCGAAGGCATTTTGAATATATTGCCAGATGATGAACTCGAAGGTGTTATCGCCCACGAACTCACCCACATTATTAATCGTGACACCCTGACACAAGCTGTTGCTGCTACCGTTGCTGGTGCGATCTCATTCCTAGCGCAAATGGTGAGTTATAGCTTATGGTTTGGCGGTGGTTCACGAGATAACAACAGAGGCGGTAATCCTTTGGGCGTTTTGTTAACAGTAATGCTTGCGCCATTGGCTGCGACAATTATTCAGCTAGCAATTTCGCGCACACGAGAATTCTCTGCTGATGCAGGTTCTGCTAGATTAACTGGTAATCCCCGCGCCTTAGCTAGGGCATTACAACGCTTAGAAGCCTCAGCAAAACAGATCCCTTTAAATGCCAATCCAGCTTTTGAACCGTTATTAATTATCAATTCTATCTCTGGACAGTTTTTAGGTAACTTATTTTCCAGTCACCCTGCGACAGAAGCAAGAGTTGCAGCATTATTGAAATTAGAGCAACAACTGCCAACAAAAGCTTATTGATTTGTCATTTGATGTAGTTTTCATCCAAAAGTAAATTTTGCAATTAAGGATGTTTTAACTATGAATGCTAACAACATCGAATCCTTTGAAAGCACAGTCATTGAATCTACAGAATCCATAGTAATTGTAGAAATTAGTTCTCAAACCGACGAACTAGTAGAAACCGAAATGGCTAACGAAAGTGATGAAGTGAAGCGCGAAACCAAAGCGCTGATTGAGGCACTAAAAAGACGCGCTCAAGCTGAGGCTGATTCAGCAGGAACTCTCACACGTGAAACCTATTTGAAAGCTGTGCGACAAGCACGAGAATTGGTTGAAGGCAGAAAACTGATGCAACGCGATCGCTTAGAGGACTCTTGGGCGGTAATTCAGGATGAAGTTGAGAGAAACTGGTATTTATTGATGAAAGACGTAGTGGACTTCAGTTTTCGCCTGCATAAGGCGGCTATTGCAGCTTGGGAAACCTTCAATAATCCTTACTCTCGTTAGTTCGCCGAACTTTCCCTATTTAGAACTAAAGTTAAAGTCTGTCCTTCTTTGAGTCAAAGAGGGACAGATTTTGCGTAGTAAGTAAGTTGGCGTTAAAAAAACTAAGTATGTTGCGAAACGTAAATATACTTAAAACCCTTACTAATGACCAATGACAAAGGACAAATGACAGCCTTAGCCAGTTAGCTTTAATTTCGCCGACCTACTTTACAACTAGGGAGAGGTCTTTTTATATAGATTTTGCGTCGCGGATAAGATAAAGAAGTAAGATAGCTCCTCACACAAGTAGCAATGACTTCAACCCTGCGGAAATTTACTCGTCTTCATAGCCCAACCCTGCATCAGTTACCCAATGGTTTGACAATCATAGCGGAGCAGATGCCAGTTGAAGCTGTAAACCTCAACTTATGGATTAAAGTTGGTTCAGCCGTCGAATCTGATGCCATTAACGGTATGGCTCACTTTTTAGAACACATGATTTTTAAGGGAACAGAACGACTGGCTAGCGGCGAGTTTGAACGTCGAATTGAAGAACGGGGTGCTGTCACCAATGCCGCTACTAGCCAAGACTATACTCATTACTATATAACTACTGCCCCCAAAGATTTTGCCCAGCTTGCTCCATTACAAATAGATGTAGTATCAAATGCTAGTATTCCCGATGATGCTTTTGAACGTGAGCGATTAGTAGTTTTAGAAGAAATTAGGCGTTCAGAAGATAATCCCCAACGGCGGACATTTCGCCGGGCAATGGAGACAGCATATAATGAATTACCTTATCGTCGTCCGGTATTGGGTCCAGAATCGGTGATTGCCGAACTTAAACCCCAACAGATGCGGGATTTTCATCATAGTTGGTATCAACCCCAGTCAATTACTGCTGTAGCTGTAGGCAATTTGCCTGTGGAAGAATTAATTGCGATCGTTGCTGAAGGATTTACAAAAGCTAATAAAACTCAGCACTCCCCACTCCCCACCCCCCACTCCTCACTAAATCCTGAGTCACCATTTACAGAAATTGTCCGCCGAGAATTTACAGATGAAAGTCTCCAGCAAGGCAGGCTATTGATGCTTTGGCGGGTTCCAGGAATGGTGCAGTTAGATCGCACCTATGGATTGGATGTTTTAGCAGGAGTTTTGGGACACGGACGGACATCTAGATTGGTGAGAGATTTACGAGAAGAACGGGGATTAGTTTCTTCAATTTCTGTGAGCAATATGAGCAATCAGCTGCAAGGGACATTTTATATTTCAGCTAAATGTGCAGTAGAAAATTTAGCAGAAGTAGAGAATGCGATCGCTCAACATATTCGCACAGTCCAAACCGAGTTAATCACAGAGTCAGAAATTGCCCGTGTACGGCGGCGAGTAGCGAACAGATTTATTTTTGGCAATGAGACACCAAGCGATCGCACTGGGTTGTATGGTTACTATCATTCCTTGGTGGGAGATTTAGAACCCGCCTTTAACTACCCAGATTATATTCAGAGTCAAGATGCAACTGACTTAATGCAAGCAGCCAAAGAGTATCTTTCCCCAGATGCTTATGGTGTAGTTGTCGTTAAGCCGTAAATTAAAAATGGGGAATGGGGAATGGGGAATTGGGAATTGGAAAGAGGACTTGGGGACAAGGGGAAAGACTTATTGTAAGTTCTAAACTTTTGTCACCTTCCTTGTCCCTCTGCTCCCCTGCCTCCCCTGCTCCCCTGCCTCCCCTGCTCCCTATCCCCCCTTTCCCAATTCAATCATGTGGACTCAAATGGACACCCATATCAGCCAGGTGACTGGCGAAAAATTTCAAAGTCAGCAACAGCGATCGGTTGGTGGCGGATGTATCAACCAAGGTTATGCTGTTTCCAATGATGAGATTACCTACTTCGTCAAGCTCAACGTTGCATCTCAAGTTGCGATGTTTGAGGCTGAGGCATTGGGTTTAAAAGAAATGCTAGCAACAGCTAGTATTCGCATCCCAAAACCTATTTGCTGGGGTGTAGCTGAGAACTCTAGCTACATTGTGCTGGAATGGTTAGAACTTGGTAATGGCAACAGCAACTCGTGGGAAGAGATGGGGCGCAAGTTGGCGGCGATGCATCAAGCTAGCAGTAGCCAAGGTTTTGGTTGGAAAATTAACAATACCATTGGTTCAACGCCCCAAATCAATACTTGGACACCAGACTGGACAGAATTTTATATTAAACATCGCCTTGGTTATCAATTTCAGTTGGCAAGGCGACGGGGAGAAAGTTTCCCCCAGCAAGAAAAACTACTAGCAGCTATCCCTGAACTATTGGCGCACCAAGTACAACCTTCTTTAGTACATGGCGATTTATGGGGCGGAAATGCCGGGTGTACTGCGTCAGGAGAACCCGTGATTTTTGATCCAGCAACTTATTTTGGCGATCGCGAAGTTGATATTGCCATGACAGAATTATTTGGTGGGTTCCCCGCAGCTTTTTACAAAGGTTATAACGAAGTTTTTCCTTTAGATACAGGCTATGAGCAGAGAAAAACACTTTATAACCTCTATCACATTTTGAATCACTTCAATTTATTCGGGGGAGGTTATGCTTCCCAGGCGAACCGGATGATTGACCAGATTTTGCGCTAACTACAGCATTTCATTAATTCGTAACGAATCAAATTTGGCAATACTGTGCTTTGTTAGTGCATCGGCTTGCATTGTGAATGCGTCGGCTTGCATTGTAAATGCATCGGCTTGCATTGTGAATGCGTTAGCTTGCTTTGTGAATGCATACCCTTGGATATAAAAGGGAAAAGGTTAAAGGGGAAAGGGATGATGATTGTCGCGCCACTTGCGGGCGAGGTTTTTACCTTCCTCATAAAATTTGGATTATTTCGCCCACAAGGGGTGAGGTTTTTACCTTTCCCCCTTCCCCTTTCCCCCTTCCCCTTTCCCCTTCTTCATAAAAACAGGAACGTGGCTATTACTTATAGACTGATGCCAATACTTTTCGGATAAACCCAACAATCTCTCTTTTGATCTGGGGAAAGGTTACTGGGCTTGGGGAAAAATAAATTGAAACCCTTTCCCTTTCCCCTTTCCCCCTTAACCGAAAAGTATTGAGACTGATGCTACTTTAAAGCCACCATTTGATTCACTATCACTGCCAATGCCACCATCCCCAAAATCGTCATTAATCCCGCCGGCATAAACTTACGTGTTTTAGCTAATCGAAAAGCAAAGACTACCACTAAAACACTAGTCACTAACAGCGCTAAAATCAAACCCCAGGTTTGTCCTTGGAGTTGAAAGTAAGCGGCAAGTATTAGTAAAAAACCACTAATGCTACCACTTAACAGTGAAACCCTACTTCTAGCCTGAGTATAGCCAATAATTCCACCA
Organism: Nostoc sp. FACHB-133; assembly: GCF_014698055.1. Classification (NCBI taxonomy): domain Bacteria; kingdom Bacillati; phylum Cyanobacteriota; class Cyanophyceae; order Nostocales; family Nostocaceae; genus Nostoc; species Nostoc sp. FACHB-133. The sequence goes on from NZ_JACJSH010000012.1 coordinate 28,556, forward strand.
GCGATCGCTAATATGCCGTAAGCGAAAGCAGCAATTATACTTAAATTCATTGTTAATACATCTGTAGATTTTGACTTTACTGCCAAGGTCAGCCGACAATTTACCATAGCTAAATAGCTATACCACACAGTTGATTGATGGATAATCAAGCGATGCCAATAACAAGTACTTCCTCATATACAAAAGTCCAATATCTCCAGCGTCAAGCGGCCTCACTTTTACTGTACCAGTCTGTTCTTCAAGGCGAAGTGGGGATAGCATTTCTGGAACTGTTGCAAGCTATACGTTACACTGACTCTGATGCACGGGGTTGTCTCCAAGCCTACGGTCGTTACTTCCACGCTTTAGCTGCTAAAAATCAAAACTGGGAAGACTATTTAATTACTCAACTTCTCTTCTCTAATAATCCTTTTACAAAACTGGCCCAAGTGAAAGAATTTGAAGAATTACCTCCAGCTTTAGTAGCAGCAGTGCAACATGATTTACAAATATTACAAAGTCTCTATGAATGTAGCAGCGCCTCTTTGAGTGAGTGGATACAAAGCGTAGCTCACATGCCGATTTCGCCAGTAGTGTGGTATAAAGAGCAAGAATTCGTAGGAGTAGAGACCAAGTTCGCTACATATTTACAAGACTTAGATAATTGGGGTGATGCTGTAGAAGAGTTGGCGGCTTATTATCAGCAATGTGGCTCTGGTTTATTTGCAGAATATCGCGCTTTACGTTGGCAAGCTGGGCAGTTTATCGGTATCCGATATTCTGATCCGGTTAAGTTGAGTGCGCTTGTAGGTTACGAGTCTCAAAGAGATGCTTTGTTGAAAAATACAGAGTTTTTATTATCAGGAGAGATGGCACTCCATGTATTACTTTACGGTAGTCGTGGTTCTGGCAAATCTTCTTTAGTGAAATCTTTGTTAAATGAATATAGCGAGCGTAGTCTCCGCTTATTGGAAGTGACAAAATCTGATTTAAAAGACTTACCAGAAATTGTGGAACATTTACGAGGAGTGTCACAAAAATTTATTATCTTTGTCGACGATCTTTCCTTTGAAGAAGATGATGATGCCTTTAAAGCGCTCAAGGTAGTTTTAGAAGGTAATTTAACCGCGCGACCGCAGAATGTAGTTGTGTATGCTACTTCCAATCGTCGCCATCTGATTCGGGAGTTCTTTGTAGATAGACCTACCCCCAAGGATAATGAGGAAATCCATGCTTGGGATACGATGCAGGAGAAGCTTTCGTTTAGCGATCGCTTTGGTTTAACCTTGACCTTTGAACCAGCCGATCAGAAAACTTATTTAAAGATAGTACAACATCTAGCAGCACAAGCTGAAATTAATATTACCCAAGAAGATTTGGAGTTTCAAGCATTACAGTGGGCAACTCGTCACAACGGTCGTTCTGGACGTACAGCACGGCAGTTTGTTGATTTTTTAAAAGCAGATTTAAGACTTTTTTATGCAAACAACAATACATCCAATTCTTCGGATTAAAATTAATTTATTGATGATTAATTTTTTTTGTTAGTTACATAACAACATGATGTGCCAGTAATTAAAACTAGATATTTCAGAAATACTATGATACAAAACTTTGGAAAAATGCCTTATTTAACCAAACAGAATAACCTGTGTATTTTAATTCGTAATTACATTCGCGTATCCGCCAATGTAATTACAAATTACGTAGCTTGCTTCTCGCCTTCTCTACGAGACTCTACGCCAATGGCGAGTATTACGAATTAGTATGAAACTTACTTATTCTGATAATTTCACTACGCTAAAAACGAGCAATATGCAATCAGTAACGATCAGCAATCGATTTATACTAGGAATAGTTGCCTTTAGTGTGAGTTTTGGTCTTAGTCTCGTCCCAAGCTGGGATTTTAATAAAGCTTTTCTCACAGGTTTAATTACTGCCGCTACTATCTATGCAACAGCATTATTTGTAGATAAGCGGCGGAGAAATTATGAAATGTTTGTTTTAGGTTCTCTCCGCAAACGAATTAAAGAAATGGAGGGGTTGAAAGCTCGTGTTGTCAGAGAAATAAATCAAATCGAAGAACATCATAATTTATTATATGCAGAGTCACAGCAACTCCAAAATCAAGTCACAGAAAGCCGTAATCAAAGAGATAGTTTACATCGGGAATTAAGAACATTTACTGGACAGAAAAAACAGCTAGAAACTGAAATCAATACTCTGCAAACTGAAATTAATAACTTGCAGAAAAATCAAACAGAATTGAACAATGCTTTTTCTATACTTACAGCAGAAAAGCGTCGTCTAGAGTCGAATTGTAATGTATCTCGTGCTGAAATCACGCAATTGCAAAGCCAAATTTCAGAACTTCAGCAAGAGAAACAAGAAGTTGAAAGTAATTTAACTCTTTTAGGCAGACTCAAACCCCAATTAGAAGAAAAACTATACGAACTGCGAATTGCAATTCAAGAGTTAGAAGTTGAGACAACCCAAAAAAATCAGTTGCTGGTAGCGACAAAAGCCGAAAGAGAAAATATTCAAGCTATCCTACATTCTTCACAAACCCAACTAGCAGAACACAAAGCCGAATTACAGCAGTTGCAAGGGCAAATTTCCTTATTGCAAGAAGAACGAGATTCATTGCAAAATCAAGTATGGGAATTACTCCAACAACTAGAAACATTTAATCAAGAACCTTTAACTGATAATTTCCAAGAAGATGATACTGAATTGTTTCCCTTTTCTGAAATAATGGAAACTACAGCAGTCATAAATAAATCGGAAATTGATACATCAGAGAATATATCTGAAGAATGGACTAATCTTTTAGAAAATCTCCCAGGATACGAACTACAAGTATTAAAAGCGATAGTCGAGCAAGATAATCCCAAGGCTGCTATTAAAAAAATTGCCGAAGCAAATATCACTATGCCAAATCTTTTAATCGATTCTATAAATGAACGGGCAAATGATACTATTGGGGAATTAATAATTAACTCAGATTCGGAAATTCCAGAAGTCTACCATGAGCATATTACCCATGTCAAAAAAATGATTGCAACGCATGAAAGTCTCATGGCTAGACATGCGTCGCCAAATTAAAATATTATTGCCGTCGTAAGGTTAGTAGTAAGGTGAATATGTACCTTACCTATTTACTGCGTGCTTATGCGTTTAGAATAAAAAGAAGTGTAATACATGGCAAAGCTCAAAATCTCGAAAAAAATCTCCACTGGTTTAATCAATTCCCTTGGTGCAGGGGTAGTACCAAGAGTAGGAGTTGAATATATCGCAGTAGGTCGAGAAAAAGAACTAAAAAGCCTATTACAAAATCTTGATGATATTGCAGAAGGTGTAGCAGCATTTCGCTTCATAATTGGTAACTACGGTTCCGGGAAAAGTTTTTTATTGCAACTACTTCGTAACCGCGCTATGGAGCAAGGTTTTGTAGTAGCGGATGCTGATTTATCTTCTGAACGCCGATTAGCTGGAAGCAACAATGAAGGTGTAGCCACCTATCGAGAATTAATGAGCCACCTAGCTACAAAAACTCGTCCTGATGGTGGTGCTTTAGTCTCGATTTTAGAAGGATGGATTAATAAAATTCAACAAGAAGTGGTTAAAGAAACTGAAATGCGTCCCAATGACGATGGTTTTGATGACAAAGTTGAATCAAAAATTAGGGAAGTAGTTCAATATATTGAAGATTTAGTTCATGGCTTCGATTTTGGTAGCGTGATTATCGCTTATTGGCGTGGCTACCGAATGGATGATGATAATTTAAAAAATGCGGCGATGCGCTGGTTGCGGGGAGAATTTACTACTAAAGTTGAGGCAAGAGCAGCTTTAGGAGTGCGCGTTATTATTGATGATGATAGTTGGTATGACTATATAAAATTGTTTGCGAAGTTTGTCGCTGAGATTGGCTATAAAGGACTGTTGATTTTAGTTGATGAAGCCGTACATTTATATCAAATATCTACTAAGGTAACGCGAGAAAAGAATTATAATCGACTCCTGGCAATGTTTAACGACACCATGCAATGTAAAGCAGAACATCTTGGAATTGTTGTTGGTGGAACAACTAAATTTTTAGAAGACCCTAAACGCGGACTTTTTGCAGACCAAGCTTGGCAAAGACGCACAAAAGAAAGTCGTTTTGTCGCACAAGCTAATGTTCAAGAAAATTCAGGGCCAGTGATTCGGCTAAATCCGTTGAGTGAAGCAGAAATCTTAACCCTTCTGCAGCGTTTAGCTGAGATTCATGCACTGAATTTTGGGTATGAACAGACTTTGACAAATCGTGAGTTGAAGGAGTTTGTGCAAGAAATTATTAATCGCTTGGGTGCAGAAGCATTACTGACACCAGGGGAAATTGTGCGAGATTTTATGAGTGTGCTGAATATTCTTCACCAAAATTCAGGAATTGCATTCGCTGAATTAATTCATGGCTCTAAATTTAAACCTACTGCTATGGGTAAGAATGCAGGTGTAGATGAAGATGGCGCTGCCGAATTTAGTTTGTGATTTACTCTCTAGTAATTGGTAAGCCTAGCCAATCGCTCAACCAGAGCGATTTATTAATAGAATATTGCTTGGTTTGATATCACGATGAATTATGGGCGTTTGACGGCCATGCAGATATTTGAGAATTTCTAGAATGGCTTTTGCTAGTTTCTTAACTTCTTCTTCACTGAAACTACGCCCAGTTTTGAGTTGTGCTTCTAGAGATTGGGCTGGGATATAGATATAACTTTGTACGAATGCAAATCCTCTGCTGTTGGGTGAATCTAGCTCAAAGTAGTCAAGGTAGCGGGGAATAGCTGGGTGGGAGAGTGCTTTGAGTGTTTCAGCTTGTGCTGAATTAAGACGAAATTAAAGCGTCAATTAAGAAACTATGTTGTAGCAACTAGCGCGTCGAGTCGTATTTTCTCCTTGACATTACGGATATAGCAGATAGCTTAAGTCTTTTTCCTACTTCAGAATTTCTTGACTCCCGCGTTATCATCTGAAAAAGATAAAACTTTTGTGAGGTGGGGAGGTTTTCTCGCTTAGGGAGTTCCGACAACTAAATCATCCCGTAGAATAGACAGGTAATAAACCCTGCCTCATATAAAATACGGGAAAATTTTTAGAAATTCCTCAAGACTCAGGACTCGCTATTTATCTGCTCACTCAGGATTCAGGACTCTTTATGTTAGCAGGCACAATTTTGCAAGATGGAAAATATACCCTAATTCAAGAAATAGGGCGGGGTGGCTTTGGGATTACATTTAAAGCTACCCATCACTACTTGGGCCAGGAGGTGGTGATGAAAACCATCAATGAACGGCTGCGACAACATCCTGATTTTGCGAAATTTGAGCGCCAATTCCAAGATGAAGCCAGACGATTAGCTACGTGTATTCATCCAAATATAGTCCGAGTCAGTGACTTTTTTGTGGAAGCTGGACTGCCTTACATGGTAATGGAATACATTCGTGGCGAAACCTTGGGAGACGCATTTGTATTACCAGGAATAACTTTGCCTGAAGCCACAGCAATTCATTACATTCGGCAAATTGGAGCAGCTTTACAGGTAGTACATAACAATGGTTTGCTGCACCGAGATATTAAACCAGATAATATTATTCTTCGTCAAGGAACACAAGAAGTAGTACTAATTGATTTTGGCATTGCCAGGGAATTTAATGGCGGTGTTAGACAGACTCACACTGGTCTGGTTTCTGAAGGTTATTCTCCAATTGAGCAGTATTTGACGCAAGCGCCGCGCACACCCGCCACAGATGTTTATGGTTTAGCCGCAACTTTGTATGCACTGTTGACAGCACAAGTACCTATGCCAGCATTATTGCGCGATCGCGAACAAATGCCTTCCCCCCGCGAATTGCAACCACACTTGAGTGCTGCTGTCAATCAGGCAATAATGCGCGGTATGGCGGTGGAGTCTCGTTTTCGACCAGCGACAGTTGCCGAGTGGTTACAACTCCTACCTGGAAATGAGGGGCTGATGACACCGGAAGCCTTAGCAACTTATGCAGTCCCAACTGTCAATTTATCTGCCCAACAAGCTGCAACTTTACTTGGAAAAACTAGCCAAAATCGCCTTCATAAGCCATCTGTGCTGGCACAGCCCAACCCAGGCATCGCTAAAGGAAATCCACTGGCAAAAAAACCGGGATCATCTCAAATACTCATAGGTGTAGGCGTAGCCTTGGTTGCTGCTACCGCAGGTTTTGGCATCACTAGCATTTTACCCAAATCTCAGCCGCAGCCAACCACAAAGCCGCTTTTTGAACAGCCTACTCAACAACCAGCCGCGAAAGTACCTAGCTTAGAAAATGGTGCAGAGACTAACACCACCTCAAGAACAGAATCAGCACCTCTTTCTAATTCCAAGCAGCGCCGACGTAATCGCCGTTCTTCCCCCGAAGAAACTCCTAGCAGCCCTACAGGAGAATCACAACGGGGCGATTTGCAGCAATCTCCATCTTCACCTAGCGTTTCCCCTACACCCTCGCTAGTGGAAAAACTACGGGCGATCCGGTCATCTCGTAATGCTTCCCCTGCGCCATTGCCACAAAATAACTCACCCGCCTCTAATCAGAATTCTGCTTCCCCTCAACCGATAATTCCACCAAATTCTGTGGTTATACCAGCAGCACCACCGACACAATCCAAACAGTCAGATCCTTCTGCTGTAGTAGTACCAACATTGGAAAAGCAAAATTCACCAACCGATAATCAACCCCAGAGCGATCGCAAATTGCAGGAAAAGCTACAAGATGACAATAATTAGTCAATTTTAGATTTTTTCTTCACAGTCCCAAAAAGGAGATTTTCTGTATCAAGAACTACTTGAGAGTTACCCTTCTGTAACATAGCTAAATTCCTGATTTACTTTTCTTTACAACAACTTCCCCTTTCTTATTAATCTTTACCGGATTTTTTGGAAAAGCTTGATTATTCAAAGAACGTATAAGTTTCACAGTCCGAAAATGTTGATCTATTTGAGGGATTCCTTGCTGACTCATCCGCACAGGGATAATTTTACTTGATACCAGATTTCCCACAGAGTTTAGTTTGACTTCTAAAATCATCGAGTCACCCGTCTGGGCATTTGTAGATAAAGTTCGATATCCTAAAAAATTCCCTAAAGAATAGGCAATGATTTTTCCCTTATAAATTTCCATCGCTCTCGGAACATGAGGCCCATGTCCTAGTACTAAATCTGCTCCCGCATCAATCATATTTCGAGCAAACTGGATTGAATTACCTCGGTTTTCTCCATAAAAAAACTCTGTCTGATTCTTAATATGTAGCGCCCCAGTCCCTTCGGCTCCAGCGTGCATCGATACTACTACAATCTTTGCTTTATTTTTTGCTTCTGCTACAAGTGCTTGGGCTGCTCCTAAATTATGGATGGAATTATACATTTCATAAGGAGAAAACCCGACCATTGCCACAGGGATATTGTTAGCTTTCAAATAGAGAATTTGATTTTTATGACCTAATGTTGCAATGCCCACAGCCTCAAGATTTTTCTTTGTATCTTTGAACCCTACCGGGCCGAAATCCATTGCATGGTTATTTGCCATATTAAACACATTAAAACCAGCCTCAGCAAATAGCCGAGCATATCCAGGTGGAGAGCGAAAAGCAAAGACTTGTCCTCTACTAGTATCTTTAGTAGTGTAAGGATAATTAGTTAAGCTACTTTCAAAGTTACCAAATAAAATATCTGATCCTTGCAAGTGGGATCTCACTGACTTTGGTAATAATTGATCTCGAAATCGGGGTAATCTATAGTTAGGGAAATTAGTGCCGGGAATAATATCTCCAACAGCTTTGATAGTAATAATATCTGAAGAGATTTGCTGTTTTGGTGTGAATGACCTAGGTTCAGGAATAGCAAAGGGTAATAATACAGGTTCAGTGGGTGTAGTCGCAGCGTTTAATTGCTGTGATTGCCCAAGCCGAATAACGACTCCTATACTAATACCCAGATATAAACAGATACTGATAAAACTAAATGAAAACTCTTTCCCCAGGCTGAGATTTGCCATCGTTCACTCCTCACACGATGGCATTAGTTTATCCCAAAAATTTGTGTTGGCGCTGTATATTTTAGTGTTTTTGGGCAATATTTGACTCAGTAGACACGTAAATATGAGATCGTTCCACTTGTAAATAATTATACCTGCCAGTTTTCAAGCCAAACACAATCTGTTTGTCCAGTTCTTGAAAAATATTTTTAAACGGAGAGGGGGGGATTCGAACCCCCGTTGGGTTTCCCCAAAACGCATTTCGAGTGCGTCACCATGAACCGCTCGGACACCTCTCCAGATATTTATTCACGCATTAGAGTACCTATCTTATATGCAAATGCCGTGAATTGAGGGAAATGTTAGCTCATTTCCTATACTACTATAACATTAGCGCTTTATCTGCGTAACAGAATGCTTCGGAAACACCAAAGGCTAATTACAGCGATTTTCAGGTAAATAGACCCATAGGGTAGGGGCGCAAGGCCTTGCGCCCTACGACGGATGTGGTTCAAATACATGAAAACTGCTGTAAGTAAGGTTTGTAGAAATCGAATATCTTTGCTTTCCATACATCGAAGCAGGCATTTTTGTAACTAGCAACTTGGGTTATGTATATCTGTCTTATGTTGTGAGTCTTATACCTATCCTAAATAGGGTTATCTATCCGGATTTGTTCGTTAAGTTGTATGAAGCACTGAAAGCAATTTTTTCAGTAGTAACTGAGCAAATCGGAATACCCTTAACTTAGTTGGAGTTTTTTATGACTTACACAGTTGATGAAGCAACAAGACCAGCTTTAGAAACTTTTCAACGCTTTGATGTAGATACTCAGCTAGCCCTACTTTGGTTCGGTTATCTTGATCTTAAAGAGCATCTAAAACCTGCACCTCCTCTAAGTGTTGAAACTCCTGCAAAAGCAGTGTTTGACAAATTCCTGGACTTGTCTAAAGAACAACAACTGCAAGCACAACGCGACATTATTAATGGTGCAGATAACGATATCAGCCAAACCTATAATAGTCTAAGTCCCAATGCTAAATTAGACGTTTGGTTCCTTCTGGCACAAGGAATGGAGGATGGAAGCATAATTCAAGTGCCCTCCGACTATCAACTTCCTGATGAAACGGATGAATTTGCCGCATTGATCAAAAATCTAGAGTTTGAGCAGCGGATTAATTTCATGCTAAGTGCCGTGGAAGCGATGGGTTAACTAAGTCTAAGAACTCTACTTTCTAGAATTGGGATAATTGAACCTAGCAAATTAAGCTAGACCTGCCTTTTTTTGCTTTACTTTAATAGTCTTTAACTAATAACTACCGCAGAGATGCTTATCTTTGTGGTAGTCTTGGTGCAAATTAATATCTGTCGATTCACTCATTTTACAGTAGTTTTCATGTATTTGAACCACACCTTTTGTTGGGGCACAATGCCTTGCACCCCACCATTATATGAATAGGGTGTTTATTGACATCTGATTCGTATTACCATCAAATCAGATACCGAGAGTAACTAGAATAATTAGTTTATCTCAAAGTATTAAAGCGATACCTTTTACAGTATTGACTCAATATTTCTGTGACAATTAATGAGTAATGTTCTACAATCTATAATATAAATTTTTGGTTACACCTGTGCATTTTCGCATTTATGCAATGAATAAGTGTTGTATAATGCGTACTGAAGAGCCATTAATTTCTAGATTAGAGTTTATTATTTATTAACAAAAGTGTACAAACTATTGCACCAAGCATATAAACCATAGACGTTTCAGCATCTTTTAAAAGTAGAATATAAAACATAGACAACACTACAAAAACAAGTACCGTTATTTTCAACATAAAACTTAACAATTTCAACCATAACTACGAAGAAAATACATCAGAAGTATGTCTTACGTTCTTTGAAATTGTTGCATGCAGAAAAGTATTCCAATTTTTAATAGCATTTAAGACTTCAGTATGGAGAAATTATTGAATCTCTATTCTTAATATATTTCTGAAGTGAGTGTTTACCTGATTGTAATTATGACAGTTTTTTTTGTGGTAGTAACTAATCTAGACAAAAGTACTTGTATCAAGTACTTCTGCTAAAAAAAAACTGTTTCACAAATCTGAGCCAATTTTGTTGATGAATATTTTTCACTCTTCTTACTTCTTTGAATCTAAGATATGTCACCAACCGAAAGGTAGCATAATTGACTTATCTTGCATTACCACTTAGAGGTTTCTTGAAAAAGGGTTGATTCGAAAAGTATTGCACCTTACCTCACAGATATAATAGGTTTTTTTATTTTGGCATGAGTGGGCACTCTCAAACAGAGTTCTGAACTTGGTTCAAATAAGGAAAGTTTATTCTTGGGTGGGAAATCAGAAATTAAAATTTGAGTCTCAACCAACAGAAAATCCCATTTCAGCCACATTTGTTAAATACCTATATCTGTGAGGGGGTAGCGATGCCTACGCCAACCCTTTTAGCGATCGCTCTCCACTATCTCTCCACTATATTAATAAAGGAGCGATTAGGGTTGAATCCGAAGTGTTAACAGCACAGTACTGGTGAGGGTCTGGGAGGGTAGCCAAGCTAAAAGCGATCGCTTAATTAATTCAATCACTGTCTGTTCCTTCAGAGATGAAGCCTGTTCATCCAGTACTAACTGTCTCACCCGTCCCCGGCTAAGTTGGAATTCAAACACCAAATCACCACCAAAACCTCTAGGGAGTTGAATTGATTGCAAGTATTGAGTCAGCCTAAAAATCATCTGCTGATTCAATCCCGTCACGTTCACAACTTGTAAACGAGGAACAGAAGATTCTTCTTTGTGTAAGGCTTTTGAATCTTCCAATTGTGGCATTGATCTTTCGGGAACTGATAACAGGCTATCAAGATTACTAAAATCATCATCTGCAAATCCGATTTCTAGCTCTGATGCTGGAATATCGCGTTCCATCGCCAATGACTCCATTTCTTCAAACCGTTGCATCGGTTTTGCTGGTGCAGACATTGGGGATGGTGGTGGTAATACAGACATTGGAGATAGTGAGGGTGGTGCAGATTGTTTCTTCGTCTGCTGGCGACTCCTTGCCATTCCAGCACCAGGAGCAGCGCCAAAAGTTAGGTTACTAAAAATACCTTTATGACTGATTGCTTCAGGTATTTCTACAGGTACTTGCACAGACATAAAATCTTGGTTGGGATTGACTCTGATGTCATCGCTGACGGCAACAAAAGCGGTATATTGCGATAACAGTTGATAAGCCAGAGCCGTATTTGTCACTGCTTCCACACCTCCCTTTGTGTCGCCACTCACCATTTGATTCATTAAATCCTTGATGCGGGAACGTCCCCAAAGTTGAGCAATAGCAGGATTACCTGTTTGGGGAAAATTCAGGTGAAAACTGTGCTGATAACGCCTACCACCCGCAGCAATGCCAGTGATGTGCAACTTTCCAGAATGCGCGTCTGGTTTGTGTCCAAATAGCACTAATGGTTGCTCTGCAAATAAATCTGGTGGTGTAGAAGGATACATAATTGGGGATTCCCCATCACCCTCCCATTGCAATTGGATATTGGCGAGAACTGGATTATTGATTTGGTGGAAGAATTTTTCTACCACCTCATCTACAGGTTCATCGTGACGAATAATCCGAGCAATACCCCGTCCTAATTCTGCAATCCGATTGAGTAAGAACCGATTTACCGAACTACCTGCACCAAAGCTATGGAGGCGGGTTCCTGGCTGGAGACGCTGTTTAACTTCTGCTAAAATTTGGTTTTCGTTACCGATATAGCCATCAGTTAGTAAAACAATATTTCGCAAGCGTCCTGGATTTGTGGCTTTTAAATTTAAGACGGTGCGAATACCGCCTAACATCTCGGTTCCACCGCCAGCGTTTAACCGATTGATATAGTTGATTGCTAATAAACGATTTGCAGAAGTATTAGGAAGAGGAACGGGTGAAAGTTGCTGTGTGGTATCGGAAAAATCAATAATGTTGAAGGTGTCGTCAGGGTTGAGTCCATTAATAAAACGACGCATCAATTCCTGACATTGCATCAGTGGTTCGCCACTTTGAGAACCGGAGGAGTCGATGAGAAACACCATATCTTTGGCGACAATCTCATCAGGACGATACTCAAAGGCGGGAATCAGGTAAAGTGCGAAGTGTCCACCCCGTTCATCAACTTGAGTCAGCGTGGTTGTTTGGATGTGATTACTGGCAACTTGGTAACGTAAAATTAGGTCTTTATTGGGTATGGTGTCTCCACCTCCTAATTTGATATTTACCAACTGTCCTTCATGGATGATTTGGATTTGGTGAGAGGGTGAGTTAATATCCTGAATCTCAACGCCAGCATTAATTTCGATGGTGACATTAATATCATGGCTTGAGCGCATTCCTGCTGGCAAAATGGGAGCGTTTAAGCGGGAAGCATCTGGAACTAAATCGGTATCTTGATTTAAAGTCATGGGTGCAATAGCTGAACCACCCCCGACTGCATCTTCTGCGATGGTGATTCCGGGAATGTAACGGGGGCCAACAACCATTGGGAAGACAAATTCATAATTTCCTCCCTCAAATTTTAGGCTGTTGCTGTAACGAATAATCACATCGATTTGTTCGCCTGGTTTGATATTTGCCAGGGATTGAGTGAAGATATTGTCTCGTTCTTGTTCGAGGAGTCCGGCTGTCTGTCCTTGTTTTCTGGCTTGTTCGTAAATGGCTACAGCTTCTTGGCGTTTTTTGATGCTGCCTTGAATTGTGCGATCGCCTATGCGAATCAGCATATCATCAACGGCGGCTTCATCTGGCAAGGGGAAGATATAAACAGCTTCTAGGGTTGTGGTAAATGGATTTTCAAAGCTTTGGGTAACTTCCACCCGTGAGATGTTACCAGCGATTTTGGCTTTTACTTCAGTGTGTTTGAGGGGAAAAGCAATCTCTTGGCTAGAGTTTTGCAGATATAAGCCACTGGGTTGTTGTTCTAGGGTTTGAGTCATAATCTTTACCTGACGCTTTTGTTTGCTGTCTCTAGCGTAGGCGGGTTTTTCTGGGAGATATGCTCAGTTTTATGCTCACTTGATGCTCAGTAGTAGGTTCACTGGTAAATAATGATTTTCGGTAAAATTGCCAGTCTAGTTACTGTATACGTGTTTTATACTAAAATAACGTAACCTAAATTACATTAACCATACTCTATAAACTTAGAACAGTGAATAAGTCACAGGCTATTAATCTACTTGAAGGTGAAGGATGGACAACAGCAGATGCTAAACGTGCATTAGAGAAAATTGATTTTAAGACTAATCCTGACGAAATTACTATTCGTAGAGCTATTTCACATTTTGCTGGTTTTGAATTAATCAATCGTCAGCGTCTTCAAGCTGCTCAGAAAGGTTTGGTAACGAAGAAAACAAATGAGCTGGAGCGGAAAGAAAAGGAATATGCTGCGAAAATTGATCAGCTTATAAATTATCAAAGACAGGAAAGGGATAAACGCGAAAATGAAATTCAAAGCTCATACGACAAAAATAATCTTGTAGAAGATAGGCTCAAAGCTATAACTTCTCAAAATAAGGATTTGATTGTTGTAAATGAGCGACTCATGAAAGACAATAAAGACTTAAAAAATTTAGTTGATGAAATCAGACTAAAACTAGCTATAAATACCAAGAAAATTCTTCAGTATGAAGACAGCGAAATTCGGAGAGCGGTAATTCATTTATTCAAATCTACCCTGGGATAAGAACTAAATCTATGACTGAGCTTAAAACTAAAAAAGCAATTTTCAATGGGATGAGTTACCGCGATATGCAACGTGTTAACTCAAAAAATAGAAACAAGCTGAAGCAAGAGGATAGACACTGGCTAAAAACAGAAGGCTACAAGAACGTTGGATGGAATAACCTCATCAGTCTCTATGATAAAATAAAGGATTTTTTAGATAAATATCAATTCGATGATTTGACACTTGAAGAATTATTTTTAGAAGCAGACCGAATTGGAAATAAATATCTCACTTCTCAAGAGATACAGGAGACTAATTACAAATTAGCTAAAGAAGTAAATGAGATTGCAGAAGAGATAGATAGGCAGTATCCTGATACAGAAATAGAAATTATTGATTTTAGTAATAAAACAAAAAAAACATATAAAAGGCAATCTAATCAAAAGTCATATAGAACTATCAAATATTAGAGGAAGATTCTGTGAGCATTCAAGGAAAAGAACTGAATGAATTATTTAATATTGCAGATGAAATTGGTAGCAAGCGCTATCATAAACTAACTAATCAAGATTTTGAAAATTATAGAAAATTCGATTACTGGCGATATGTTAATGGTGATTATGAGTGTGGTACAACCCAAGAAAGTAAAAATTGGGTGAGAGATAATTCAGACTGGTACTGTCCAATTTGTGGGGACAAGTATTCTGAAAAGGGTGGTAAAACAATAGATCATAAGCTTCCTAGATCCCAGTATCCCTGGTTATCAATGGAATTCAATAATTTCTGGGTCATTTGTCAGACGTGTAACCAAGAAAAGGGTGAGATGCACTGGTATGAGTATGAGCATTATATATTTGTTCGCTATCCTGATTTTTATCTTGGTGTAAAAGTTGCACGTCCTAGTCAGTTGCTTCAGTCGCTCAAAGAATAAAAAATCTCGCCTCATTTCGTTGAAGGAATAATTACCACTTTTTATGTACCTACGAAAAATTATTAACCAATCCAATATCGAATTTATAGTTTTTTTGTAGCTACAATTGGGTTATTAGAATTCTTTGATAATGATTTAGGAGTTGAAATATGAATGCTCACAAGATAAAAATCGTGTTAACTGAAGATGGAACTCTGACGCTACAGGGTTTACCTTTTCATGCTGGCGATGCTGTGGAAATGATTATTCTGGAAGCGAAAACTCCAGATAAGCAAATAGCACTAAAATCTCAATCAGATACAAATCTTTATCCTTTGCACAATACACAGCCTTACCATTATGAAGATCCAACTGAACCTGTAGCTGTGGAAGATTGGGAAGTTTTACAATGATTGTACTTGATACTCATATCTGGGTTTGGTGGGTACAGAACGATTCACGACTGACTCAAAAACAGCAACAATAGTTACAAGATTACGAACCTGACGGTTTAAGAATCAGCATTCTTTCTTGCTGGGAAGTAGCGAAATTAGTAGAGAAAAAGCGACTAATTTTGCCTGTAGATATTGATAAATGGCTAGAAGCTGCTTTAGCTTATCCGGGAGTACAACTATTAAATTTGTCTTTGCCAAAAATAGTTGATTTAACTCAATTAAATGGATTCCATAGCGACCTATTCGATCAAATGATTGTGGCTACAGCAAGATTTTATAATTGTCTTTTATTAACTGCTGATGCTAAAATTATTAATTATCCTGATGTGCAAACGCTCAAATAGTGAATTATAAAGTTGATGTATGTCAAACTCGCTGAAAGCATCAACAGCAGGACTAGCAATTGTAGACAAATCCCGTCAACGTCTAGGTTGGACAAAAACTAGCACCGCACGTTGGTGGCAAGATGCCCATACCTCTAGAGCTACTTTACGCCGATTTTGGCAAGGCGATCGCATTCAGCGAGAAATCTTCATCGCTATCTGTCAAGCTGTTGGTATTGTCAACTGGGAAGCGATCGCAGAATTATCCAATGCAGACTTAGAATCTACTGTAGTTATCCCCACACCTGACTTAGATTGCAATGAAGCGCCTGATATCGAAAGCTTCTATGGACGAAATCAGGAATTGGCACAATTAGAAGAATGGCTCACCAGTCAAAACTGTAAATTAATCACCATTAACGGTATCGCTGGTATTGGTAAAACCGCCCTAGCACTGGCTTTAGTAGACCGCATTCAGTCAAAATTTGATTGTTTAATTTGGAAGTCTCTGCAAACTTCCCCATCTTTGATTTCTCTGCTGAATAGCTTGTTAAACTCCTTTGAGCAAGGCGTTGTGCAGAATATTCAACAAGGTACGACACAACTCATAGAGCAGTTACAAAAACGTCACTGTCTATTGGTATTGGATGGATTAGAGGCTATTTTCTCACAGTCAGAAAACCTCAGCTATGGTCAATTTATCCAACAAATAGGTCGAGAACGGCATCAAAGCTGTATTCTCATTAGCAGCCGAGAACAACTAAAGAATATCGAAATTAATACAAAAACATCTCGCTGTTTAAATCTCAAAGGGTTGGCAAAAGCAGAGGCTATAGAATTATTACAATCAAGGGGATTTACAGGCAAAGAACTAGGGTTATCGGCATTAATTCAACTTTATCGTGGTAATCCCTTGGCGCTGAAACTGGTAACACCCTTGATTCAGTCTGTATTTGGCGGGAATATTGCTGCTTTTTTAAGTCAGAATACTCTAATTGTGGGCGATCGCTTGCGTGTAATTCTCAAACAGCAATTTGAGCAACTTTCCGGCTTAGAGCAAGACATTCTCTACTGGCTGGCAATTTGGCAAGAACCTGTCTCATTCTCTCGATTGCAAACCCATTTGCTGATATCCGTTAACCCAGGTATGGTTTTAGAGGGCATTGTAGCCTTAGAGAGGCGATCGCTTTTAGAAAAATGGGTCAGCGATTATGAACCCTCATTTACATTGCAACCCCTAGTAATGAAAGTGGTGACAGATGAATTGGTGGAATATGCTGCTCAAGAGATTTATAAAGTTATGCAGAGTAATGATATTCGTCATTTTCAGATATTGCGAACCCATTGGTTGCTACGACCGGGTACTGACGATATTGCAGGCGATCGCATATTAACTCAACTTTGGAAAAAGCTTTGGCATTTGTATGGTGCAACTCTTCCACAAATATTTAATCAAATTCTGTCATTGTTAAATGGTCAATCTCCTTTAGCAATGGGTTACATCAAGAGTAATGTTGCGATCCTCTCAGGAATAGAATCAGTTTAATAAAAAACAACCAGCCTAACTAACCGGCTGCAACAACAGCACCGTCATTTACTAATTTGCCATCTTCCATGTAGACAATGCGATCGGCAATATCTAGAATGCGGTTGTCATGAGTAACCAAGAGAATGGTACAGTCCTGTTCTTTAGCTAATTTTTGCATGAGGTTGACCACATCTCGTCCCGATTTACTGTCAAGGGCGGCGGTGGGTTCATCTGCTAAAACAATTTTAGGACGACCTACCAACGCACGAGCGATCGCAACTCTTTGTTTTTGTCCCCCAGATAAATCATCAGGATAATAACTCAGCCGATGCCCTAATCCTACCTCTTCTAACATTTGGGCTGAACGGCTTTTCATCTCTGCTGGCGAAATATTATTATGCACTTCCAAGCCCATTCTGACGTTCTGGAGTACTGTCAGGCTACCGTGCAAGTTGTGCGCTTGGAAAATATAACCGTTATTGCGTCGCACCTGGGTAAGTTGTGCTGTACTAGCACCACAAAGTTCTTGTCCCAATATCTGCAAACTGCCGGATTGGGCAGAACGCAAGCCGCCGGCTAAGGTGAGAAGTGTAGTTTTACCAGAACCAGAAGGCCCAGTCATAATAATAATTTCGCCGGCGTTAATATCCAGGTTGATATCAAAGAGAACTTGCTTACGAAGTTGACCAGAACCAAAGTAATGGTCGAGATTTTTAACAGAGATTACAGGCTGACTACTCATAAATAGCTTGATTACTCGTGATGCTCGTCATTTGTCATTTGTCCTTTGCAAATGACCCATGACAAATGACAAATGAAAAATGACAAATTTAAAACATATCTGCGGGGTCGGCAGACTGTAATTTTCGGGTGGCGATCGCACCGGAAATAATACACATAATCATGGTTAGTATTAGCACTGTGGTGGCTCGTGCTACGGTCATATAAAGTGGCAAATTAGTGGCATTACGAGTTAAATGATAAAGTCCTAAAGGTGCGATCGCTCCTGGGATAAAGCCCAAGACTGCCAAAATTATCGCCTCCTCAAGCACCACACCTAATAAATAAAGATTGTTATACCCCATTGCTTTGAAAGTGGCGTATTCTTTGATGTGGGAATTCACATCTGTAGAAAGAACTTGATAGACGATAATCACGCCCACCATAAATCCCATTGCTACACCCAGGCTGAAGATAAATCCGATCGCAGTATTTGTTTTCCAGTAATTTATTTCAAATTCGATAAATTCTGTTTTGGTCAAAACTTTAACATCGTCATCTAAATGAGATTCTAAAGCTGCTTTCATTTGCTTTGGATCATAGCCTGGTTGTAGTTGCACTAAACCGAGACTGACACTGCTGGCTTCTCGTCTGGGAAATAATCGCAAAAAGTTCTGGTCGTTGGTGATTAAAGTACCATCGGCGATGAAGGAAGCGCCAACAGAAAATAAGCCGCTAATGGTAATTGTCCGGCGTTCTATTTCGGTTGTGACAGTTTTACCTTGGTCAATTTTAGCGATCGCTTCATTGTAATCTCCTCTAGAAGCGCGATCAAACAAAACGGTATCTGGTAGCTTAACAGCATCTATCTGGCGATTCACATCCGCTAAGTTAAACACTTGCTGATCTGGGTTGAACCCCATAACTAATATTGTCGTCTTCTGATGTGTTTGGGGATTTTTCCAATCAACAATGTTGATATACATTCCTTCTGCCGACTTTACACCTGGTATATCCATTGCTTGATACAGCCGTCGCCGCGTAAAGCTAGACATATTTGCTAGGTTACGTGCTTGGGGGCTGATGACAAACATATCAGCCTGCATACTGCGATGTAAGATTGTATTACTTTCAAACAGGGCAGTCTGAAACCCTAGCTGCATAAACATCAGAACATCGGCAAAGGCAATACCTGACAATGCCACCAAAAGACGACCTTTTTCATGACTCAGTTGCAGCCATCCTAAAGGTGTTCGCCGCCGTAGTTGTTCGATTAATTTCATAATAATAGGGAATAGGGAATAGGGAATAGGGGACAGGGGACAGGGGACAGGGGACAGGGGGCAGGGGGCAGGGGCAGGGGAAGCAAGAGGTGGAATAACCTAATGCCCAATTCCCAATGCTCAATTCCCAATTCCCAATGCCCAATGCCCAATTCCCAATTAAAGTTCAATTACCGCCTTGACTTGCAAATTAGTTAAGCTAGAAGCGTTTTGGCTAGATAGTTTATTCAGTTGCACATGCACTTCCACAACTCTGGCATCAATATTGCTAGAGGGATCAGCGTTGATTAGATTTTGCCGCTTTACCTGCATACCAATCCAATCCACTCTTCCTTCTAATTCATTGCGTAGGGAATCACTACTTACCCGCACATCCTGTCCCGGACGCACTCTCTTGATATCACTTTGGTAGACTTCTACTACTGCATACATCTGGTCGGTTTGACCTAGAGCCACAATTCCTTCATCGCCAACAGTTTCTCCGGCTCGTGTATTAATCTCCAAAATTCGACCAGCTTTAGGAGCCACAACATAAGCTTGCGCCAGTTCTGTTCTAATTTTCTCCACGGTGGCTTGAGCGCTCTCTATCTCTGCTTGTGCATTTGCTATATCTGTTGGACGGACTTCAGCAGTTTGATTCAGGTTAGCTTTTGCTTCGTTAATCTGCTGTTGCAAGCTGGCGAGGGTTTGATCCTGGTTAGCTTTTGCTTCGTTAAGTTGCTGTTGTAGGGTAGCCACAGTTCTTGTCTGAGTGGCTTGGCTTTCAATTAACGCTTGAGTGGAAGTTTCTGCACTTAAACGTCTGCTATCAACTTCCTGGCTAGAAATTGCTCCTGCTTTGTATAAAGTCTCGTAGCGCTGTACCTCAGCTTGGGCATTACGTCTCTCGGCTGCTACGCGAGCCACTGTTGCTTGTAAACTCCGTTGTTGCCCAAGGAGTTCTGCTTCTATACGATTAATTGTGGCTTGCTGAGTTTTAATATTTCCTTCTAGTTCTACTTGCAAACGATTCACGCTAGCTTGACGCGCTCCAATTTCTCCCTGTTTTGCTCCAGCTTTTACCTGGTTAAGGCGAGATTTGGCAACTTGAACTTGTTTTTGTGCCTCACCTAAAGTCGCTTGAAGGCGATCGCGGTTGTCCATAATCGCAATTACTTGTCCAGCTTTGATCGAATCACCTTCTTTCACCAATAGTTGCTCTACCCGATTTCCTTCATTAGAAGAAGGCGCTGATAGTTTTATTACTTCTCCCTTTGGTTCTAGCCGTCCTAATGCTGTGACTGTTTTTACCACAGGCTGAATTGCTACTGGTGTTTTTTGTTTCTCATTAGCTGTAGCCTGAAGCTTCATCAGAGTATAAACACTGATTCCACCTATTGCTAGAGATGCAATTATTGCAAGTAGAACAGGCGATCGCACAAGATTCTGAGAAGACCTTAAACCCTCTGAATTCCTGTTTTGCTCCATACTATTAATTCCCCTTACCACCAGTAGCAACTTGTACTAAACTGTACAGTTCAGTTTATGCTAAACTAAACGGACTAGTTTAGTCAAGATGATACAACTAAACTTGTCAATCAGTTAGCTCGACATTATGCAGCGAAATAGTATTCATTCCTGTTCCCTTCCCCCTGTCCCCTTCAACAAAGGGCATATTTATTTTCGCCATATTGTACTGGGGCATTTTGAGCATCTATTAATATTGTTTATAAGAAAGGATAATTAATAAATGGTACGCATCAAAACTGACGAAGTTGATCGAGATAATTCCGTTGATAAAGTAGAGCAAATTCTGCAAGGTGCAATGCAAGAGTTTCTCCAAAATGGCTATGCTGGTACAAGCATGGATCGGGTAGCGGTAGCAGCCGGTGTTTCTAAAGCGACAGTCTACAGCCACTTTCAAGATAAAGAAGGACTTTTTAAAGTACTGTTAGAGCAACTGACAAGCAAAAAGAACAGCTCCATTTTTGGCACAGAACCGATTGAGGGAGAACCAGCCACCATAGTGCGCCAGGTAGTAACCAAAGCATTAGATCAGATGCTTAACGACAAAGAACATAGTGCATTTATGCGAGTACTAATTGGGGAATCTGGGCGTTTTCCTGAGTTAGCTCAAATTTGTGTTCGGGTGATGATTAAGCCAGTAGCGGAAACTCTCACTCACTACTTGGCGGCTCCAGAACTAAAAATACCTGACCCAGAGGCAACAGCAAGAATTCTCTTAGGGGCATTGGTACATTTTCATATTACTCAAAATGTGATGCATGGACAGGACATTGTGCCAATGGAAAGCGATCGCCTGATTGATGCGTTGACACACCTAATCACTAAATGCGCCGATTGATTGGCTATGTCCCATTCTTAGCTGATGGAGTGCTGTTGCCTATCCTCTGGCTTTTTTGGTTTCTTAGCTTTGAGCTAAAATCCCACGGCTTGATCTGAAAACGAGCAATAGCAATGTTTTCATAGCCGTGGGAGTTTTAAAAGCTGGCACAAATACATCCTCCAGCGATCGCAAGATTAACTAGGCAGGAATGACTTGAACAATTAGTGAGCGTTTATCCAGTGACTGGATTTTACCTACTTGACTGAGGTCTTTTGCAATTCTGTCTAGCAGTTCTCCTGCTTGGTCACGATATTGATGTTCTCGGCCTCGTAAACGAATGGCAAACTTCACCGAATCGCCTTTACTCAACCAACCAACTGCTTTTTCAATACGTAAATTGTAATCAGCAATACCCACGTTTAAACCGAAACGAACTTCTTTTACCGTAGGTCTAGCACTCTGGCTCTGACGTTTTTTCTTTTGATACTGAAGCTTGCCATAATTCAGGATTTTGGCGATTGGGGCCTCTTTGCCTTGAGAGACTACAACCAAGTCAAGCTCTAGGCTCTCGGCTAACTGTAGCGCCTCATTGGTGTCGATTAGACCACGATTGTTATTCTCATGGTCAATCAAGAAGACATGAGGTGACTTGATTTGTGAATTAATCAGTTGCTTTTGGATTGCGATAACGAATTTCTCCTAATTGTTCAATACTTTATATTCCAAGTAATGCTAATTTAACACAACACTGAATCAGAGCAACTTTAACCACACAATGGACTACAATCTGTTAGAATGTGGGACTGCGGCACTCGCTCTTCAGTCTTTGCGTTATTGCCCATCCAGCCTTTCAAGACTTTTTTATCCGTCCGCCTAAGACTGACGCCGCCATTGGCGACAGGCCGATGTTACTTTTGGAGTTTTATGAATTTTTCTACTCTCGGCTTGTCCAATGAAATTATCCGTGCGGTTACAGAGCGAGGGTACACCGAACCTACGCCAATTCAAATACAGTCGATTCCTGCCGTCTTATCGGGTAGCGATTTACTAGCTGGCGCACAAACTGGCACTGGAAAAACCGCTAGTTTTACCCTACCGCTTCTACATCGGTTATCGTCCGAAAAAAACGTCAAAGTTACATCTAATGGATACCGCCCGATCCGGGCACTGATTCTCACCCCGACTCGTGAACTCGCCGCGCAAGTGGAAGAAAGCGTGCGCGAGTATGGCAAATACTTGCAGCTAAACTCGATGGTGATGTTTGGCGGAGTCGGTATTAATCTGCAAAAACAGCGTTTGAAGAACCGAGTGGATATCTTGGTTGCTACTCCAGGGCGACTGCTGGATCACGTGCAGCAGGGTACGCTGAACCTGTCACATATTGAGGTTTTAGTTCTAGATGAAGCAGATCGGATGCTGGACATGGGCTTTATCCATGATATCCGCCGCATCCTTGCACTTTTGCCCAAACAGCGACAAAATTTGCTATTCTTCGCGACTTTTTCGGACAAAATCAAAGCACTAGCCGCCGGGTTGCTCAATAACCCGAAAATGATTGAGGTGGCACGCCGCAACGTCACCGCCGAGACAATCGCCCAAAAAATTTACCAAGTAGACCGTGACAAGAAACGTCAATTACTTGCTCACCTGATTCGGCGAGATAATTGGTATCAAGTGCTAGTGTTTACTCGTACTAAGTATGGCGCTGACCGTTTAGTTAAGCAGTTGGGTGAAGACCGCATTCAAGCATTGGCAATCCACGGGAATAAGAGTCAGCCGGTGCGTACCAATGCTCTGGCAAAGTTCAAGAATGGTAGCTTACAGGTATTGGTGGCGACAGACATTGCTGCTAGAGGTCTTGACATCAGCGAACTACCCCATGTAGTCAACTTTGATCTCCCTAATGTACCGGAAGATTATGTTCATCGCATTGGGCGAACTGGTCGTGCTGGTGCATCAGGTGAAGCCGTATCGCTGGTATGCGTCGATGAATACAGCCTATTGACAGATATCGAAAAACTGATTGAGCAGCGTTTGCCAAGGGAAGTAGTGGCTGGCTTTGGCCCTAACCCCGATACAACAGTCGAACCAATCCCCAATGGACGGCAACACAGACCCAAATCTGGTGGTGAAAAGCGATCGCCTCGGACTCCTAAACCTTTACCACGGACATCGACTAAACGTAAAGCAGCGCCACCTGCGACTAATGGCGAGAAGCCTGGGGCTCGTTCGTCTGCATCGCGCCGTTCTAAGTAGGGACTAGGGACTAGTACCGCAAGGCGTAATTCGTAATTACCTATTTGCAAGGGTTTCAGATATTTCAAATGGGTGGCTTATTTACGCCGTGCTGTACTAGTGGTTCATGTCATTATTTCTGAAAAGTTAAGGTGTTCAGATCCCTGACTTCTTAAAGAAGTCGGGGATCTGACAACCCAAAAAAATTAATGCGATTAACCACTAGAGGCAATTACCTGTTCAGAGTAAGAGACTATGATTGATGAGCAGAAACAGTAATTTGTTACCCGGCTTGCTGTTATTGAACTGATATTTAAAGAGGGTTATGTTGGAACCAGCCCTCAATTACCTTTTTCTGGAATTACCGCATAAGCATCAATTTCAAACAACATCCCATCAAGTGCAAGCCTTGGAACGGGAATAAGAGTATTTGCTGGTGGTTTATATCCCCACAAATTACTAATTTCACGTCCTAATGGGATCAATTTACTTTGGTTGTAATCTGCTATAAGAATAGTAGTTTTTGCTACATCTTTTGGTTGGGCTCCGACTGCTTGTAAGGCAAAACGGAGGTTTTTAAAAGCCTGTACTAACTGCTTTTCAAAGTCATCGGAGACAAGATTTCCTTGTAAGTCGGAACCAAATTGACCAGAAATATAGACGGTTCTAGTCCTTGGTGGCGTTACAGCTATATGACTATAGCCATTTCGGGTTGCATCATATAATGTTGGTGGGTTCACCAATTTCAACTCTTTATTTTCTTGAGCCCCCACTTCCTTTTGGGTTCCCACCATAAAGGCGGTAGTTATCCCGCTACCTCCAAGCCATAAAAGTGCATTGCGTCGTGATAAGTTTGCTACTACTGAATTTACAGCACTGGTAATACGTCGAGTCATTAAAGCTCCCTAAATATGAGTTCTGTATTTTTGCTCATACTGAGTTCTATTATCTACCGAGTTGAAGTAAAAAGCACTATTTAAGATGACTGTTTCGGAGCGAACAGTCAGCGCTAAACCTACTGACTGCTTCGGCAAACTGCTGGTTTTGTTCCATCAATGCCATGTGTCCGCCTGGTTTGAGGGTGAATCTTTCAGAGTAGGGTAATTCTGCTTTCATGCGATCGCTGGCCACAGGTTTAGTCGCTATATCTGAAGCCCCACACATGACTAATACAGGCACGTTAATAGTTGCGAGTGTTTGTGCTTCGTCAAACTTGAACATTGCCAGTGTGCCACGAGCCAGAACACCAGGCGAACCCAATGCTGATAGGAAAGCGGCAAAATTGAGTTGACCGCGTGTTTCAGTACCCGTAAATCCAGATAGTTCTACGCTGATGTACAGCGAACCATTCAAATACGAAAGCCAAGTCATCAACCAAAAAATCGGCCACAGCACGATAGTCAGGTACAATACAGGTTCAAGTATAGGCTTTTGTAATTTACGTACCAAATTACTAAATATACAGGTTTTAACCGGATTGGTGTAAGTAGTATCCACAAGAATTAAGCCTGCTACTCGACTCCCTAATTGCTCTGGAAACAGGCGACAGAATGTGAGGTTAATCATCCCGCCCATGCTGTGTCCTACCAAAATAACAGGTTTATCCCCTGCTATGGCGATAACAGCTTCTAAGTCACGGGCATATTTTTCTATAGAGTGGTCGTTATTTTTCGGTTTTGAGGATTTTCCTAAACCTGGTAGATCCCAAACAATTACTCGGAAGCGATCGCTTAATTGTCGTTTGGCATAATACCATATAGTACTGTTTGGCCCCCAACCATGTGACAAAATAATTGGTTGACCATCTTCAGGGCCAAAAAACTCAACTTGTAACACGCTCCCATCAGGACGTGGCAACCGTTGCACGGTTTTACTACGCATAAACTCGGGTTCCTGATTTCCAGGACGACGCAGCAGTGGCAAACTGATAAAACGACCGCCAAAAGTCCACAGAACCATTACTAGTCCAGCTACTAAGTAGGAAGTTCCTATAAGTTCTCGTTCGTACCACTCATAGAGAATGTAGATTCCCCCACCAAGTATCCCAACGGATAGCAGTTGAAACAGCCATATAAGTAGAAAATTATGAGGCATGAATATCATGAGCTTAAACCTTGGGATACGTTATTAACTGCATTGTCTTTTCGAGGATGTTTTAAAAGTGGTTGGCTGTGATTTTAATAGAATGATCACCCCCCTTAATCCCCCCGATGCATTGGGGGAAAACCGGAAAATAATCTAGTTCCCTCCCCCCTTTCTAAGGCTACGGTGTACACACAAGTCGAATTACCCCCCTTAATCCCCCCTTATAAAGGGGGGAAACAGGAAATCTAGTTCCCTCCCCTTTATAAGGGGAAGGTTAGGGTGGGGTAAAAATATTTGATACATCAATCATGACTTTTAAAACATCCTCTTAGGTTCATACCATAGTTAGAATCATCCCACTTTCACTCCTAGGAATGATTTATACAGTGTTGTCAGGATGATAAAAAGACTGAGTTAATAACTACTAAGTAACAATCGTAATGAGGCTTCGAACAGATTAATTTTGAAGATAAAATATTTACTGTATAAATTCGTTTTGATTTTTGTTCGCGCAGCGTGGCGTAGCCATACTTAGTTGTGTGGGAAGACAATAGGCAAGAGGGAAGAAGAGTTTTTGAGTTGTAGGAGTTTTTTCACGCAAGTAAGTATGAGTCCTATATCATTCTATTTAAGAGAGTAATTGTAATCCTTTAGTCTGTAATTGCTGCTCAATATACTGCATTTGTTCGATAGTTTCTCCAGTAAGGATCGCATAAAGTTCAGTGTAGATTTTTCCGTATTTAGCCTTCTCTAAAGCCGATAGAATAATCAATTCTTTGCGATCTAATTCTGGTTTAAAGGTTATGAGGATTGATTCTAATGTCCCCTCCATGCGGTAGCTACTGGAGTATTTAGCTACTTCTTTTCCCAGTCGCAGTAGAGTATGACGCTGCAAGCACAACGGAGTAGAACCATTAACTCGGAAATTGGCATCGATCGCGTAAAATTGTCCGTCTTGGTTTTCCAGTACATCAAAGCCAATCACGCCGAAATACCCCTGTTTATGAGCATAATCACCAACGTTGGCAATCATTTCAAAGAACTTGCTCATGTCAGTTTTGCCGTAGTCAATCACTCCTCCTAAATAGTTGCCTTCTGGAGTGACGAGTTGTCCGGTAGTGCCGATGAGAGTTATCTCTCCTGCTTTGTTGACATAGAACTGTACGCAGTAATTCTGTACTTCATTCTTGACGAACTCGGAGACAATAATCGTATCAAGCAACTTAATATCAATATATTTCTTAATTTCTTCAAGGCAGTAGTTTAGATCGCTGGGACTTTTGATGATATAAGTGCCTTCTCCTGAGAGTCCGTGGGAGGTTTTAATTAAGTAGGGAAATTGTGGTAACTGAATGTCTGCGATATTGACTTGGTGCAGATTGTAGCTCTTATATTTTGGACATTGCACCCCTAGTTCTTCTAGCGTTACTTTGCTGAGTAAACGGTAATGGGTGTCCGAAGTAACAGCGTGTTTTTCAGGTTTTAAACAATCGAAGGGAAATAAAGTGATGAGTTTATCAAAGCGATCGCTGTGGCTGAGATCGTCTAGATAAGTCGAGCCATCCATCATCTCAATATTGGAGTACTTGAATCCCAAATGCTCTTGCCAGTATTCAAGCAGGGGCTTTGGTGGCGGAATAATCACAATTCCGGGAAGGCGATCGCCTAAGACAGCCAGATTTTTCCAAGGTTCTTTCTGACAAATCTTGTCGAAGGAGGTTTTGCTAGTTTCACTACTGCCATCTTGAATAAAATATTTTTTCCGGTTGGGATAAGCAGCCCAACTCCCAGTTGCAGGATAATTTAAGATAAATCCATAAGAGCCATCTGTGATATCTTGAGCAAACAAATCAGAAAGAGAACTGCCTTGAAAGTATTGAAAGTTATATTTTGAGTTCATTAATTCCTCCGATAAATTGCATTCGTTTATGAATGCGGTTGCTTATATAAAACAAGTCTATTGGATTTATAAATAACACCAATTAAAAACAAGCTAATGCTTGAGCAAATTCTGGTGTAATTAATCTATAGCAATCATATTTGAGTTGTGAAAGATGTAGATTAGGAAACGAACCGCAAAGAACGCATAGACGCGGAGCAGCTTCCCGCAGGGTAGGACACAAAGGAAGGAAAGAAGAAAGAGAGGTGTAATTTTCACGAATGATTTAGGGCTGCTATATCTGCTGGTTGAGATTGTTCTTAAAGGTGTTGCAGTTGTTTGTTACGACTAGGTTTAATGCCCTGAACATTGCCATAAATATTTATTTTCTCCCAAGCTAAAAATTTACAGTTTAATTTTCAGATATGTTGTATATTAAACCTCGTCTACCTTGAGAACTGTAGTTTTTTATGTAGGTTGGGTGCAGCGATAGCGTAACCCAACATAAAATTTGGTGGTAATGTTGGGTTGTGTTTCACTCCACCCAACCTACATAAATATATCTTTTAAAAAACTCTAGGTTTCAAAATAGATGAGGGTTGTTTTTTATTTTCGTCTTTTTCACTTGTGATTTTATCTACCAAGAGAAATAATAAATTGAGCTAGATATTCCATCAAAAGAAAGCTCTTCTAAAATGGTTTATAGACCAAAAATGATGCAGTGAACTAAATAGCCTTTACGATAAAAAACGTAATATTCCATATTCTTCGTTTCACAAATAGGAAATAAACAGTGTTACCAAAAAAGACCACCGCTAGCAATCAAACTCAACGCTGGACATTTGCTCAACTTTTTGGACTGGTAAAACGTAATCCCCTGATGATTTCGCAGTGGGTGATCCTCTGGGTAGCTGTAGGTACTGCTGGTGGTCTATTCGCTGCGTTTTACTGGAATGTTTTAGAATTTTTAACTCACCATCTGCAACGATTTGAAGGTTTTAGCCTCCTGATAGTGATGCCATTCGCCGGTTTAGTTATCGGGCTGGTAATTCATTTTCTGGGAAATCCCGGTGAAATCGCCGTGATTGTTGATAATATTCATTTTCGTGGCGGACGTTTAGATGTTCGCAAAAATCCTTCAATGATTCTTGCTTCTCTAATCAGCATATCGGCAGGCGGTAGTGCTGGGCCAGAAGCGCCACTAGTACAAGTAACAGGTTCTTTTGGTACTTGGGTTGCCGAGCGCTTAAAACTCCAGGGTGAAGACCTCAGAACTTTGAGTTTAGCGGCGATGGCGGCTGGCTTCACAGCTTTGTTTGGCGCACCTCTTGGCGGTGCAATGTTCGCGTTGGAGATTTTGCACCATGAGCATATTGTGGAATATTACGAAGCCTTGATGCCAGCCATTGTTTCAAGTTGCGCGAGTTATCTAGTATTTGCAGCAATTACACATTTGGGAATTGCACCCACTTGGCATTTTCCCCAGTACCACCTAGAAAAAATTGATGATTTTGCGATCGCGATCGTATTCGGAATTATTGGGGCGGTGGCGGGATGGATTTTTATGAGCATTTTTCGGGGCTGTGATTACTTGTTTGCTCGAATTCCGGGCCCCATTTATGTACGCACAACATTAGCAGGATTTGGGCTTGGCACTTTAGCAGTTTTATTACCCCTAACCCGTTATTTTGGACATGAAGAATTAGAGCCAGTCCTCACTACTAGCTTTGGTGCTATTTTTCTCTTAACTCTTGCTCTTGGTAAAATGGCAGCCATTAGCATTACGGTAACAGGTGGGTGGCGCGGTGGATTCATCATCCCCCTGTTTTTCACTGGTGCTTGTATTGGTAAAGCAGTAGCAGTCTTAATTCCGGGGCTTAATCCCGCCCTTGCCATGATTTGTACAATGGCGGCCGTCAATGCAGCCGTAACGCGCACACCTATCAGTACAACTCTGCTCCTGTCAAAACTGACTAACTTAAGTCCTTTTACACCCATCCTTTTTGCCAGTTTAATTGGATTTTTTCTCTCGCCCAAAGTTCCTTTGATTGCATCTCAACTAAAGACCCGCAGAGAAGCTACTGAATGAAAGGCTAGCTAGGGTATTGGGTTAATTTACCTGCAATAGTGCGATCGCCTTTTGATTTTCCTCGTGAACGCTTGATTTTTAGGATGGCGATCGCTTCTTGCGTGTAACTTCGACTCTTTTGTTTACCAAAACGGTATTACTGATCCAGGAGTAATTTAGCCTAGTTTGTACCTATTCCTCTTGCCATTATTGCTGCTAATAAAGGAATTAGGGTAAAACCAACCAATTCAATTCTAATGAGCCAGATGAGACGATTTAGTTTTAGTAATTCTAGCTTGGGTGCTTGCCCCTGTCGCAGACTTTTCACCCAGCCAATGAAAGAAATAGTGGGATAGAGAGATAGCAAACCCACCACGATGAAAACCACAACTTTGGCGTAAAAAACTGGGTTGCTTAAATAGTAATCCGTGCCTTTACCAAAGTGGATAACACGCAAAATGCCTGTGACAAGAACGACGGTTGCTGATATACCATATACTGCATCAGCTATGACAATCTTCCAAGCCTCATTTAAACTCAATTCTTTTTTTAAATTCAATGCTTCTGATACCAGAGCGCCAAAACACAACATGAAGCTTAAATAATGTAAGTACGCAACTATGGCACTTATCCACATATTATTTTTAGTTTTTGCTAGTTTACTGTTTTGATATTGCTTTTGATGCGAAAACTTTCACCATCCAGCTCAAACTAACACTAAGACAACTAGCTAAAAAGTGACCAATAATTCAGATTTTCATTGACTACGAACCCACAATCATTAACAGGGGTTGTTACTGCATTCCCTGGTGATTCCAGCTTTGACTTGCAAAAATTGGCTGGCATCGGCTTTGTTGTGGCCAACGTTAAAAAGTTTGATGGTGTAGATGAATATAGGAATAATCGAGTCTTACTGTAACGGGTTTTTAGAAATTGTACCAGAGAGCGATTATTGGCAGATTGTAGCTATACACATCAATGGCAATGCCTACTGCCCTACTCCTCGGCTTTATCGTTCAGAAAAAGTAGCATTGGCAAAAGCTGCACAAATTTATGATTGGCTAGCTGATCGCGAAGGAGAAATTAGTGATGGGGCTTGTAATTGTTCTGAGTTGAAACTTATCTTATGGAAGCAAATGAAAGTATCTTAATTACCCTTGCAATCCAGAATTTCACTTTACAGCAGTTTTCATGTATTTGAACCACATCCGTTGTAAGGCGCAAGGCCTTGCGCCCCTACCGTATTACCTGAAAATCGCCGTAAATTAGTCTGAGTGGCGATTTTCTCCAAAGTAGGGAGTACCTAAAGCTTTAGGAGGTGTTGATTTTCCCGCTAATCCCACCAATGCCAATAAAGCGATCGCATAAGGTAGCATGACTAAAAATTGGTAAGGGATATTTGCCCCTAATGCCTGAATTCGCAGTTGTAAAGCTTCTGTAGCCCCAAATAGCAAACAAGCCAAAGCACTACCTACAGGATGCCATCTGCCAAAAATTAATGCTGCGATCGCAATAAATCCTTTACCAGCACTCATCCCCTCGGCAAAAAATCTTACCTGTACCAAAGCTAAATAAGCACCTCCTAAACTTGCAAGACAGCCACTAATTACCACTGCGATATAACGGATATTTTGTACTGAAATTCCAGCCGTGTCAGCAGCTTTCGGAGATTCCCCCACTGCCCGCAATGTCAGCCCAAAGCTAGTTTTAAATAAAATGTATGTAGTTAAAATAACTAAGGTAAATAATAAATATACTAAAAAATCTGACTGAAATAGTAGCGGCCCGATCAGGGGAATATTGGCTAAACCAGGAATAATAATTGTCCCAATTCCAGGTAACTGCTGTGTACTACTGCCACTAAACACTAACCGGGCTAAAAACGATGTTAATCCAGCTGCAACAAGATTAATTGCTAGCCCAGATACCAATTGATCGACACGCAAAGTTACACATAAAACAGCATGGAGTAGTCCGACTAATCCCCCCGCAATCAAGGATGCGAGGATACCAAGCCAGGGATTACCTGTGTAGAAGGTGGCAGCAGCACTGGTAAAAGCACCAGTAAGCAACATTCCTTCTAAGGCGATATTTAACACCCCCGATCGTTCCGAGTACAATCCTCCAAGGGCTGCAAATGCTAGGGGTACGGCTAGACGTAAAGTAGCTATTAAGTAATCAGAGAAGAAGTTGAGATTATTCATAGAGTTATTTTTTAACGCAGAGGAACGCACGAGGGAAGCGCAAAGTATCGCAGAGTTTTCTTTGTGTTCCTCTGCGTTAAACCTTCGCGTCCCTTTGCGTTTTTACTCTTATTTCTCTTTCGACTGCAAAACTGATAGCAATAAATAACACCATAAACCCTTGAATCGCGTAAACCACAGTTACTGGCACACCTGCACTACGCTGCATCACATTTGCACCACTGCGAAGGGCTGCAAAAAACAAAGAAGTTAAGACTACACCGACAACACTACCACGACTTAAAAAAGCGATCGCAATGGCATCAAATCCATAACCTGGGGAAACTTGTTCAAATAGCCGATATTTCAACCCCATCACCTCACAACTTCCAGCTAACCCAGCTAAACCACCCGCAGAAGCCATCACCAGCATAATGGTACGTTCAACAGATATGTGGGCATAACGGGCGGCAATTGGGTTAAATCCCACTGCCGTAATTTGATAACCTAGAGGCGATCGCACTAACAATACCCATAAAATACCTGCGGCAATTAAACCGAATAAAATTCCAGCATGGGCGAGGCTTTGCGGTAAAATGATAGGCAAGCGGGATGTTTTGGCAATTAATGGCGAATAAGGACTAGGCGCACCTGTTGCCATTAATGGATTTTGGACGAGGTAGCTAACTAAATTTACCGCGATATAGTTGAGCAACAATGTAGTAATTACCTCATTCACTCCGCGTATAGCTTTGAGATAACCAGGAATCCAACCCCAAACTGCACCAAAAACAAATCCTGCTAAAAGTGCTAAGGGGATATGAATCACCGCAGGTAATCCTTGCACATATAACCCAATTAAAGTACTTCCCAACGCACCTAGATAAATTTGTCCTTCTCCACCGATATTAAATTGCCCAGCCCGCAACGCCACTAATACGCCTAAACTAGCGAATAATAGCGGTGTCATTTTGGTGAGGGTGTTACCAAATCCAAAGTAGGTAGAGAGAGATTCTTGAAATAGGATGCTGTATGCGGTGATGGGATTTGCCCCAGCAATTAGCATGAGGATAGCACCGACGATCAGGGCAGAGGCGATCGCAATTAGCGGTGATAGGATTGGTAACAGGAATTTAGTGCGATTAGTTGCGATCATTCATTAACCCCACCAGCCATCAACAAACCAATTTCTTCTACCTTTGCTGTTTGTGCATCCAAAATAGCCACAAACTCACCTCTGTAGATTACGGCAATGCGATCGCTCATCGCCATTACTTCTTCTAACTCAGTAGAAATATACAAAATTGCCGCACCGCGATCGCGTTCTGTTAAGATTCGAGACTGGACGGCTACTGTCGCGCCTACATCTAACCCCCTGGTGGGTTGCATGGCGATAATTAAAGCTGGTGTTTGCGCCAGTTCTCGCGCTAACACCACTTTTTGCTGATTTCCTCCCGAAAGCTGACTTACCTTGATATCAATCCCATTTGCCCGAATGTCAAACTCTTGCATTGCAGCTTGGGCACGATTAGCGATCGCTTCTTGTTGTAACAAAAAACGGCGACAAAATGGCAGATATTTAAAAGCTTTTAAAATCAAGTTTTGGGCAATGCTAAATTGCAACACCAATCCCATTGTCTGCCTATCTTCTGGGATGTAGCCCACAGAGGAATGCTTGGGCGTGAACTCAATTTTACCCTGCTTAATAGTCCGCACAAGAGCGATCGCATCAGCTAATTCTCGCTGTCCATTGCCATCGACACCAGCAATTCCTAAAATTTCTCCCGCCCGCAGTTCAAAAGATACATTATTTACAGCCGGAATATTTCTTTCATCAGCAACTTGTAAATTTTGCACCGACAGGATGATTTCTCCTGGTAATGTCGGACTTTTATTTAACTGTAAAGCTACTTCCCGTCCTACCATTAATGTTGCTAACTGCTGAGATGTCGCCGCTTCAGTTGATGTTGTTGCTACTACCTTTCCCTGGCGCAAAACTGTTACTGAATCACAGAGATTCATTACCTCTTCTAATTTATGACTGATAAAAATGATTGTATTGCCCGCAGCGGCCAATTGGCGCAAGATAGCAATTAATGATTCTACTTCTGGCGGTGTCAAAACTGCTGTAGGTTCATCAAGAATCAACAACTTTGCTCGACGGTAGAGAACTTTGAGAATTTCTACCCGTTGTTGTGCCCCAACAGATAAATTTTCAACTTTGGCAGTAGGGTCAATTTCTAATCCATAAGCTTGAGATAAGGCGGCAATTTCTTGCTGTTTATCTTCTAGATTTAGCCGCCAAGTTTTCTCTATCCCTAAGATAATATTTTCTGTGACAGTCAATTTTGGTACAAGCATGAAGTGTTGATAAATCATGCCAATTCCTAATTTAATTGCCTCATTTGGTGAAGTAATTTTTATTGGTTGTTCTTGGAGATAAATCTCACCAGTATCAGGTTGATAGAGTCCACTAATAATATTCATTAAAGTACTCTTACCTGCGCCATTTTCGCCTAGTATTGCATGAATGCTTCCAGATGCAACAGAGAGATTTATATTGTCGTTAGCGATAAAAGACCCAAAGCGTTTAGTAATATTGTTTAAGCGTAAATAGTTCATATTCACAAAACTGATAGCTCGTAGTGAGGACTTTAGTCCTCTAAATCTGGGCTAAAGTCCTCACTACAAAAGTTTTTTAATCTAGTCTGCTAAACCTATGTTGTTGCTTTTTTAACGCAGCGCGTATCCTTACCAGCCTCTTTACAATCTTCAAAAATGATTTTCTTATTAACAATTTCTTGCTTTGCATTCAATACCTTTTGCTTAACTGCTTCCGGTATGATTGCTCCGAATTGACCTAAAAATAATATATCTGGTCTTTCTAACCCAATTGTATATATTTGCCCTTTGATTTGTTTTTGTTTAGCTAATTCTGCTATATAAGCTATGGCTAAATCTAAGCGTTTGACAGCACTG
The DNA here is from genome assembly GCF_014698055.1 of Nostoc sp. FACHB-133. Taxonomy (NCBI): domain Bacteria; kingdom Bacillati; phylum Cyanobacteriota; class Cyanophyceae; order Nostocales; family Nostocaceae; genus Nostoc; species Nostoc sp. FACHB-133. The sequence goes on from NZ_JACJSH010000012.1 coordinate 63,287, forward strand.
GTTAAAACAGCTTTTGGTGCAACATCTAATTGATCCTTGGTGTTACCAAAAGCATATACTCCTTTTTCACCTGCTGTTTGTAAGACTGCGGCTGAAGCATTATCTAACCATTGATAGATAACATCAGCACCGGAAGAAATTAATGCTAGAGTCGCTTCTTTGGCTTTGGCAACATCATCCCAATCACCTGTAAAAGTGGAAGTAATTTGGATATTTGGTTTAACAGACTTTGCTCCTAATTCAAATCCCCGCAGTTCTCCCTCGGTAGCAGGAAACTTCTCTCCAGCAATATAAGCTAATTTATTAGATTTAGTAATAGAAGCACCGATAATGCCACACAAATAACTAGCTTGTAGGTGATCTATTCGTAAAGAAGCAATATTCTCACCCTTGAGATTACCATTTACTCCCACAAAAAATGTGTTGGGGAACTGTGAGGCGACTTGTTCAATTGCGGCATCAAATTGTCCGCCATGCGCGAAGATGAGATTATAGCCTTTACGAGCAAAATCTGTTAATACTTCTGTTTGATCTGCTTGTGCTACTTTTTCTACATAGGCGGTTTCTGCACCTAGCTTTTGTTTTGCAAGATTGATTCCTTCATAACCAGATTGATTCCAGCCTTTATCGGTAATCGTGCCAGGGAGAGCGATCGCTATTTTAAACCCTTCAGTACCACCCGTTGTTGTCGCTGCTGGTGTCGTCGGCTTATTACTGCAAGCTTGTACCACTAAGCTGGTAGCAAACGCGCCTGAACCAAACAAGATAAATTCACGCCGACTAAAGTTTGTTGTCATACCTCGCCTTCAGATAAATAGTTATTTGAGTTATTTCAACACTCTAAAGTCGTAGGTGCTATTTTGGAAACAATTTCTCCCGAATTTCTAAATTCAGCAAAATCATCGCATTACCTTGACTGTTTGAAGACAGCAGTGATTTATACGATATTTTATTACTTATAAAACCACCAGCCAATCGTAAATAAATCATTTGCAGCCTTGAAGAGCCGGGATTACCATTCTGAGTGATTGGCTGATAATCAATACGGAGAATAAATTTTATAATTCATTAACCGTAAAGGGAACTATGGATGGTAAAAACTCTTGAAGAGATGGGGAAAATTCTAATCTTGCTGCATAATCATCTGTTTGTGATACTTCTAATTCAATTGTTTGCTGATTCTCTTCATCAAAGAGCAATTGAATTTGATAATCTGTCCAGAATTTTTCGCCTAGTTCATCTTCTAAATCGAAAAGGAGTTGTTCATCATCACCCCATATATTCGACCAAAGTACTATCCTATTAGCGCGAAAATGATTTTGACCTGTTGTATCTCCAATTACAAAATATGCTTCGACACTTAAATTAAATTCTAAATCATCAACTTCTGCTTCTGTGATGTTACATTTAACCACTATTAAAGTATCTGGGTTAACGTTTCCTAGCTCCTCTTGGCGTTTTAATAATTCTTGAAATACGAAATTCGGCAAAAACTGGGAACTCTCTTCAAGTGCTTGCTTTTGATTTTCTGGTGAATAACGAGTTTTTAATTCTTGTGTAATTATATTTAAAATATCTTTACTTGCTAAGTTGATAACTATCTTTTTATTTGCAGAATTAAGGAAGCATCCTTGATTAAGCTCAATGCGCTTTTTTATTGTCATAGCTCTCTAAAGTACTTTTACTGCGATCGTATCATCTATAAATCAAACTAAAATTTGATCGCATCATCTTAGCCTTAAACTACGCCAACACAATCAAATGCGAACAAGCCTTTTTGATATACCCCAAATACTTGACACACCTACTAAATATTAAAAGCGATCAAATTCGAGTTCGCAGCCTCACATTTTCCCTAGATGATAATCTCGATCGCGCAGGTCAAACTTTCTTAAAAAACCTTTATTTTCTTAATACCTCAGAACTCACACCGATAATTAGTAAAGGGGATAGATGACATTCGCTTGTGGCGAAGCACCCATCCCCGAATAGCTGCCCAGATCATTAACCTGGAATCTATAGTCCGGTATCTAATCATCCCAGTATGGTCTGAGATATGTCGATTGTCACTGGGAGAGATACTGATTTAGAAGATATCTACGAAAAGATAGTTACACATTACTCTTTTTCACGCCTTCCATACCCAACAACGCCGTTCCGTAAGCAGCTTCTGTATACACTGATGCTACTACAGTAATCTGCAAATAACGCGCTCTAATCTTAGTCCAAGTATCATTAGCCGCACCACCGCCAGCAGTATAAACACGGCTTAACTTGTCTGCTCCCATTTGCTGTAATAATTCATACCCTCGCGCTTCTATGCGGGTAATACTTTCTAACAACCCATGCAAAAATTCCATTGGGTTATCTGGGCGTGGTTCCAAACGTGGGGCTAAATTGGGATCATTAATTGGAAAGCGATCGCCTACCTTCAACAACGGATAATAATCTAACTCGCTGGCAATTGATGGATCAATCTCACGGCTAAGGCTTTCTAACTCAGCGTTGGTGAAAAATTGCTTAAGTACTGCACCTCCACTATTAGAAGCACCCCCAGTCAGCCATAAATCACCCAACCGATGGCTGTAAATTCCATATCTGGCATCTTCTACACGGGTACGACTTAATAACTTTAGTACCAATGTCGAACCAAGGGAAGTCACGGCTTCACCAGGTAATTTTGCACCACTGGCGAGAAAAGCCGCGATACTATCAGTCGTACCTGCACATACCAGACAATCACGGCTAAAACCAAACTTATCCACAATTTCCGGACGCAATTCGGCAATGGGAGTACCAGGAGTTAAAACTTTGGGTAGCTGAATCGGTATTTGCAGTTTTTCTAGCCATCCTGGGTATTTCAACTCTTCCACGTCATAACCCAGCTTTAAAGCATTATGGTAATCGCTAATTCCCAATTGTCCATGTAAGAGAAACCCCAGCCAATCTGCCTGATGCAGAAAATATCTAGCTTCACTGAAAGAGGGTAATTGCCTCATCCACAAAAGTTTGGCTAGGCTGGAGGTGGCACTTAACACGGTATGATTGGGAGGTGCTATACTCCTCAAATGCTCTAGCAGCAATGATCCCCGCGCATCGTTATACATCAGTGGTGCATCTGTTGGATTGCCAGCAGCATCAACAAGTAAGACGGTGGAAGAAGTACCATTAATGGCGATCGCTTTAATTTTTCGCCGCAATTGGTCAGGTATTTGTTCCAGCAGTACAAACAAAGCCTCCTGCCAAATTTTTGGCGTAACGGTGGCTTTTGAGTCTTGGAAGGGATATCTCACCTCAGCCTGAATACAATAGGCTTCCTCGTCAATTACCACGCCACGTGCGCCAGATGTACCGAAGTCGATACCCAAATACAAATTCATAATTTTTATAAATTTTTTTAATAGAGAATAAATAAGGAATACTGACTAATAACTGCTTTTGTTGCATCTTGTAACAAGATATTCCACAATTCTGGCAAAACAAGGAAAAGTAGTAAACGAACTGTTCAAAATCTATTCAGGTTAGGAGGTTTTCAGCCATGCCTATCTTAGATACTCTGTACATCGCTCAGATATCTTCCATCTCAGACACTCAAGTCTACATCGCTCTAGTTGTAGCGCTGATTCCAGGAGTTCTAGCTTGGCGATTAGCCACAGAACTTTACAAATAAGGCTACGATGTGACACAGTTGAAAAGCTAATAATCCTGGCAGTACGGGGTGCAATTTCCTTTCTTCTTTTGGTGTTATGCCATCTGTAGCTAGGAAACTAGCACTTACGTAAGCCAGGTTATTTTTTAACTGGTGCAACACTTGTAGCTATTTCGAAAAAATGAAGTAATATGACAGCTAAATCAAGCATTCAAGAGTACTGAGTGCTGTTAGCGGTAGCGGGGCGTTTAGCCTGTGCTGAGTGCCCAGGAAGAAGTAATGAGTAAAAAGTAGTACTTATGAACCTTCCCACTCTAAGCCGAGGCACTAGCTACTCTGAACTGATTTGATGCTGAGTGTGATTAGTGATTCTTTTACTCAGCACTCATAACTCAGCACTCTTCATAGTGCTTCCCTTCACTAAGCGAGGTTATCTTTTAGCATCATGAACGCGATTCAACCCTCCAGACCACCGTTACAACCTATACAAAAACGCCGGGCCATTCCTCGACCAAAGCGGCATCTTCGTCAACGTTCTTACCAGGTGATGGCACTAGAAAGCACAGCCAAGATAGCAGTTAATCTTGTAGTTACAGCCGTTGCAGCATCTGCTTTAGCACAACTTTTACCTCATCATTGGTTACAGCAAGAAAAGTTGCGAGAAATTAATACTGAAGTCAAGTTGATGGAAGTACATGTCGATGGTTTACAGGTGGAATTTAGCCGTAACTTCGATCCTCAGCAAACTAGAAGAATTATGCAACAACAAGGATTCCGATTTGCTCCTAATCAGCGTCGAGTCGTGTTGATGAATAAGGATCTTAGAGAAGATGAACAAACAGAGTCATCACCTTAAGCTAAATGGTGAATTTGGGATTATTTAGGTTTCTTGTGATTTTGGCTACGTAAAAACCAGGTGCTAATTTATATTATTGCTAATAAGTAATGGTTAATAGCTGATGTTTGAATAGCTATGTAGTTATCATCTATTAGTAAAATTTATTCAAAATTTAATCAATTATTTTGAATTTTGAATTCCTAGTAAGTAAGTCGGCGTAAATAATTATCCTTGGGATCAGGTAGGGGACAAGGAGCAGTAAAAAAAGGGCTTAAGCCTTGTTTACTTTTCTTCACGCAATTTGATTTTATTGTGCCGACTTACTTAGAACTAATCTACCAAATAGGACGTAGGATGCTCAGGAGATAACAAATCGTTTAGCCAATTTTCGATTTGTAAACGCAAGGGAGAACCAGTGAATTCCCTAGTTGTTTCGAGAGCAGGCAGTTGGGTGAGGGCACGACGATAATCAGCGATCGCACAATTCCAGTCACCCCAAAGATGGTAAGTTCTGCCGCGTTCAGCCCAGATATGACCTTCTAGTTGACCGAAAAGCTGTGCTAACTCAAAATTCTCAATTGCCTCCTCGTATCGCCCCAATTCACGCCAGGTAATGCCTCGGTTAATCCACGCCCGAACATAGCCAGGATTCAAATCAATGGCTTGATCGTAGTCGGCCAGTGCTGTTGCTAATTCGCCACAAGCTGCATAGTAATTTGCCCGGTTATTATAAGCACTAGCCAAATAGGGATTGAGTTTCAGGGCGGTGTTATAGTCGTAAAGCGCTTTTTGCCTTTCACCACTTTGGAAATAAATTAGTCCCCGGTTGTTGTAATCAACGGCATTGTGCGGACGGCGGTAAATTAGTTGGCTTAAAAGTGCGATCGCCTCAGCATAATCACCTTCTTGAGCCGACTTCAAAGCAAAAGAGCGTAAGTAGTTATTCCCTAAAGTAGATGCGCTGCGATCGTTTTTCTTATGATCTTGGACTTTACTTGTATTATTTAAAACACATTTATATTGCTTTCTTTGCTGGTCATCGTCAGCTAAAAATGAGTGAATATTCATCTTTCCCTGCTTGAAATCCCTGCTTTGTAAAATTAAATTCTAGTTTTTGCTCGGTAGTGCTTTTACCACTGTGTCTATTTTTAAGGTATTTAGGGTTACAAAAAAGCCATCTAAAGAGAGAACTTTTCCTAGCCGCACAAGAGAAATATACGATACGTCCTAAATAAACAATTGCTCCTCAAACCTAATGATGGATACTTGATCCCAGAGGTCAATTCCAGAAATAGCAGATGTCAATCTCAAAGACTAGTCAGGTAGTGAGAGCGACAAATTGGTAGAATGCCAACAAGCCGTTCTTTTAGAGATGAGAAAGAGGGCAGAGGGGGACAAGGGAGATGAGGGAGCAGGGGAAGCAGGGGGAGAAAGAATAAAGAACTAATGCCCAATGCCCAATGCCCAATGCCCAATGCCCAATGCCCCATACCCCAACATCTAGATTTAATTTTTAAGTTTTGAGAAATTTTCTAATGACAACTGCAATTTCCTATCCCAATGCCCCTGATTTAGCAACCGATGACTACATTGTTCTTGGCTTGGCAACCTGCTTCGTCAAAGAAGATGGAGAAGTTTATCAAATCGAAGTCATAGAACCGATTCCTTCTGCGGCTTTGGAAGCGCTTTTAAAAGGCATTCCTACCTCCTATAAGCTGGCTCATGCAACAACTTTGGGATCTGTCTTGGATGGCGATTCACAATTCCTGCCGGATGGCTTTCCAGAGTCGGCTCAGTTTGGAGAGGAATTTGTGCCGCGAGTATTTGCAGCAGCTCGTACATACAAGCGTCGTGAATCTGCAAAATCCCTAATTCCATTAGGCACAAACTACACTGAATTTAAGTATTCCATTGAGCGCAAACGGGTGCTAAATGCCGCTAGGGTTGTGACAAAAGAAGATAACGTTAAACAACATTCTCACACTCACAAAGTTCTTTAAGTAATTATGCTCAAACTTTACGGTGGCGCTCGTAGTCGAGCCTCAATTGTTCAATGGTATTTAGAGGAAATACAACTTCCTTACGAATTCGTCAAACTCGATATGCAGGCGGGTGAACACCTCAAGCCTGAATATTTGGCAATTAACCCAGTTGGTAAAGTTCCAGCAATTGTTGATGGGGATTTTCAGCTTTGGGAATCTGGAGCAATTTTGCTGTATCTTGCTGAAAAGTACGGTAAAACCCCAACTTCACTAGAAGAAAGGGCTGTATTTTCCCAATGGGTACTGTTTGCCAATGCTACCCTTGGGCCTGGAATTTTTGTAGAAGCAAGTCGGGAACGAGAAATGCCCCGCTTGTTGACTCCGTTAAATGAAATTTTCAGTAAGCAACCTTTTTTGCTGGGTAATGAGTTCACTGTTGCTGATGTAGCAGTGGGATCTATTCTGAATTACATTCCCATTATGCTAAAGGTAGACCTCAGTTCCTACCCAGAGGTGTTGAACTATATGAAGCAGTTATCTGAGCGTCCGGCATTTCAAAAAAGTATTGGCGGACGGACTTAAAATAATTCGTAATGACGCTCCTGCGTCGCTAACATAATTCGTAATTCGTAATTAAGAATTAAATTACGAATTACGAATCTTTTAACGATAATTTGTAAATTGCAAAGCAACTGGGTAGTCTTCTTGTTTTAGTCGTTGCATGACTACTTGTAAGTCATCTTTAGATTTTGCAGAAACCCGCACAGCATCACCTTGGATTGAGGCTTGTACTTTTTTGAATTCGTCCCGAATCAATTTGGAAATTTGTTTGGCGATTTCTTGACTGATGCCTTTTTTGAGTTTGATTTCTTGACGGACGCGATTACCGCTAGCTGATTCAACTTTGCCAAAATCAAAGATTTTCTGGGAGAGGTTACGCTTGGCAGCTTTTTCTCGCAGGATGGTATGTACAGAATCTAAGGTAAACTCGCTGTCAGTACTAACGTTAATGCTTTCTTCGACCAACTCGACAGTAGTTTGAGTGTCTTTGAGGTCGTAACGACCTTTGATATCTCGTATCACTTGATCGACGGCGTTAACCAACTCTTGTCGGTCAAAGTCGCTCACAATGTCAAAGGAAAATGTAGAAGCCATAAAACATTTTAGATTTTAGATTTTGGATTTTGGATTTTAGGCTGGGTATGGATTTTGGCTTGGCTATTGGCTATTGAAAAGAGGCAGAGGGGCGGGGGAGGCAGAGGGGCAAGGGGGACAAAGGGGAATTATTGAACAAGTCTCTCTCTTGTCTCCCCCCTCTACCTTGTCTCCCTTGTCTCTTCTTCATGTTCAATGCCCAATTCCCCATTCCCAATTCCCAATTTCCCATTCCCAATTTCCCATTCCCCATTCGCCATTCCATACTTAATTAGTAGCTTGCATGATGCTCAAGAAGATCAGAGTGATAGAGCCAACCATGCCGCTAGCAAACATAAGCGATCGCAAAAGGGGTATATTCAAAATATAAAAAATCGAGTATAGGAAACGAGCCACCACAAAGGCGATCGCAGCTATTTGCCCCGTAAAAGAATTTACACCAGTTACGTAAGCCATTAATGCGGCTGCGGCAAATACCATAAAGGCTTCAAAGGTGTTCTGATGTGCCCAAGTAGCTCGTTGGGCATAAGGCGGCAATTTATCAAACATGGCGCGAGGAGTAGAAAACATTTCCTTGCCAATACGCATACGGGCATAAGCTACTACCAAAAATGGCATGTAAATCAGAACGACGGCAGCAGCAATCGAGTACAAAAAAATTATCATTACTTATTGTTGTTGGTTATTAGTCATCAGTCATCAGTCATTGGTCATGAGTCAAATACAAATGACAAAAGACAAATGACAAATGACTAATCAAAGTAGAAAAGCGTTACCACTTTTCTTTGTTCTTCTGCATCTTGACAAGTTTGCAACAGGGTGCGACTGTCGTGAAACGCAAAACAGATCAGTTGCTGGCAACGGGAGACAATCTCCTTGTTGCACAGGTAACTAGCTTCAGCAAGAGACAGATTATCATTACTGGGATTTTCCACTAAATGCATTACCTGTTCTAGCTGCTGGCGCGATTCTAAAGGCTGGCGTTCCAGGCTTTGGGGTAGAATCACCGTCAACAAATTTGCATCAGCCCGCGTTGCTCCCTTGATGGCAGCTGAGTTTGTACCTGTAGCACCAGAAGTAATGATGCGATTACCCGATAAAACTAGGGCATAAGTCATCATTTCAATAAGATTCTGGTGCGTAATCGGAACGTGACGAGAACCCAACAAGGCGATTCTTTTAGAACCAGTTTGCTGGATGGTCGCCAGTTCTTGGGCTAATGTGTCTAGGTTAATAAGGTCTGTTGATTGGCTCAAAGATAGACATAATCCGATTAAACGACCCAGATATTTTACCAAACAGCGTGTAGATGCGAGGAAAACTTGAGTTAGACATTGCTACAATTTTTCGACTGTTTGGTTCAATAATCGCTTGAAGATTTGGAGCGTTTTGCCAGAAATCCAGCTTATGCACACCTAAAAGCTTGGCAGAAGTTTAATCGAGCCATTAGTACTGCTAGTAGTGTTGGTATTTGGCAGGAAACTTATTTAATCGAACCGGGAAGGTATGAAGCGATTTACGGAAATATGCCTGTTTTTGGATTAGCTGCTGCAACTAAGCACTTCCCAGCTATGGGGCGGAGGGAAACAGCCCGCCGTCGCCTGGGAGGTGACAACGAGCTGGTTATGCCTTTAGCAGTAATACAGCCTCCTAACTGATAACTGAGCATTGATGATCTCAATTATTTGAGTTGATGAGGCTAAGACAATGCTGCTGCGGGAGTTAAACCCAGTTTCGATAACAAGCGGTCAATGTCAAAATGCTCAGACATTAACTGGCGAACGCACTGAACCTTAATTGGCTCGTGGAGACGGACTTGCCCAAAAGTACGGTTAACAATTTCTACAGTGGTGAGAGTGTCTAAGTCAACAGATAAAATGGGGATTTCTAGTTCTTCAGCACGACTGAGAATGAACGGTGGCGGTGGTAGTTGACCAGTGAGAATTAAACATTGGGTAGAAGTTTCCAAAGCCGCTTGCTGAATTTCTACGCGATCGCCTCCTGTCACCACTGCCATATTTCGGCGTTTGCGGAAATACTTGACAGCAGAGTTGACATTCATTGCTCCAATTGCCAGACTTTCCACTAACAAATCCATGCGATCGTTGCGACAAAGAACATCAGCCTTTAACTGCTTCACCAGTTCGCCAACACTAATACTGCGGAGCAAATCGCTACTCGGCAGCATAGCTAGTACGGGAATCCCCTGCTGTTCCAAAAACGGACGCAAGAGAGTGTTAACCGCTTCTAGTTGGGTGACAGGGATATCATTGATCACAACTCCCATCAAGCGATCGCCCACACGCCCTTTAGCAGCCAATAGCGCCTCAACCGAAAGCAACGATTTATAGCGGCTTACTAACAGCACACCAGCATCCAATACTTCAGCCATTTGCAGCAAAGACAAGTCAAACAAATTGCCTTCGGAAAAATCACCAGGCCCCTCCAGTAATACTAAATCTCCTTGGGACATTTGTAAATATTGCTGTATTAGGGACTGCTGATAATCGGTTTTGTCTTCCCCTCGTAAGCGCTTTTGCACATTGAGTTCATCCAAAGCCAGCATTGTGGGTGCAACACGGTTTTCCGGCAAATTGAGGCTAAGAGCGATGAATTGGACATCTTCCTCAATTACGGTTCCACTAGACGAATTTAGACACGTACCAAGCGGTTTACCGTAGGTAATATCCAGTCCTTTTTGCTGTAGCTGATGAGACAAACCCAGAACAGTTGCAGATTTACCGCTGTAAGTCTCGGTTGATCCAATCAGCAAATATTTAGGGGATTTTGGCACACATGCACTCCTAATTTCAAAATTCAGAAGAACCCAGCTAGGTGTTTACTAATTCTAGTTCCTTCTGGCAAAAGCCTTTCGCTCTCACAAATTAAGGTTTCCCATAATTATCTTCTAAATAAGCAGGGGTAAGTAGACTTGTTCCCACTACACTATGCGCTTTTTTGGTCAGAATGAATTCTGTCTGTTTATAGGACTTATGCAAAATTACACGCACGGTAGGATATCCTGCGGTTACTCCGTTGGAGAACTTGTGGAGTATCTGCTTTGTGTCTACATGAATTGCCCTAAGAAAAAAATCTTTCTTTTTGGCTAAGGTTTTGCGTAAGTTCGATGATAAATATATTTTTTAATTACTTTTCTCAGGAAATACTTCTAAGTGTAGATGGCTAGATGATAGGGAAAGGGATAATGCTGAAAGAGCTGATTTTTTCTGACCAATTACTGACTAGGAGATTATTTGATGAAAACCAGAAAACTAGGAAAACTTGGGTTAGAAGTTTCAACTATCGGACTTGGTTGCATGGGAATGTCTGAATTTTATAGTGGTCGTGATGAAAATGAGGCGATCGCTACAATTCATCGAGCATTGGAACTTGGAGTTAATTTTCTTGATACTGCCGATATGTATGGGCCTTTTACTAATGAGCAATTAGTAGGCAAAGCAATTAAAGATCGTCGAGATAGAGTAGTATTAGCAACCAAATTTGGCAATGTCCGTACTGAAGATGGTGGTTGGAAAGGAATTAGCGGCAAACCCGAATATGTCCATCAAGCTTGCGATGCCTCACTAAAACGTCTGGGAGTGGAAGTGATTGACCTCTATTATCAACATCGGGTAGATTCAACCGTACCCATTGAGGATACTGTCGGAGCAATGGCAGAGCTAGTAAAGCTGGGGAAAGTGCGTTATTTAGGGCTTTCAGAGGCAGCTCCGGCGACGATTCGGCGGGCTGTGGCAGTTCATCCCATTGCAGCACTCCAAACAGAATACTCTCTTTGGAGTCGAGAACCAGAGGATGAAATTTTACCTACCGTGCGGGAATTAGGAATTGGGTTTGTTGCCTATAGCCCATTAGGAAGAGGGTTTCTATCAGGTGCGATCGCTAAACTTGAAGATCTAGCACCTGATGACTATCGCAGAAATGCACCTCGCTTTCAAGGTGAGAATTTTGATAAGAACTTGAAATTAGTTGAGCAAGTGAAGGCAATTGCCACGGAAAAAGGAGTAACTGCTAGTCAGCTTGCACTAGCATGGCTATTGGCCCAAGGAGAAGATATTGTCCCAATTCCTGGTACAAAACGCCGTACCTACTTAGAGGAGAATATTGCAGCTACCGATATTACCCTGACTGAAGAAGAGTTGAATCGACTGGAAGCAGTTGCACCAAAAGGTGTAGCAGCAGGTGAGCGCTACCCTGACATGAGTACTGTTAACCGTTGATCCATTAATGAAATGTCAACAGATTTGTGTTGATTGTTCCCATTAGTGCGATGTCTACGACGGGCTACGCCTACGCAGTGAAAAGCTAGGACTACACAAAATAATTATGTTGTGAATCAAGGTAAGTATGTCATTTCAGGTTTTTATTAATCATTCTTGGATGGTAAATAGACCTGCGCTGTAGGGGCAATTTATGTAAACGCAAAGCTGCTTCCCTCTAGATATTGTCCCTACGACATACATGGTTTTTCAAATCATCTATACTTGGTATTTATTGTTAATGCGATAAACTTTAAAATTGTTCATAATTTTACTCAAAATCCCAACACCTGCCTTGATTTTTCAAGTACTTCTTTGGGACGAAATGGTTTAGTTAGATATAAATCTGCACCAACCTCAATCCCTTTTTGTTTATCAAATTCCTGTCCTTTAGCTGTCAATATGACAATGTAGATGTCAGTCATTTCCAAGTCATGTTTAACAATGTGGCAGACTTGCAAACCGTTCATTTTAGGCATCATCACATCGAGAAAAACTAGATTTGGTTTTTCAGTTTTAATAGTTTCAAGAGCTTCTTCTCCATTTCTAGCAGTTAGAAGTTCTACGCCCTCGTCTTCTAATGCTTCTAAGGCTTGTTCCATCAAAATCAAGATATTGGGTTCATCGTCAACAATCAGAATTTTATGAGTCATAGGAATTAGGGATTGGGAATTGGGTATTGGGAATTGGGGATTGGGAATTGGGTATTGGGAATTGGGTATTGGGCATTGAACATGAAGAAGAGACAAGGGAGACAAGGTAGAGGGGGGAGACAAGAGAGAGACTTGTTCAATAATTCCCCCTTGTCCCCCTTGTCCCCCTGCCCGTTTCTCCCTTGCCTCTTCCCCATTCCCCAGTAGGAGCGATTACTACTCAGACAGCATAATAAAAAATACATTTTCTAACTCTTTCTCAAACCGTAGGGTTTTCACCAAATCACCTTCTTGAGAGAAGATAGAATCGATGATGATCATGTCAGGTTTGGCTGACAGAGCTTTATTGATGCATTCTTGCGGATTAGAGGCTTCAATCACGTTGTATCCCTGAGCTTCTAGTACATCGGATAAGGTTTTTAAAGCTGATGCATTTTTATCTACAACTAATACCTTTTTACTAGAAGTACCCTGGTAAAGCAGTGAGCCAATTTCGTTGAGGAGTTTCTCTGTATTAATGGGCTTGGTGAGATAGCGATCAATACCAATATGGTAGCCCCGTTCTTTGTTTTCAATAATTGACAAAATAATGATCGGAATGTCTGCGGTCTGAGGATCATTCTTGAGAACAGCTGCCACATCAAAACCGTTGATTTGGGGCATCATCACGTCCAAGAGAATCAGATCGGGACGGGCTATTTTAATTTGATGAATTGCATCCACGCCGTCCTTTCCTTCCTGAACGTTGTAGCCTTCATTTTCTAGTTGTTGACGAAGCAGTTCCCGAATGTTAGCGTCATCATCCACAACTAAAATGGTTTTACGGTTTTTGTTCACCACTGGGTTTGTGGTAATGACGTGTTCTTTAAGTTGTTTGACTAGCGTATCCAGATTCAGATTAGTAGTTGTTTTTTGATCGCTGGTGTAGGTGGGAATGATGAATGAGAATATACTGCCATTCCCTGGTTTACTTTCAACCCAAATTCTACCGCCATGATGATCGATGATTTGTTTACAGATGGGTAGCCCTAACCCTGTGCCTTTGGGTTTGTCGGTGAGGGTGTCACCAACTTGGCGGAATTTCTCAAACACTTTTGGCTGATCTTCTGGTGCAATTCCAATACCTGTGTCGATGACGCTGATGCAAACACCGTCGTCTCCTTGTTTGACGCGGCAAGTAACACAACCAGATTCGGTAAATTTAACGGCATTAGAAATCAGATTGATTAAAACTTGCAGCAAACGGTTGCGATCGCCTACTATCTGAGGCAGTCCAGGTTCAATCTCGCTAACCAACTGCAAGCCATTGGTTTCAAACAACCCGGCGGTAGAATTGGTTGCCCAATCGAGTAATTCGCTGGGATCGAGCGGCTGCATCTGCCATTCCACCTTACCTGCTTCCATCTTGGCGATGTCTAAGACATCGTTAATCAAAGACGTGAGCCGTTCTGCTTCCGACACAATAATGTTAAGATTGTCAGCCACCCGCTTAATCGTTTTTTGAAGCTTGCGGTCTTCAGTAGAAATTATTGGGAATACATCGGTTTCTAGCTTTTCTTTAATAATCGATGCAAAACCGAGAACAGAAGTTAGTGGTGTTCGCAGTTCGTGGGAAACTGTTGAGATAAAGTCGGTTTTCATCTTGTCAATCTCTTTTTCTGCCGTTATATCCCGAATCAGCAGCGCAGAACCGAAGCAGGTAGGGGGTTCTTGCTCTACCGTCTTTTTGAAAATAGCGGTTGCCACTGCCTGACCAATACGTTCCTTCGTCAGCGCAACTTCAGCAGAAAACACCTCTTTGGGATGAGATTGAGTTCGGGCAACCAGTTCTGCTAAACCAGATATTGGCAGTTCTCGGTAGTGACCGTTGACAGAGGTATCTGTCAATTCATACATAGCTAAAAAGGCAGGATTGAAGTGGGTAATTTGTCCTGCGGTGTCTGCTACTAACAAACCATCTGCTAAGTTATCTAAAATGGCATTTAATCCGTGTGCTTCTGCTAAGGTATTTTGCAGGGCAGCTGTCCGCTCTGCAACTCTAGCTTCCAGTTCTTGATTCAATTGCCGCAAAGAAATTTCTGCTTGTTTGCGGGCAGTGATATCAGTATTAATTTCTAGCACCGCGCAGGGCTGACCATCGATATCCCGTTGCAATGTCCATCGGCTCTGGACAATAATTAATTTGCCAAAATGGGTGAAGTGTTGCACTTCTCCTTCCCAATTACCTTGCTCTAATAACTCTGCGATGATTTCTTCTTTTGGTTTTGGAAAGATTTTTTTGAGAAATGCTTGAATGCATTGGCCTTTTACTTCTTCACGCGTCCAACCGTAGAGTCTCTCGGCACCTTGATTCCAGTGAGAGATTTTGTCGCTCATGTCACGGACGATGATGGCATCGCTGGAATGATTCAACATATCCAATAAACGTTGATTTTCAGCTTCAGCTTGTTTGCGATCATGAATATCATTACAGGTGCCAATCCATTCCCGAATGCTGCCGTCTTTCTCCAGGACAGGGGCACCACAGACAGAGAAGTAGCGGTATGTGCCATCTTTGCTACGCAACCGATATTCGGTTTGGTAGATAGCTCGGTTTACCATAGCAGTATTCCAAACTTCTGTGGAACTGGCACGGTCATCGGGGTGAATTGGATCAATCCAGCCCCAACCCTCAACTTCAGCTTCGCTCTGCCCCGTATAGTCCATCCAGGTGAGCATTTCATTGCTTATTCCCAGTCCTTCCGGGGTAGCTCCCCAGACGATCTGTGAAGTAGCAGTTACTAACGAGCGATATCGTTCTTTAAGACGCTGATTTTCGGCTTCTGCCAGCTTGCGATCGTGAATATCGGTACAGGTGCCAATCCACTCCTTGACGCTGCCATCTTCTTCGATAACGGGCGCACCCCAGACCCAAAAGTAGCGATAATTGCCATCCTTGCCACAAATTCGGTATTCAATTTGATACATACTCAGGTTTGCCACGGCAGCACTCCAGACTTCTCCGGTGTAGGCGCGATCGTCAGGATGAACAGCATTAATCCATCCCCCATTCTCAGCTTCAGCTAGACTTTGACCTGTATAAGCTATCCAGCTTGCCAGTTCAAAGCAAATTCCTTCTGGTGTGCTTACCCAGACAATTTGTGTATTAGCTGTCACCAGAGAGCGGTATCGGGCTTCACTCTGTTTCAGGATTTGTTCATTATGTTGGCGTTCCTGCTGAATGCGTCGAAGGTCGCTGATATCCTCCACACTAGACCAGATCAGTTGCTCCCCATCTTTCTCAATCATCAGTCCAGAGATTCTGACCGGAACCAGATGCCCATCTTTGTGGATTAACTCCTTCTCGTAAGGCCCATAGCGACTAGTTTGTTCTAGGTTCTCTAGGGTAGCTTGGTCAGAGGCAGCATAGCTTTCAGGAGTAATTTGCCAATAGCTGAGATTTAGGGTTTCTGGAACAGTGCGCCCCAAAATTTCAGCATAAGCATGGTTGATATTAATTAGCGTCCCATCTGTTCGGCATAATGCTAGGCCAACAGGACATTTTTCAAATAGCTGACTATTGTATTCATCAAGTTGCTTAAACATGGCTAAGGTTTCTCTAGTGGCGTATTTTAGGTAGGGTTAGAACAACAGAACCAAGACAACAAAGTGGCGTAAAGCTTTAATGAAATTGGGTGGCGTTGGAACATCTGGTAAATTTCATCGGGTGATGCAGTTTCCACATCTGGATTGTGCTGTGAAAGTCGCTGGATCAAGTGAGTATGACGAGTCAGTAAATCCGTCGGTTTGAGCATTGGAATTGTTGATCGAATGAAACCATCAGCATCGGGTATATGGGGTAATATCGTTGTGGCAGTTGGCGAGGCAGAGGTGTAATTCTCTTCTTCAGTAGGGGCCACCACTGCACAATTTAAGGGAATCTGAATCCAGAATTCTGTGCCTTCACCGGGTTGAGAACGACACTTGAGCATTCCTCCATGTTTGTCTACAACAATTTGATAGCTGATTGCCATACCTAATCCGGTTCCCTTACCAATATCTTTTGTGGTGAAAAAGGGATCGTAAATGCGGTGAATAACCTCCTCCTTCATGCCTGGGCCATTGTCGGCAATTAGAATCACAGCCCACTGGCGATCGAGAACTTTGGTACGAATAGTGATTTGGGGAGTGGGGAGTAGAGAGTGAGGAGATGGCGGGACAAGAAGATGGGGTGAATGAGAATTTTTCCATTCCCCATTACTCATTGTCTCCTCCAAAGCATCAATGGCATTTGCCAGGATGTTCATAAACACCTGATTCAACTGTCCGGGATAGCATTCAATGAGGGGAAGTTTTGCATAGTCTTTGATGATTTCAATTGCCGGACGGTGAATATCTGCTTTCAGGCGATGATGAAGAATCATTAGCGTGCCGTCGATACCATCATGAATATTGACGGCTTTCATTTCGGCTTCGTCGTGGCGGGAGAAGTTTTTCAGTGATTGGACAATTTCTACGATGCGACCGGTGCCTAACTTCATCGAATCTAGCAGTTTGGGGAGATCCTGTATGATAAATTCCAGGTCTATATTGTCTAACTCTGATTCCAACTCTGGAGGGACAACAGGTAGGAATTTCTGATAGTTTTCTAATAGGTGTAATAAGTTTTGGGCGTATTCGGCAACATACTTTAAATTGCCGCAAATAAAGTTAACCGGGTTGTTGATTTCGTGGGCAACTCCGGCAATAAGTTGTCCGAGACTGGACATTTTTTCGCTTTGAATTAACTGAGTTTGGGCCAATTGCAGTTCATGAAGAGCTTTCTGAAGCTTTTTTGTCTGGGCTTGTGCCTGAACTGCTGCTTGAGTGCTTTGCTCATAAAGCAAAGCTTTGTCAATGGCGATCGCTGTTTGAGAGGCAAAGATACTCACAAGTTTCAGGTGTTCGGCTTTGTATGATTCAGTTTTGGATGCCCCAATCGCGATCGCTCCCAGTACCCGCTCTTTGGCTCGTAACGGTACACAAATCATGGCGCTAACGTTTTTTTTCACCTCTAATCGAGGATCGGTTTGCACATCATTGATCAGTTCTGCCCGGTTGGATTGCACAATGTTGCCAATAATTCCCTTACCTGGTTCTGGGTGGCTATCGTCAAAAAACTCCCCAAATTCGGCAATGATTTCAAATGCAGTTGCATCTGGACTCAAAAGCAGAATCATCCCCGCAGACGATTCAATTAATCGACTTAATTCCTGAAGCACGAGTTGAGCAATCTGTCGCGTATCCAAACTTGTTGCGAGTTGAGTCGAGATATCGTCAAACAAATCAATTTCTTGGTATCGCTCTAGCAATTCTATGGCCAGCACTTTCTTCTCAGCTTCTTGCTTTGCCAACAATGAGAGCAAACTTGCAACTAGAGTTGCCTGTTCTCCTCCCACAACCCAACCGATGATTTCTCCTGACATTTCGATTGGATATCGGTTTTCGGTAGCTTGCTCCCCAATGCTAAGTAGTTTTGTGCCGTCTACTAGTTCAACATCAATAGCAATGTTGAGCTGGTGGACTAAGTTATGAAGGAGAGATGGCAATTCTTTTTTGTTGAGAATCTTTCTGAGGCTAACTGGGGACATAAAACACCTCATAAGCAGCAAGTTGCAAATTAACCCCATTCAAGCAAATTGGGTGATTAATTTTATCAATGAAGGCAGGAGATAGAGGGCAAGAAGTGAGACAGGACGCTCTTGGGTATTTTCCCCATGAGCGACTGCGTTCGCGTAACGTCTTCGTTTGCAAAGCGTGCCCGAAGGGCTTAGGAGATACCCGAAAAGTAGAAGGAAAACAGCCCTCTCTGGAAAAGAGAGAAATTATCATAAAAATCTAGAGATATAATAATTTACTAATTAAGGCTAGCTTTCCCAAAAATATTGGCGATATAACAGTGAAGTTGAACATTAGCAAATACCTTTATACTTCGTTACAAAGGTATACTTCTATTTGTGTAATTCGCTTATTTTAGGGCTTACACAAAGCCACAGACAGTAGTAGCAATTAATATATTTTTCTGAAAAGATAAATAGCGTACCAAAAGAAGCTGCGATCGCAACTTCTTTTGGTACGTTTGAAAAGTATTGAGATAAGTAGTAGCTTCAGTTAGATCCGAGAGTAGCGAAAACGAAGTCTGAGTAACCGAAGCCAGCGTAACCACATTTGTGCAGGTTGTTCAAAGAATGTAAAAATATCACCGAAACCTAAATTAGTTTTGTGATGATGTAACCAGTGTCTCTCAGGAGTAGTAACAAATAAAATTTGGCATAAAATATTTATAGGCTTTGGAGTTTGCCAACCAAGTACACTTATGTGTCTCCACCATACATGAACCTGACCAAGCAGTAATCCCGAAATAACGCCAATGGGAGAGAAAGACCACAAGACTACTGCTATGAGTACATAAGGCAAAGCTCCTAAGATACCATCTAAAAGAACTTGAGGATTAAAAGTCAGAATAGCGTAGTGGCGGAAATCTTTTTTCCAGGAGTGGTGCGTTTTTAAATGAAGGCTACCAAAAACATGCTCGGGTACGTGGTAAATAAATGTAGATAGAAAATCACCAAAAAACAGTAATAACCAAGCAACAGCGATAGCCTCAAGCATTTGTACTCCTCAAGAATAGTTAAGAAAACTCCACAGAAAATATGCAAATGTCATGCTGTCGGCGTAGACACCTGGTTTTCTCCGTGCAAACAGCATTTGTGCTTATCATGGGTCTACGCTCCAGTGAATTTGGTTCAGAGTATATGTAATTGGATCAGTTGCAGTTTCATGAATCTCCAATCCTTAAATGCAGTAAACAGTAACTCCTAAAGAACCTCCAGCTTGACTTCTAGCTCTGGGTTAATGGCAGGTATACACCTAAAACTCGATTGAAATACAGTACTTTACCAGAGTTACTACACAATCTTCTTACTAAGGCATACAGCATAGGCAAAGATTGAGTTAAAGTTAGTACAAATTTAGGTTAAGACTTTTTCGAAATTGTTAATTCCAAATTGATTGCAATCAAGTCTCAATGATAAATTTAATCAGAACCACAGAAATAAGGATTCTGCCAAAACAACTTGGGTCATTAAGGTGAGTAAAGCAAGTTTACAATTAAATTGAGATATGGCAAAATTTTGAGTATATAGAACTAACATTATTTTTCAGAGACAGTGATGTAAAATCTACATTTAGATCCCTAAAATTCAATTCAAATTTTACCCATAAAAAGTAGATAAATGCCTTGGTTTGGCTACGATTAAGCTAAAATTATTCCTGACATTATGATCCTATAATAGAAAAAGTAATCCTGTTTTTTATAAGCGGGTTCGGATGAGCTTCTGAGGCGAAATATCGCTATTCTAAGCATATTGCCATATATCCTAATTATTTTATAATCTAACAACAGAAAGAGTTTGATGAGTAATTTATCTATAAAAGTTGCTGACATGTCTAAAGATTTTCCTACAATTAAAGCAATTAGACGAATAGTTTTTCAGGATGAACAAAATGTAGATCCTGCTTTAGAATTTGATAGCAAAGATGCAATATCTGAACATTTGATTGCTTATTTAAATGAAGAAGCTGTTGGTACTGCCAGAATTAGATACTTGGAAGATAAAACTGCCAAGATAGAAAGGCTTGCAGTTTTATCTACAGCTAGAGGACAGGGTATTGGTACAAAAATTATGGAAAAGGCACTACAGATTATAGCTAACAAAAATATTACAGAAGTAGTGATTCACGCTCAAGAATATGTGAAAAATTTATATAAAAAACTGGATTTTATAGAAGAGGGAGAAATATTTGAAGAAGCAAGCATTCGCCATGTAGCAATGAGAAAAAACATCTCATAGTCTAAATAATCTGCTTGTTTTAATAACTGGTAATCACGGCAGTTGACAATGATTTTAAATACGAAATTGCCTAACCAGTAAACAAGAATATTTATAATAAAATTAGCTCAAATATCGCATTAGTAATGACTCTAGCTGGACTGCGCGAATTGGCTTAACCAGATAGTCATTAGCACTACCTGGTAACTTGTTAATTTCTTTTTCTATCGGTTCGTTCAAAGTCATTATTACAATTGGCGTATCTTTCCAAGAAGGCTTTTGTCTAAGGAGATTTAGCAAATTTAAGATACTAGTTTTTTTAGTTAACTGGAAATCAAAAAAAACTAAATCTGCTTGGAGGCTTTGCACCTGTTTCAAAAAATCGGTTTCATTATTTATCCACTTGACTTTATAGCCAATTGACTGAAGATAGTCTTGCAAAACTGTAGCAGTTTTTTCCTCTTCTTCTATAAGTAAAATAGTTTTATTTTTGGGGATGTCTGGTGAGGAGGATAAAATCAAATCTTCTTCCTCATCTCCCTGATCTTCCTCATTTTTTTCATTTTCGACTGCTTTCGAAAGTACTGGATTTGGTAGAAACAAAGTGAACTGACTGCCTTCTCCTAAAGTCGATGTAACAGTTAAATCTCCACCATGCAAACGTGCGAGCTTGCGTGTTAAAGCTAAACCTAAACCAGTGCCTTCATACTGCCGATTTAATTGGCTATCAAGCTGTTTAAATGGTTCAAATAGAAATTGAAACTGATTTGGGTCTATACCAATTCCAGTATCTGAAACTGTAAAGGTTATTCCTTGAGGTACTTTTTTCACTACCAGCGATACATCACCGGCTGGGGTAAATTTAATGGCATTGGTGAGCAGATTGAGTAGCATTTGCTTGATGCGCCGCTCATCAGCAATACAAATATCCTCTTGTAGGTCAATTTTGTAGGTGAGTTTTAACCCCTTTTCTGAGGCGCGATCGCGCACTGTCCAGATGGCATAATTACATAAATCAGATACTGGTAAAGGTGACAGTAACAGTTCTTCTTTGCCTGCTTCTACCTTCGATAAATCAAGAATATCGTTAATCAGTGCCAGCAAATGCTCACCACTACTATATATACAACTTACATATTCGTTCTGCTTTTCATTGAGAGAGCCAACTACTTCTTGTTGCAGCAACTGCGATAAGCCCATAATCGCATTAAGAGGTGTTCGCAACTCGTGGCTCATGGTTGCTAAAAATTCACTTTTTGCCCGACTAGCAGCTTCTGCTGCTTCTTGAGAGGCACGTAGTTTCAATTCTGTTTCCTTGCGTTCAGTAATATCCTCAATCATCGCTAGAAAAAACTCAGGTTCACCATTGCTGTCTGGTATAACAGAAACAGAGATATGAGTCCAAACTAGGCTACCATCTTTATGTAAGCAGCGTCTTTCCATCTCAATGTGATGTTTATCGACAGCCTGTTCCTCAAGTTGGGAGACTGGGAAGGCGAACCTTGAAATTTTCCCTGAGTTTTTGCCAATTTCTGACACTAGTTGTTTGTAAAGTTTTAAATCCCCCTTTTGCGTGGAAATGTAATCTGTAAAGCGCTTACCGTATAGTTTTTCTCGGTTGTATCCTAAAATCTCGCACAGTACCGGATTAGTATCGACTATCTGCGCTTTCATATCTATAAGTCCAATACCAATAGAAGAACGTTCAAAAATTGCTCGAAATTTCGCCTCACTCTGCCGCAGTGCTTCCTGTACCATGTTTCGCTCGCTTGCTTCTATAGCCAAAGTCACGAAATCTGCAATCGAGCCAGCAAAAGTTTCTTCTTCTAAAGTCCACTCGCGAAGTTCGCCTATGTGTTCGTGGCAAACTACGCCTACCAAACGACCCTCTAGCCAAATGGGTGCATCCAGTAGGGATGTGATGCCTAAAACACAAAGATAAGGCTCGGATAATTCTTTGGTTCTTGTATCATTTCTGGCATCATTTGCGGCAATGGTACGTTCTTCTTCTAATGCCTGGAAATAAGCTGGATAATTTTCTTGTGAAAGCGAGTTACCAAAGCTATGCTCCTTAGTGTTTACATCATATAAATCGATGCATTCAATCTTTGAGCGTTCTTCATTATATAACCACACCCCAACTCGCTTGACTAAAAGCGTCTGAGCAGCAGTTTCTGTGATCTCTTTCAATACTGCATTAAGATTGCCTTGTTGAAATGTCTTGCTTCTTGCCAGTTGTACTAATGTCTGGCTTTGTTTTCGACGACTATTTTCTCTGATTTGTAAAGCCTCTTGGGACTGATTTTGCTCTGTAATATCTTTAGCTGACACCACCTGCATTACTTGACCTCAAGAAGAAATAATTTTGCCTTCCAGTTCTACGCAAAAGAACCGTCTTTGTATAACTACAATTACTTGGTATGGTTTTTCATAACCGGAAAGTATATTTTTTATAATCAAATTTTTTTGATTCTGGATAACGAGTTCCAAACTAGATTTTGCTAATCACTTTTATTACTTCATGCCAGTAATTTTTGCCAGGGGATAATTAGCATTTACAGGAATTCTACTATCAAGTAATTTCACTCAAATATTAAGTAGTATAGTGTTTTGATTTGGGAAGTAAGAAGTGGTGTATTTTAATTACTTGAAAAGGGCTGTAAGCCAATTTGTTGGTTAGTGTTAATGTTAATTCATTTTTTTGGAACTGTACAAAATCAAGCTTGCTGAGGCAATGGGCATAAAGCCCTAAGTTCTGGAGCAACTTCATAGATAATCAATATGATTACCAAAACACAGTTGATTCCCCTAGAGAAAGATACTTAATGACTAAAATTTTGAGAATATTAAGGTAAGCGAGCTTTTATGGAGGTGGAGCGATGACGGTTAGTAATGTGAGAATTGTTTCCCTAATTCCCGGTGGAACAGAGATTTTAGCGGCACTAGGATTGGTTAATGCTATTGTGGGGCGATCGCACGAATGCGATTATCCTCCAGAAATACTCAATCGCCCCGTTTGTACCCAAGCACGCTTAGACTCCAATGCCTCCAGCAGCCAAATTAACGATGAGGTGAACAATTTATTACAATCTGCTCTCAGTATTTATGAAATCAAAACTGATGTTTTAGAGCGGTTGCAGCCTACTCACATTCTCACTCAAGACCAGTGTGATGTTTGTGCTGTCAGCTTACACGAAGTAGAAAAGGCAGTTGCCACACTTATTGACAGTAAACCGCAGATTATTTCTTTACAACCCAATATTCTCCAAGATATTTGGGCTGATATTGAGCGAGTCGGTAATGCTTTCGAGGTAGATTCGGTAAAAGTCTTAGAAAATTTAGAAGCTCGCGTCAAAATTTGTCAGCAAAGAATTCAAGGACTTTCTTTAAATGAACAGCCTACTGTTGCATGTATTGAGTGGACTGATCCTTTAATGGTTGCCGCCAATTGGATTCCTGAATTAGTTAACTTGGCAGGAGGACAGTCTCTATTTTGTTATACAGGTCAGCCTTCTCCTATCTTGCCGTGGGAAACACTATTAACAACTAATCCAGATGTCATTGTTTTTATGCCTTGTGGCTTTGATTTAAATCGCACTCGCCAAGAAGCCAAATTGTTAACTAAACGTCCAGAGTGGGAAAAACTACACGCTACGCAAGCTGGTAGGGTTTACATCACTGATGGTAATTCTTACTTTAATCGTCCAGGGCCACGACTGGTAGATTCTCTCGAAATTTTGGCTGAAATTTTGCATCCCGAAATTTTCCAATACGGCTACAAAGGAACGGCTTGGGAACTTTTGTAAAGAAGAATTCAGAACTCAGGAGTCAGAATTCAGGAGTACGATGGTTACTGAGTTTGTCGTACCACTCGCCTACGGTACCTCCGCGTAGCTTGCTTCTCCGTAGGAGTACGTGGAAGCAAGCTACGGGCAGCGTCTCGTAGAGAAGTACTGAGTGATATAGTTTAAAGCTTTGGCGGGTTCCAATAGCCCACAAAGAATAAATTCTGATTCCTGGATTCTGAATTCTTCTCTAAGGTGTTTCTTCAGAATCCGCCGATGGTTCATTGTTAAATAACAGCAGGCGTGCAGCAAGGATGGCAAATCCGATCGCAGCGATCGCTTTTAACAAACGTGTAGGTAATAATTCGGCTACTGCTCCCCCTGCTAATGCCCCCAACAGGCTAGTCAACAGCAATGCGCCTGCTGCACCAAAAAATACCGCGCGTGGAGAGTTAGAACGCCCTGAAAGTGCGATCGCAGCTAGCTGACTTTTGTCACCCAATTCTGATAAAAAAACTGTAATAAAGCTTAGTCCTAAAAGATGCCAATCCATATAATTAAGGGGGAATGGGAAAGGGGGAATGGGGAATGGGGAATGGGACTTTCTCCAATGACAAATGACCAATGACTAATGACTAGTAAATACATCCCAAAACAGCATTAGGGAAATTACCAACAACATCACACCTGCTGATTTTTCTACTGTTTTTGGGCTGAGTCGGCTAGCCATCCAACTACCTAAAAGTACGCCTAATAAGCTGGTGGTTATCAGCGCCGCTGCCGATCCGAGAAATACAACCCAAGGCGAATGAGATTCTGCACTCATTAATAGGGTGGATAGCTGAGTCTTATCTCCAATTTCTGCGAGAAAAATGGTTACAAAAGTTGTGCCAAAAACTACTAACACTGATTGCTGCTTTGGAGGACTATCGGCAACTAGAGGCTGAACTCGCTGGGCGATCGCAGGAGTTAAGTTAAAATCAGTGCTGTCTTTCAGTTCTAGCTCTATTTCAGTCTGAGCTATGCCCGAAATCTCCAAAGGTGCAGAGTCAAGTTTCACAAGCAGTAGTTTGGGTTGCTAGGTTATTTTCATATTTCTATCATATTCTCAGATTGTTGTAATAAATTGCAACTACATAAATGGTGATAAAAATTTCTTGTATCCTCCTTACAGCCCAATAGCTTGATCGAAGCGTAGTATTTCTAAACTGCGATCGCCATATACTCCTTCTATTTGCTGGCGACAGCAGTCTATAGCAAAATCGTTGACTTCTTCAGGCTCAACCCCATACATATCTTGAAAAACCTCTGATTCCACGCGGCAGAAACGAGGACGATCTGAGTAGATGCGACATTCGCGCGTGGTATGGTCAAAATTAACGCACCATCCGCCTTCGCCTACCATGCTGAGGTAGAGTTCTAGTTCTGGTGGAGAGAGATACTCATCCAAATCGGGACGATCTGCTGGATCAAGATTACAGCAGGCTCCACATTGTTTTACACATTGCCAAGTTGCCATTTTGAATTAGGGAGTGGGGAGTGGGAAATGGGGAATGGGGAATGGGGGAGAATTCGTAACAACTCTTCACGGACTAAACGCCCCGCTACCGCTAACAGAACTGTTTTGCCCAATGCCCAATTCCCAATTCCCAATTCCCATATTTTACGTTTTTATGTCTTTTCTTATAATTTTGTTAAGTAAATTAAATCCAACAGGCCATAGACAGATATGATCGATTGCGGGTTTTGTAATTAAGTTATTGAATTTTTTAAGACAATTGGGAGGAGAAAGGGAAAAATGTTTGACGCTGTATCTGACTTGTTTAACGCTTTTACCAGTATCAATTGGGAAGTTATTTTCCAATTGCTGTCCGTGGCGCTAATTGTGATTGCTGGCCCAGTAGTAATCTTTTTGTTGGCATTTCGCAACGGCAACCTATAAGATTTCTGAGTGCTGATTAGGAGTTAGGGGTGAGGAGTGAGTAATTAAATTTTATTCTTAACTCATAACTCATAAATCAGCACTAACAGTATCACAGTCAGAAGCAATAAGTTAATAAAGAACTTCTAACTTTTAACTGATAACGCTTGAAGTGCAGCTTGAATAATACTGTCATACTGTGGCTGAGAAATATCAACTTCTTTAGCGTTTTGACGATTAGTACCAAGTAAACCGATTATATGTCCTGGCTGCATGGCCAAGACTTTGCCTTCAGAATTTTTAATTCTTAATTCTGCTTCAATACCGTTTTTATAGAAACCACAAGTATATTGTCGCTGGTTGTACTCAAAGGTGGTGCTTGACTGGATAGGTGAAGAAGCAAAAAATTGTTGAATCTGAATTGGCAGTCTGGCACCGACTAACTCTAGCTCGATAGTGGTGTTACCGTTAAAATAATTTTCTCGCAGTTTGTAAGCTACATCCACTCGCGGCGGTAAGCGGAAGTAGTCGCCCCAACGCCAAGCGATCGCTTTAATTCTGTAATCCTGATTATCAATAGTTTGGGCAATTGTCAGTTTGATGTGACCCTTACCAACGATTTTTTGCTCAACTACTTGAACATTAGCTGTCCAAAAAACTGGATCTGGGTTGTCCATACCGCAGGGATGTAGAGCATTAAGCTGTTGGTAAAGCTGCTGATTGATCTGATCGAGGTTGACTTCAGCATCAATTTTGAGCAGAGGCTTGAGATGCTGGGGTTCAAGACACTGGTTAGCAAACTCAATCAAACGCGATCGCAACACCTGTAAATTTTCTGCTGGTAGAGAAAATCCTCCGGCGGCTTTGTGTCCGCCATATTTCCCTAGTAAATCGTGACAATATTCCAAAGCTTCAAACACATTAAACTCTGGAATTGAGCGTGCAGAACCGCGTATATGTTCCCCATCCTCATAAGTACCGATGAATACAGGAACACCGTAGCGTTCTACCAAGCGGGAGGCGACAATGCCAATAACGCCGTGATGCCAATTGGGTTGAACAACAATTAATACACGGTCTTGTTGTAGAGATGTAACAAATTCTGATTCTACATAAGCGATCGCTTCTTGTTCAATTTGCTGACACATTTCCTGGCGAGAAGCGTTGATTTGTTCGCACTGCATTGCTCTTTCCAGCGCCACCCCCATATCATCTGTAGTTAGCAATTCAATCACAGTCTGGGGATTACCAATCCGACCGATAGCATTAATTCGCGGCCCTAAGCGAAACCCGATATCTTCAGGCTTGAGCGATTTTGGATTTTGGATTTTGGATTTTGGATTAGAAATTTCCTCCCCTGCTCCCCTGCTCCCCTGCTCCCCTGCTCTCTCCTCTCCCCTCGCTTGCACACCACCTACCTGAATCAACGCCTGTATCCCAGCTAAGTTTGATTTGGGTAGATGCTGTAAACCACGTTTCACCCAACGGCGATTCACGCCAGTTAAGGGAGCTAAATCTGCGATCGTTCCCAGTGTAAACAGTGCTAGCATCGGCTGGATTAAACCCTTCGTCTCGCCTAGCTGTTGTGCTAAAGACACTGCCAAAATATAGGCAACACCAACACCAGCAACACCCCTATAGGGTGACGATTCGGCTATTAGTTTAGGGTTGAGGATAGCATTAGCTGGCGGTAATTTTTGGGGGATATCGTGATGATCGGTGATAATCACTGCAAGACCAAGTTCTCTAGCTCTAGCGACTGGTTCAAACGCAGATATACCATTATCGACAGTCAAAATTAACCCTACACCTTCGCTGTGAAATTCTTCAACTATGCGTTTATTAATACCATAGCCTTCGTGCATCCGGCTGGGAATAGCATAATCTACTTGTGCGCCTAAAGTGCGGAGACTACGCAAAAGTAGAGCCGTGCTGGTCATTCCATCAGCATCGTAGTCACCACAAATAGCAATTTTTGTTTGAGAAGCGATCGCATTTTGCAACAACTCCAAACTAATTGCCAAATCTGGGAAATCTTCTAACGGCGAAGGTAAGACTAATGACTCTGGCTCTAAAAATGCTTGTGCTTGTTCTGGCGTTTCCATACCCCGATTAATCAGCAATTGGCTGATAATGGGTGAAACATTCATCAAAACCGCCAGCTTTTGGGCAAATTCTGGTTTTTGTGGATAAATTTGCCAGCGCTGATTCGGTAAGCGCCTGGTAGGTTTTGAGAATTCAGATACAGGTCGGTCTAGCACAATACAAGTTAGAATTTACTTAGTTATGAGTGTTGAATTGAAAGTTGTTTCTTAACTCATAACTAATAACATTAATTTGCTATCTAAAACACGTTTATTCTACCATCATCCATAATATACAAAGAGCGATCGCCCGGAGAGCGCCAAGTCGGACGGAGTTCTAGCCGCAATGTGCCAAAGTTAGGTTTCGAGACAATTGCTTGTAGTGACAAACCTTTTTCGCTCCAAAATATCAGAGATGTATTTGGCTCTGTACCTTCTATTTGTTCTAAACTTAGTTTCTGCCCTGGACTCAAGGTCATTGCATCAGTCCCAGAGGGTTTTTGGATTTTGATGATGTTAGGCGTGCTATTTATCACTTCAACTCGGATGTGTTGCCCAGGTGTAAACTGAATTGGATGCGACCCACACTTAGAAGCACAAGTTCGAGCTAAGGTAGCACTGGGATTATTGATTGATGCTACTAAAACGGTAGCTGCAACTAAAGCAAATGACAGAGGCTTAAACATAATACACAGTATAACTACTAAACTGAAATATTACTTCAATTTAGTACTATCAAGCCTCAGTATATTTTCCACAATTACTTTGCTAATTTCCAGTTATTAAATTACTAATTACGAATTATTTATTATAAACATCTCCTCTTGCACCAATGGCGTAAATCTCGATGTCTTTGGAATCAATATCTACTGTAAAAATAATTCTGTTTTTACCTATACGCAATCTGTAAAATACCTCCCAATCACCTTTCATTTTTTTTGATATCTATTTCTGTAAACGGGATAATGCCTTGGTTTTCGACAGCAATAACAATTTTGTTTATTTGCTCCCGAATATTTTCGACATCTTCGGGATTTGCTTTTTCTAAAAATTTAATCGCTTTTTTGCGAAATTTTATTGCCATATCTTACCCAATCGGTCATATCAATTACTTCATCCTCAGTATCATCTAAAGGTACACCAAATTCGGCTTCAAGTTCGCGTTGCTCAGTATCACTTATGTAAGGAATCAGAATTTGGCAGAGGCGAAGCCTTTCTTCTTGCAGAACTTCACGCATAGTTTCTTTAATCAATGCTTTTAATTCTTGAATTTCCACTGTATGCCTTTTATCCATAGTTATATATGTATATATTACCTAGTCTCAGCTTGTAGTGGAGGGGGAATTTGTACGAAAATAGCGACTACAAAAGTTGGGGAATTGTTTTACCAGTATAAATTTCAGTAAAAAGAAGGATTTTTTAACAGGGCGTTGAGCTGACTAGATTTAGATGAAAGGGAAAGGGTTAAAGAGTAAAGGAATAATAGTCTCTCACAACTGAACTTGGCTTTTTCCTTTCCCCTTGCGTTGTCATGTCTTTTTAACCGAAACGTCCACTGATATAGTCTTCAGCTTCTTTAGTTTGAGGAGAACTGAACATCTGTGCTGTTGGATTAAACTCAACTAATTTTCCGCGACGTTTGCCATACTCGTCAATTTCTGTATTGAAGAAAGCTGTGAAATCTGCCACTCTGGAAGCTTGCTGCATATTGTGTGTCACCATGATGATGGTGTATTGCTGCTTCAGTTCTAAGCAGAGTTCTTCTACTTGGCGGCTAGAAATTGGGTCGAGAGCAGAACATGGTTCATCCATCAATAATACATCTGGCTTCATTGCGATCGCACGGGCTATGCAAAGTCGTTGCTGTTGTCCGCCAGATAATGCAGTACCCTTCTCTTTGAGTTTGTCCTTGACTTCATCCCAGATAGCAGCACGTCTGAGGGAATCTTCCACCAATTCATCAACGTTACCTTTGTAACCGTTAGAACGCGGCCCAAAAGAAATATTTTCGTATATTGACTTGGGGAAAGGATTCGGTCTTTGAAAAACCATTCCGACTTGGCGGCGTAATTTGACAGAATTTATCTTAGGATCGTAAATATTGCGATCGCGATAATTCAGTCTACCCTCAACCCTAGCTCCAGGGATTAAATCATTCATCCGGTTGAAGCAACGCAGTAAAGTACTTTTACCACATCCTGAAGGCCCAATAAAAGCAATAATTTGTTTTTCAGGAATCTTAAGATAGACATCTAAAAGTGCCAAAAATCCGCCATAAAAAACCTTCACACCTTCAACATTGAATACGCTCTTTTCATAGTCAAGCGTGGCGCTATCTGATTGACTTCTACTATTATTGCTATAAGTCATTTTTCGATTCTCCTAATATTCGTGAATGTATCCAATTAGATATTTAATTACCTAACGTATTGAGAAGCGTTGTCTAATATAAATTGCTACACCATTTAAAACTAAAATCAGAAGTAACAACGCAATAATTGTTGCTGCTGCTGCATCAGCAAAACCCGGTTCAGGACGAGTGATGTAACTGTAAATTTGAATGGGTAATGCCATAAATCTCTGAAACAAACCGGGATCAAAAGTGAGAAAACCCACAGCACCGACAACAATTAGAGAGGCTGCATCACCAATAGCACGGGATACAGAGATAATCACCCCTGTCAAAATACCGGGAATAGCATAAGGTAAAACATGACTGCTGATAGTGCGCCATTTTGTAACACCTAATCCATAAGAAGCATTTCTCAGGGAATCTGGGACAGCGCGAATTGCTTCTCTAGAGGTGACAATAATTACTGGTAAAGACAACAAAGATAAAGTCAATGCACCAGAAATCAAAGCGGGGCCAAACCCAAGTAAATAATTGAAAACTCCTAAACCCAGCAATCCATAGACAATAGAAGGTACACCCGCCAGATTACTGATATTAATCTCAATAATTGCTGTCCACCAAGCTTTCGGTGCATACTCTTCTAGATATAAAGCTGCTCCTACACCAATTGGTACAGTAACCAAAATTACAATAGTTCCTAAAAGAACACTGCTGATAATTGCAGGACGAATACCACCTTGGTCAGGAAAACGAGAAGGAGTTTCTGTGAGAAAACCGGGTGTTAAAAATCTGCCTAATCCGTCTTTAAAAATATCAAAAAGTAGCAATGCTAGGACAAACAAACCAATTAGCAATCCTAACAAAAAAAGTATTTCAAATACTTTGCCTAATGTTTCCCTACTCTCAACATTATCGGTAAATTCTATCGCAGAATCTAGAGAATCATCTTGTTGGTAACTTGTAGCCATACTTAGTTAATCGTATTTTTCTTTAAAGCGATTTGCAACCCAGTAACTAACAATATTCAAAGCTAGGGTAATTATAAACAGAACAGCACCTACAGCATATAACGTCTTAAAATTGAGACTACCGCGTGGGCTATCTCCACCAGAAATTTGTGCCATGTAAGCTGTCATTGTTTCTATTGATTCTGCAAAATTAACAGTCAGCTTTGGCTGTAGTCCGGCAGCGATTAGGACAGTCATTGTTTCACCCACAGCGCGAGAAATACCCAATATAATTGAAGCAATGATTCCTGAAAGCGCGGCTGGTAGAACTACTTTAAAAATAGTTTCTAGTTTAGTAATACCTAAAGCATAAGATCCTTCTCGCAAAGAACGGGGAACTGCTTTAATAGCATCTAAGCTGATAGAACCAACAGTAGGGGTAATCATCACGCCCATCATTAACCCTGCACTCAAAGCATTGAATATTTCCAGAGGGATAATATTCCGCAACAATGGTGTGATAAACAACAGCGCAAAGTAACCATAGACTACTGTTGGTATTCCTGCTAAAAGTTCTACTGCTGGACGTAAAACTGCTGCTACTTTGGGTTGAGCATATTCACTTAAATAAATGGCCGAAGATAAACCCAAAGGAATAGCAACTGCCATCGCAATAGCTGTTGTTAAAAAAGTGCCATTAATTAAGGGCCAAACGCCAAAATGTCTATCTGCAAATAGAGGTGTCCATTTAGTATCAAGAAAGAACTCGGCGAAGGAAACTTCTTGGAAAAAGCCAAATGTCTCTTGAAAGATAATTACGACAATACCAAAGGTAGTCAAAACAGAAACTAAAGCACAAGCAAATAAAATTACTGCAACAATCTTTTCAGAGATATCTTCAGATGGGTTTTTATCCAGTGACTGTCTAGATAGTAAATAAGGATCGTCTTGAGAATTGGTATTCTGCATAAACAGTTAATTTTTGACTACAATTAGACTACAATAAACAAGACTTTATCTAAATAAAGTTTGTGATTGGTTCACCTGGTTTTGCTTTTTTAAACTTTGTGCCAGTTTCACCCGTAGCAAATTTTTGTTTAACTTTGACATAAGCTTCATCGGGTAGTGCCACATAACCAACACTATCTACCCACTTCCAAGAATTTTCTAGATAAAAGTCTACAAATTCTTTGACTGCTGGCTTGGTATCTAAAGACTTTTTGCTGACATAGATAAACAGGGGACGAGATAAAGGTGTGTAGATATTTTTGATGACATTATCTACTGGCACTGGTTTTTCGCACTTTCCAGTAGGACTTTCTATAGCAACCAGATTTAGTTTTTCTTGGTTTTGAATGTAGTAAGATATCCCGACATAACCCAATGATGATACATCCCCAGATACTCCTTGTACTAAAAGGTTTTGATTATGGCTGGGAGTGTAATCTGTACGGCCATTCTTGGCTTTGCCAGTAACAGCTTGAGTCATATAATCAAAGGTTCCAGTATCGGAAGCTGGAGCATACAACTTCAGCTTTTGGTTAGGAAATTTGGGATTAACTTGATTCCAAGTTAAGATTTTACCGTCTGATTTAGCACCCCAAATCTTGCCTAGTTCTTTAATAGTTAGACATTTGGCGAAATTATTTTGACGGTTAGCAATCACAGCTATGCCATCTAAACCTATAGGCAACTCGACGAAATCAATATTCTTACTTTTGCATTTTTTGATTTCTTCATCTCGAATGGTACGAGAAGCACCGGCAATATCAATATCACCATTACAAAATTTACTGAAACCACCACCAGTTCCACTTGAAGCAACGCTCACTTTCGCTTCAGGTTTAACTTTGCCGTATTCTTCTGCAACCGCTAAAGAAACAGGGAAACCTACAGCCGCACCGTCAATACTCACTTGACTTTTTAATTCCTGACCGCTATTACAAGCAGTGATACTGCTGGTAATCAGCATTAAAAAGGTGAGTGAAAAGCCATCTTTCAATCGGCTATGAAAACTCATAAATTATCAATTGAGGTAAAGTGATTGAAAATTATTTATATTTGGCTAGCTGCTAGAAAAATATAGATATTACGCTTTGCTGGCAGCTTGAACTTTGTCAAAAATTGCCCCATCGCTAAAAAACTTTTTCTGGATAATATCCCAACCGCCTAAATCTTGAGATGTAAATAACGTTTCAATTGGCTGATATTGAGATGCTACTTCTTGCGTGACAGTGGGGTTAACAGGACGATATTGTAATTTAGCAAATTCTCGTTGAGCTTCTGTAGAGTAAAGAAAATCAACAAATGCTTGTGCAACTTCCCTTGTACCGTGTTTCTCAACGTTTTTATCAACTATGGCTACAGGATTATCAATGGAAATATTGACTTTGGGTACAATATAAGGCAACTTATTTCCATTTTTACCTGCTAAAATTACCTCATTCTCGTAGTTGATTAAGACATCACCCTGATTTTTTTGAAAAAATAAATCGCTAGCTTCACGGGCATCTTTCGTCAAAATGGGAGTATTTTTATAAACTTTAGTGACGTAATCTAATGCTGTGGCTTCGTCACCTCCGTTTAGAGTTACCGAACCCCAAAAAGCTAAGAATTCCCAGATAGCAATACCAGAAGTTTTTGGGTTAGCCGCAATCACTTTCACGCCATCTTTTGCTAAGTCTGCCCAAGTATTTATACCTTTGGGATTACCTTCACGGGTAACGATCGCAGCAACCGATCTACTCACAATACCACTTCTGGGAGCTTTGGTTTCCCAACCCGATTTTATCAAACCTGCAAGAGCAATTTTGCTGACATCCAAAGGAAGTGCCAAATGTACTATATCTGCTTCTTGGGAACCAGCAATCACAGCCGCCGCTTGAGCTACAGAACCACCATAACTTTGCTCAAATGTGACATTTTGGTTATGTTCTTGCTTCCATTTTTCGACAAATTTGGGGATTATCTGGTCATGAGCCGCTTTGGTGACAGAGAAAGAAACGAGTTTCAATTTGACATCATTTTTGCTAGCTGAACTGCTTCCAGAGCAGGAGGCAACTGTTATACTCAAAAAAGCACCTACTAGAAACAGACTCACAAAGCTTTGCACAGTGTGTCTATTTAACCAATTTCTAATTGTGTCTTTATATGAGAGTTGTATAGTCTGTAATGCTTTCATGACATAAGACTGCATTCTCTCAGTTAGCAATTTACTGAAATGTGTCGTTTGTTGCGACTCGTTCATCAGAATTCACCCCTAAATCTACGGTATTTCTAAGCGGATACCGTATTAGAGATTATAAGGTATATAGAATAATATTTATCATCTGACTTTGATTTTTTTTATAAGTAGCAATAGCAGGGTCTAAACTTTGCGTTCTGCTAAACTTCAAAAAGCTGATTTGTTTACAGCATACATACATTATTTTTGTATAGAATTGCCACAATAATTTATTATGAAGAATTGGGGGAAAGCTAAAAGCTTTAGATTTTCATTATGAATCATCTTTTAAAGATGAATTTAGGAATGGCTCATCAGTGGTAACTTTATCTGGAACGTCGAGCCTTTACCCTCATTGCTCATCACATGAATGTTACCGCCGTGAGCCTGGATAATTTGTTGAGCGATCGCTAATCCCAATCCAAATCCGCCGCTTTCTCTGGCACGTTCTGTATCAACTCGGTAAAAGCGATCGAAAATGTAAGGTAAATCTGCCTCTGGAATTCCAATTCCAGTATCTATGACCTGAATTACTGCCCGATCTGGGTGAGGTTCTAAGCGTAACCAGACAGTTCCACCAGATGGAGTGTAATTACAGGCGTTACTGAGCAAGTTTTCCACAGCTAGCCGCAGCAAATCGGGGTCAGCCCACAACTCAATGGGTTGTTCTGGTAAATGGCTGATCAACTTGATCGACGCTTTTGCAGCAACAGTATTGTAATAAATAGCTAAATTATCTAACAAGCTATTAAGATTAACCTTTTTGAGAGATTCGGGAGTTAATTTTCCCTGATGACGAGCTAACAGCAGTAGGTTATTAACCAAAGTACTCATCGACTTGGCGCTATCGATGATGTTCTCCACAGAGGGATGGATTTGGGGATGGTCTGCTGCCATTAGTAACCCAACTTGGGCATTGGTCAAAATCGCAGAAAGGGGCGATCGCAACTCATGAGAGGCATCTGATGTAAAGCGTTGGAGTTGGTTATAAGCTTGCTGAACGGGTTGCATAGCTATGCCACCAAGTACCCAACCTGTAAGTCCAATTAACCCCAGTGCTACAGGTACAGCCAGGGTCAACATTAACTGAAATTCTCGGAGATCGTTTTGAGTTTCTGTCAGAGGGATAGCAACTTGCAGATAACCGATGACCGAATTTCCTCCTTGAACAGGTAACGTGACTTGACGAAGCCAAAGTGTCTCACCTGTAAACTGGTCAACGGACTTAATCGTGAGAAACTCAGATGCTATTCCCAACTTTTCTGGAGGTGGAGTACCAAAAAACCGCTTAAGTTTGCCATTCGGGTCATACCAGCGAACATAGACCAATTCAATATCAGCCGGGTGAGAACCACTACCTAATAGCGGTATATTGCTCAGATCGACTTCTTTTTGTCCTTGATACAGCCGATACTGCGAACTGGCTGCCATTAGCTCTGCTCTTTTATAAAGCAGTTGATCTAATGCTTTGAGCTTGTCTTTTACCTCAAGATTGTAAATGACTCCAGCAAAGAGAATCAGAATGCACCCCATTGAAAGGGTAAACCAACGAGCTAAGTTACGACGACTGCGGTTAAACACAACTTATACTATGGCAGGGAACAGTGGCAGGGGGCAGGGGGCAGGGAGCAGGGGGCAGGGAGCAGGGGGCAGGGGGCAGGGAGCATTATCTTCCTTGTCCTCCTTGTCCCCCTCATCCCCCAGTCCCCAGTCCCCAGTCCCCAGTCCTTTTTACGATGGTTCTGGAGGGTTTAGGCGATAGCCCATACCGTAGACAGTTTCAATCCAATCGGCTGCTGCTAATGTTTGCAAACGTTGGCGAAGTTTACGAACTAGAACGGTGATTGAATTGCTTTCTGGCTCACTACCCCACTCCCATACAGCTTGCTCAATCTGGTTGCGAGTTAGGACTTGCTTAGGATGACGCATGAAGTACTCTAGCAACTGAAATTCTTGGCTGGAAAGGGATACGATCGCTCCTTGTCGCTCCAAAATTAGTCTATCGAGATGAAGTTCGAGGTCTGCCAAGCAAAGGGTGTCTCCTTGCCAGAGGGGCGATCGCCTCCTCAATGCTCGCACCCGTGCCATGAACTCCACGATATCAATCGGTTTGACGAGGTAATCATCAGCTCCGGCATCTAATCCTATGACTTTATCGGGTGTGGTATCTTTTGCCGTAATCATTAATACCGGAGCTGTTTTTCCCGCCGCCCGATACTGTTGACACAAACTCACTCCACTAATTCGAGGTAACATCCAATCCAAAATCAGCAGGTCATATTCTTTTTCAGCCAAAAGCCATTGAGCGGTTTCACCATCCTTGACACCATCGACGCTGTGTCCCGCCTGAGAGAGAACTATTTGCAGCGGCATTAATTGCTTTGGATCATCCTCTACCAGTAAGATTTTCATCACCTTTATACACTTGTGCTTGTTTAGAATAATCCATTGAAGCAATCTCAACGTCTTTCATCAGTAAGATTTCAGAGGATTGTCTACCCCATTAGGATATACATGAAGTGTTACCTAGCAAAATCAGAAGCAGGTGTAGTGTGTGGCGTATTAGTAAACGTTGGCTGCAAGGGCTGGGATTAGAGTTTTGGTTGCCTCTACCACTAGTAGCGGTTGTGTTTTGGCTTGGCTGTAATTTCCTGGCTGCTCAAGAGTTAAGCCGACCCTACTCTACAGAGAAAAAACTTCAGTCAGATACTCAACTTGAAGCACGGGTATCAGTCAATGTGTTGCTCATTAACGCCGCCGTCAACCGAACCAAGAGAATTACTCAAGTAGAAGTGGAAACAGCAGACCCCATCCTGAAGCGATTGGAATTAGAACTTCCAACAATAGAATTCAGCCAAATAGAAGCGACAATTGCCCAAGAACTAAGTCTACCCCGTGAAGATGTTAGAAAGTTAGTGCGCTATGAGATTGTCGAATAACATTGATCCGATTTCAGGCTATTACTATAGTTCAAAAAAGCTGATTGATTATATAAACTTTCTGAACTCCTGACTTTTATTTTCAATGCGTTCTGCCTTGGTTTTCAATGTTTGGTTCATGGCTTCAAACCCTTGGCGAACGTCGATATTTAATCGACGAGCTAGCAGAGGTACTAGTAAACCTTGGAAAGATTCTTGCTGAATGAAGCGAACGCGTAGGCGTAGCCCGCACTTCGGCTGCGCTCAGTGACCATCGTAGACATCGCTTGCTAACGGTTCAATGATAAAGCTATGTTCAACGTCAAATAACCCTGGTATCAAAAAGTGCCATAACCAGAGCAGTTTCCGATTAGGTTCTACCGTAATCACCGTAGGTCGAAAGATCATAATATCTCTACCCGGAGGCTGAAAGTGAACGGTTAGCTGTGCCCCTTCACTCAGCAAACCACTAATTTGACGAATAAACAGATTCCAATGTGGGAAACTCGCAAAATCAGTGAGTAGGTTCCAGACCTGCTTATCGGATGCCTTAATTTCAATTTCAGTGTAGATTTTCATGGGTATGAGTTAATAGAAAAACCAAAATTAAAACGGTTATTCCTGCTAAAAACAACCCCATATATTCTAGTCCTAGTAATCGACTAACCCAAAAATTACGGGTGAAGGTAGGTAGATAAAGCAGGGGAAGCAGGGGGAGAAAATAACTTGATTTTTCTACCATAAAATAAACCATACAAAGTTTCTTTAGTGGACTACGAAGAAACTAGATTGTTTCTTGTAAAGCATAATGAATACTATTCGTGGAAAACTTACGTTTTAACAGCAAAATTTTGGCGGTTGGTAGACAATTGTGAAGCACTGGTGTCAACTTAAGCTCAAATGCATGTCCCACAGGCGTTTTACCCCCCTTAATCCCCCCGATGTTTTGGGGGGAAACAGGAAATTTGTTCCCTCCCCTTAACAAGGCTACCGTGTACACACAAGTCGAATTTCTTCTTAAATCCCAAACATTACCTACTTAATCGCACTGATGGTTAGGGTAGGGTAAAACTAAAGCTAAAACCTTAGTAAATCAGGTTTCAGGTAAAGTTTTGAGAATTTATGCAATAAATATATTGAATTCGGGTAGTCGTTTATTGAATTCGGGTGGTTGTTTATTGAATTCGGGTGGTCGTTTATTGAATTCGGGTAGTCGTTTATTGAATTCGGGTGGTCATTTATTGAATTCGGGTGGTCGTTTATTGAATTCGGGTAGTCGTTTATTGAATTCGGGTGGTCGTTTATTGAATTCGGGTGGTTGTTCATTGAATTCAAGCAGTGGTTAGGGTGGGGTAAAACCCAGATTCTTGAACAACTTCAGACTTGTGTGTACACCGTAGCCTTGACAAGGGGAAGGTTAGGGTGGGGTAATGCGAATGGTGATAGGAAGCCAGAGAACTGAATATCACGTCATTACAAGGGTTTCACGTTAAGTTGACACGTATGGTTCTGAAGGAACTACTGACCTTGAACAACCAGGACGGAACATGGAGCGTGATGAACTACGTGATTGCTCACACTTCCTGCTAAAAGTTCGGCAAATCCATTAAGTCCTCTACGACCAAGCACAATCAAATCTGCTCCCCAACTCCGGGCTAAATCACAGATGTTAGTACCAGGATCTCCTGTTTGATAACTGGATTCTGCCATAATGCCTAGTATTTTCGCTTTCTGATAGTACAACTGGAGTAAACTTTGTGCCTGTCGTGTTTCTATTTCCAGGTCTACTAAATTCACAGTGAGTTGACTAGAAGCTGCTAGCTCAATGCTGTGACCAATCATTAACTAAGCAGCATCTATTTGGGCTAACTCCAGCGCTTTTGCAAACACTGTTGCAGTAGCAGGTGAATCATCGACTGCGACCAAAATCTTCTTAAAGCTCATCTCCAACTCCAATAATCAATTACTTCATTCACATTTGTTGTCTTTTAGCTTGAGGGACAAATGTGATTTAAAAGTGAAATTAGGTAGACAAACGATTTATTCACTTTTCGTTCACATTCATCAGCAATCCTGGAAAAGAAGCAGAGAAACGAAACTAAGCCAACTGAGGTTTAAAACGAATACCTAAACTAATACGGTTCCTACTTACACTAAAAAACTATAGTTTTTTCCTATTTGGAGATTAATAAAGCTTCGTTTTCAACTTACTGATTTTTATAGGAGATGTTGTTATGAATTTATGTTCAGTTAAAAATGCAATCGGTGTCATTTCTACCCGTCAGGCAGTAACACAGGTGCTTGATGAACTCAGAGCAATTGACTTTCCTATGCAGAAAATTTCTGTCTTCACTTTAGACTCTGAAGACGAAAAGTTGCACGAGGATACTAATGCGGATAAACATCCCATAACTCCTATCGAAGGTGCTAAAGCAGGCGCAGTTACAGGAGGAACAACTGGAGGTTTTCTAGCACTAACAGCCGGACTTGGCGTATTAGTTATTCCTGGTTTTGGCCCGGCATTAGCGGTTGAATCTGTGGTGGGTACACTGCTGGCGGGTGGAGCGAGTGCGATTTTTGGCAGTGTTTATGGCGCATTTCAAGGTTGGTTCGCTCCCGAAAGGCAAGCTAGACTCTGTGAGCTAACCACCTGCCAAGAAAAATTTTTGGTGAAAGTAGAGGGAACAACAGATGAAATCTGGCAAGCAGAATCGATTCTCAGTTATTGGGGTGTGCGGGAATGGCATATTTATGAACTTAGCCAAAGATTCTCGTAGTAACACCAATTTGAAAAAAGAAAGATACAGATTCAAACAGAGAAATCCAGATTAAATCTGATGAGTCTTAGAGGTTATTTGAAAAGTGGTTGGCTGTGATTTAAATCGAATTATTACCCCCCTTAATCCCCCCTTATAAAGGGGGGAAACCGGAAAATTGGGTTCCCTCCCCTTTACAAGGGGAGGGTTAGGGTGGGGTAAAAAATATTTCATACATCAATCATGACTTTTCAAACATCCTCTTAATTACTAATTATTTTTTGGAGACGAAAATGACAGCAGATACGATCGCGACAAATACTTTTGCCCAGACAACAGAAGATTTACTCAACTATGAATGGCATACTCTGGGCGAACAAAAGGTTGTGCAAACCTTAGCCAGCCATCCTGAAGCAGGTTTGACCCATGAAGAAGCTACCAAACGACACCAGCAGATGGGTGCAAATCAACTGACTGGTAAAAGTGGAAAAACTCCTTGGCTACGATTTTTAGAGCAATTTAATCAACCACTACTATATATTTTGCTGACGGCAGGAGTGGTGACGCTGCTGCTGCGAGATTGGCTAGATGCGGGAGTAATTTTTGGTGTCACCTTAATTAATGTCATCATTGGCTATATTCAAGAAGCGAAAGCAGAAGGCGCGATCGCTGCTTTATCCAAAGCCATCACTACCGAAGCAACTTTGATTCGCAATGGTCAAAAAACCCGTCTGGCTTCGACTGAACTTGTTCTGGGTGATTTGGTATTGCTGGCATCTGGGGATAAAGTACCCGCCGATCTGCGGTTATTAAGTGTGCGTGGGTTGCAAGTTGACGAGTCTGCCTTAACAGGCGAATCCGTTCCGGTTGAGAAAGCAACGGCATCGCTGGCCGTCGAAACACCGTTAGCCGAACGCAGCAATATGGTATATGCCGGAAGTTTCGTCAGTTTTGGACAGGCAGAAGGGATTGTAGTAGCGATCGCAGATGCCACTGAAACCGGTCGCATCTCCCAGTTAATTGAAAGCAGCACAAATCTGAAAACACCGCTAACACGAAATATTGACAAATTTAGCAAAAGCTTGTTGTATGTCATTTTAGGTTTAGCTGCCCTGACATTTGCAGTCGGATTAGGACAAGGCGAATCTTGGATTGATGTTTTCAAAGCGAGTGTGGCTTTGGTAGTCAGCGCGATTCCCGAAGGATTACCTGCAATTGTCACCGTCACTTTGGCGATCGGAGTTTCCCGGATGGCACGACGTCAGGCAATTATTCGCAAGCTACCTGCTGTGGAAACCTTGGGAAGTACCACTGTTATTTGTTCTGACAAAACTGGGACGTTAACTGAGAATCAGATGACGGTTCAAAAGATTTATGCGGGTGGACAACATTACACCGTTAGCGGTATTGGTTATGCCCCAGACGGTGAAATCCTGATCGATCGACAACCGGTTGATTTCAATGCAGATGTACATGTTGCTCTTTGGGAATCCCTGGAAGCAGGATTGCTCTGCAATGATTCTCATATCAAATGGGGAGATGGGCAATGGAACTTAGTAGGAACCCCAACTGAGGGAGCATTGATTACGGCTGCCAATAAAGCGGGATTGACGCAAGCCAATCTAGAGCAAGAATTACCTAGAATAGACACCATTCCCTTTGAGTCTCAATTCCAGTACATGGCAACTTTGCATGAATTGGATGCAAAGCGATCGCTGAATGTGATTTATCTCAAAGGTTCTGTAGAGGCAATTCTCCAACGA
This sequence comes from Nostoc sp. FACHB-133, assembly GCF_014698055.1. Lineage (NCBI taxonomy): Bacteria > Bacillati > Cyanobacteriota > Cyanophyceae > Nostocales > Nostocaceae > Nostoc > Nostoc sp. FACHB-133. The sequence goes on from NZ_JACJSH010000012.1 coordinate 105,441, forward strand.
TGCGATCGCATGTTCGATGCTCAAGGACAACAGGTTGCGCTCAATCCTGCCGCAGTGGAACAGGAAGTTGCTGGCATGGCAAACCAAGGGTTACGAGTACTAGCTTTTGCCAGCAAAGAAGTTGCCACTAAGCGATCCTTGGATCGCAATGATATCGATCGAGGACTGGTGTTTCTGGGACTTCAAGGCATAATCGATCCGCCTCGCGCAGAAGCGATCGCCGCAGTAAAAGCCTGTCAATCTGCGGGGATTCAGGTAAAAATGATTACAGGCGACCACGCGCTAACAGCAGCTGCGATCGCCCGTCAAATGGGAATTTGCTCGACTGAGGCACAAGTTTTCACTGGACGGCAATTAGCTCAGATGGATGAAAAAGAATTCACCCAAGCGGCTGAGGAAGGTATGGTATTTGCGCGAGTTGCTCCAGAACAAAAGTTGCATCTGGTGAAAGCATTGCAGTCTCAGGGTGAAATTGTTGCCATGACTGGAGATGGTGTCAATGATGCTCCCGCTCTTAAACAGGCAGACATTGGTGTAGCGATGGGCATAGCTGGGGCAGAGGTTGCCAAAGAATCGGCGGATATGCTGCTAACTGACGATAACTTTGCCTCAATAGAAGCGGCTGTGGAGGAAGGGCGCGGGGTTTACCGCAACTTACGAAAAGCGATCGCTTTCTTGCTGCCGATCAACGTTGGCGAATCCATGACGATTTTGATTGCCATTCTCCTAGCAACCGTGCTTCCCATCTTACCAATCCAAATTCTCTGGCTCAACATGGTTAGTTCAATAGCATTGATTGCTCCCCTTGCCTTTGAGCCAAAATCTGGACAGGTGATGCAACAACCACCGCGCAACCCCAGAGAAAGACTTTTATCGGGTGGGTTACTCCAACGCATCATCGCGATTTCCGTCTTCAATTGGCTGGTAATTTTTGGGATGTTTCAATGGATACTGCAAACTACAGGCAATGAAGCCTTAGCTCGCACGATGGCAATTAATGGGCTGGTGGCGGCAGAAGTCTTTTACCTGTTAAGTATTAGCCAGTTTTTACCATCTCTATTCGTGAGAATCCAAGGTAAACGAACACCCGTAGCCTATGCACCTGCGATCGGAATTTTGGTTGTGGTGATTTTACAATGTCTGTTCAGTCAGTGGAGCATGATGAATCAAGTGTTTGACACCACACCTTTGACATTTATCCAAGCTCTTATTTGTATGGGTGTAGGTTTGCCAGTGGTCTTTATAGCTCTCATCTTGCAGCGTTTCGATCCACTCAACTAAGGGTTAAGCCGACGGTATCCGGTATCCGTATCCTGGCTGAACCCCATCACAGCTACTCCTAACCCTCTTCTGCTTAGTGGTGCAGAAAACTTTTCGGAGTCTCAACTTGAGAAGACAGTGATACGGGAGAACTTAATTTGTTGCTCTATCTGCGTTCGTTTTTTTAGTGAAGCAGTGGCAGATAGAGGACTCTTTCGAGGTAAGGTAGCTAATAGGAGAATTCTCACAAAACACTTGTAGATGTCTTTGGTCTTGAGGATGAATCCATTGACTTACTTCTATTGACCTACTTACCTTTCAGGGTTTTATTCTTTTATTCAGAATACTCGGAAAGTGACAGAAGAGGGGTAACTAGCATATTTCTCTAAAGTCCTTTTAATGCAATCAGATTATTCACAAATAAAGTTTAGCAGGATATGTCTAATAGCAATTGCATCTTTAAAATCATAACTATAAATGACTGTGATTTGGGAGCCAAAAAATATTCATGTGCTAATCTTTAAAAATACCACACTGCTTGACCAATTAACGGATTGATTGAGTAAGTAACGAATAAATAAACTTTTAAGAATGTCTATTTCCTCACTGGTCAAATTTTCAGCCAAACGATCTGCATAACTTGGTCGATTAGGATTAGCAGTAAATAAACGCTTGATAAAATTATCAGAGATGTGTATTGGTGTCAAATACTGTTCAACAACTAGTTGTACACAGTGTCCATTTGAGGCAAAAGCGTGACGCAAATCATCAGCATCCCAATTAAGCATGGGGTCAGAGGCATCTGTATAAATAGCTTCTTCCGCTAAAACTAATCGCTCATACAATTGAGTATCGAGATTTTGGCTGGGCAGTAAGCGGTAAAACCTTTGGGTATGACGAGGTACTGTCTCAGCTAAAATAAGCTTGACTGAGTACGGGAGCAATTGACCTAAAATTTGAGCAGCAAGTCCCTTATTTGATTCCGAGGCTAGTACATTGCGCCCGATAATAGAGTCAAACTGTACATTTGGTGCAAGAGATGCCAGCATCGCAGGTATCTGTGCAACAGATGCAGTAAAAACTATTGGTCGCATTGTTTCAGGAAGTGCCACAGCAAGTTCTACTAAAGCATTGGCATCAGAGCTATTGCGAACACAGGCATAAACCCCACCTTCAGGAACTTGCCGGATTGCTTCCCAAGTAAGTAAACCAGTGGCGGCATTTAGATCCAATACTAAATGATGACGTTGTAATTGAGCGAAAGTGAAAATGCGATCGCGCACAGATGCTAATTGTGTACTTACCTGAGAAAGTGTACGTTGCAACCAGCGCTCATTTGCTCGGTCAACAGTTCCATAAGTCATTACTTCCATTGGTGCAACACTAATACCTTCTACTATTGCAGCAAGTTGAGCTTCTCGACGACGTGCCACTTGTGTTGCAATTTGGTGTTCATAACCTTGGGTTGATGGTTGGTAAAACAATTGCCCTTGCAAGCTCTTGGGTAAATATTGCTGTTCTACCCAATGATCTCGATAAGCGTGAGGATACAGATAACCCGCCCCATGTCCAAAACCTTTTTTATCCCGATTGGCATCTTTAAGATGAGTGGGAACTTCTGCAACATTTTCAATTTCTACTGCGGCTAAAGCATCAAAAAATCCCATAATGCTATTGGATTTTGGTGCAGTCGCTAAATAAAGTACTGCCTGCGCCAAATGATAACGTCCTTCTGGCATTCCCACGCGATCAAAGGCTTCGGCACAGGCATTTGTAACGACAACTGCTTGTGGGTCAGCTAATCCGACATCTTCGCTAGCAAGAATTAACATCCGACGGAAAATGAAACGCGGGTCTTCACCTGCATAAACCATTTTGGCCAGCCAATAGAGTGCTGCATCTGGGTCAGAACCTCGTAAGCTCTTGATAAAAGCACTGATGGTATCAAAATGGACATCCCCTTCTTTGTCATATAAAACAGCACGCTGCTGAATTGATTCTTCTGCGACTGCTAGAGGAATATGAATAACACCTGTAGCATCGGGGGGTGTAGTCTCTACAGCCAGTTGCAAAGCATTCAATAATGAACGAGCATCACCATTGGCAACATTCACTAGATGAGCTAAGGCATCTGTGTCAATTTGTACTGTTAACTTGCCATAACCACGTTCCGAATCAGCTAGTGTTTGCTCAACAATTTTGTATAAATCTTTATCAGTTAATTGCTGAAGTTGAAAAATCCGCGAACGGCTGACAAGTGCTTTATTGACTTCAAAAAAAGGATTTTCGGTGGTAGCACCAATGAGAATGATTGTACCATTCTCTACCCAAGGCAATAGAGCATCCTGCTGAGACTTATTAAAACGATGGACTTCATCGACAAAAAGAATAGTTCGTTGATTATGAAACTTGCGCTCTTCTTGGGCTTTTTCAATTGCCGCTCGAATTTCTTTAACTCCTGAGAGTACAGCATTGATAGCGATGAAGTGAGCGCGGGTGGTGTTGGCAATAACACGAGCTAAAGTAGTCTTACCAGTCCCCGGTGGACCAGAAAAGATTAAGGAAGATAGTTGATCCAAACTAATAGCACGCCGCAGGAGCCTTCCTTGTCCGATAATATGGTCTTGACCAACAAATTCATCAAGTGTTCGTGGGCGCATCCGAGCCGCTAGGGGTGCTTCTTCTTCAGTTATTTTTGTAAGATATTGGTCAAATAAGTCCATTAGTTAATATGTCTTCATGCCTTGTTATAAAAGATGTGAATAGTTGGTTGTTCTATGCAGCTTTGATTGACCTTGCAGATGCGATTGCCGAAGAATTGGCTCTTCCATTTGACCGCATTTCTTTGGAGATGGTTTTTCGGTGTCTCTATCATTTTAATCAGGCATAGTCCCAGGGCAGGCCAACTGACCCACTTTTTTTTGCGGCTCCTGAAAATCAAAACATTGATTTTGTTAAAACAATACAAAAAGGGGGGCAAAACCTCTCAAAGTCCTCCAATTTATCGGAGGATTTACAATATTTTGGTTTTGTAGAGAGATGTGTGTACACCGTAGCTAAAAAAGGGGGGAAGCGGAATCAAAGTTCCACTTTCTAAGGGGAGCCCACTGCGTTAGGCGGGAAATGCCCGACTTGTTCGCGCAGCGTCTCCCCTTCTCCCAAAGGGAGAGGCTAGCGCCAAGGGAGAAGTATGTGGCGTGGATTTAGGAGGAGCTAGAACTTTTGATACCGACAAGAGGAGTTTTCAAACATCCTCTTAGCTTCCCATTTTCTGATGAGACTTCAGTAGGGATCTTAAACTAGAATGATTATCAAAATATATAGTTAACAATCCCATTGCCTTTAAGCTAGGGAATGTTGAAATCCAAGAAAATTATTATATGAATGCTGAAGAATTTTTAAACCAAGGATTGAACCACAGTTTACAAGGCGATTATCAAGGAGCGATGCCTGTGGCAACCCCAGAGGGATACGCAGCTTATACCCAGGCAGTCAAGCTTAACCCTAACTTTGCTGAAGCTTACCATAATCGAGGGATTATTCTCACTGGTCAACTCAAAGATTATCGTGGTGCGATCGCAGATTTTAATCGGGCTATAGAAATCAATCCCAATTTTGCCACAGCCTACTATCACCGGGGTAATGCACATTACTTTTTAGGCGATTACGAAGGAGCGATCGCAGATTATAACCAAGCATTAGAAATTGATCCAAATCTCGCCCAATCTTACCACAGCCGAGGTAATGCTTACTTTGCTTTAGAAAAATACGACAAAGCGATCGCTGACTATATCCAAACAATAGAAACTAGCACCCAGTTAGCTGATAACATCAATATTGATATTGCCAATGCCTATCATAATCGGGGTGTAGTTTGTTTTGAACAAGGCGATCATCAAGGAGCGATCGCAGATTTTCAACAAGCTTTACAGTGGTATCCCAATTTTGCCGCAGCATACAGCAATCGGGGTAATATTCACCATATCTTAGGAAATTTCAAGGAAGCGATCGCTGATCATGACCGAGCATTACAATTAGATCCTAAGTTGGCAGAGGCTTATCATAATCGAGGTAATGCCCACTACTCTTTAGAAAATTATCAAAGTGCGATCGCAGATTACAACCGCGCCCTAGAAATAAATCCCAGGTTTGCTGGAGCATATTACAACCGGGGTTTGGTTCTAGCTCATCTCAAAGAATATCACCGAGCAATTGAGGATTTTAATCAAGCGCTAAAGTTCAATCCTGATGATGTGCAAGCTTATTGTGAACGGGGTCTTGTCCGTAGTACCCTTGAAGACTATGAGGGTGCGATCGCAGATTATGACCAAGCTTTACAAGAAAATCCGACTCTGGCTTTAGTATATGGCTTTCGCGCCAATGCTCTGCGCCGGCTGGGAGACTATCAAAGCGCAATTGAAGATAGCAATCGGTTATTACAACTCAATCCTAGTTTAGCTGAAGGATATTGCGATCGCGCGGCGGCTCGTCGTTCTTTAGGAGATCATAAAGGAGCAATTAAAGATTATGATCGGGCATTACAGATTAATGATAAATTAGCCGCAGCTTATTATGGTCGGGGGATTGCTCGTGAAGCTCTGCAAGATTTACAGGGAGCAATTGATGATAACACCCAAGCGATAGAGTTGGTTCCTGAATTCTCACAAGCGTACTGCAATCGAGGAAATGCTCGTCGTCTTCTGGGGGATGAACAAGGAGCGATCGCAGATTATAATCAGGCATTAAAAATTAATCCTGATTTAATTGAAGCATATTACAATCGAGGTTCAACGCATTATGCTTTAGAAGCTTATGAAAGTGCGATCGCAGATTACACCCAAGCTTTACAAATAAATCCTCAATCTGCTGCATTTTACAGTGATCGCGCTAATGCTCGCTATGCTCTAGAAGATTATCAAGGAGCAATCGAAGATTACAGTCGGGCGATCGCGATCGACTCCAGCTTTGCTGAAGACTGGTACAATCGGGGTCGTAGCCGTTCTCTATTGAGAGATTTACAAGGAGCGCTCACAGACTTAAACCAAGCCTTGCAGCTTCAGCCTCATTGGGCTTCAGCTTACATCTTGCGAGCAGATGTCTACCAAAATCTGGGTGATTCTCAAGGAGCAATTGCGGATTTCCAGAAATCCGCAGATTTGTATTACCAAGAGGGAAATGTTCAGTATTATCAACAAATTATGGAGCTAATTGAACAGCTTCAATAAAGGTATTGGGAATTGGGAATTGGGAATTGGGAATTGGGAATTGGGAATTGGCATTGATTATTAAATAAATATTCTCCTCTACTCCCCCTACCTCCCCTGCTCCCCCATTCCCCATTCCTCATTCCCCAGTCCCCAGTCCCCATTCCCCATTCCCCATTCCCTATTCTCTTATTTCTTCAAAATGAAAGCGTTCCATGAAGCGGCGGTCAATGCAATCTTTGTAATGCCACAAGAGTTTATGAGGTGGTAAAGTAAAGATGCCTTTTGTTGCAATTGCTCTTCCATCTCCTGTACCAATTAGACTTAAATATTGTTTCTGCGGCTTATAGGGTTTGAGTGACTTACCTAATATAATTCGCTGCAAATTATTAAATAAAGGTTTACCTTGTCTAACAGCAAATACCCCAGCTTTTGGACGCGGATAATTTACCATTGTGGCGATATCACCAGATGCAAATACCTGCGGATGTGTTTGAGATTGTAAGGTATCCTCTACCAGAATAAAACCTTGCTCATCAGTTCCTAGTCCCGCAATTTTTAACCATTCGGGTGCTGAAGCTTGTGTTACCCAAAAAATTTTATTACACTCTACTCTCAAACCAGAGTTGCACTTAATCTCAAATGTTTCTCTAGTTTCCTTGGAGTTTTTAGGTGCGATATTACACACATTTTCTCCAAGATGTAGCTTAATACCTCGCTCGGTGAGAATTTGCTGAAGTTGATGCCGTACTGATTGATGATAATTGGGCATCAGTTGTTTGTTACGCTGAAATAAATGAATTTCCAGATTTTCAATTGGTTGTTGATTTTGATGGAAAATCTGATGTAAATGAGATTGCATAGCCAACGCCAATTCTACACCGCCAGCACCTCCACCTGCGATCGCGATCCGAATTGGTTCTTGAGGATTTTTACCTACAGCTGCAATTAGTTCATACCAATGTTCCAATAGCTGGGATACTGGTTTAGCTGCGATCGTATATTCTGCTGCTCCTGATACAGACACTCTGGCCGGAGTGCTGCCAATATCAATAGACAGCACATCAAAATCTACCGCCAATCCGTTAGCACAGAGAACTTTGTTGTTTTCCAAGTCTAGGGCAACTACTCTGTCAATATACAAATTTGCTTGAGCAAAGTTAGCCAATGGTTTCAAATCAATATGGCATTCATCATGGGTGTAAAATCCAGCAATGTGTCCTGGTAACATTCCAGAGTAGGCTGTCTTTTGATTTGCAGTAATCAATGTCAAACGCACTCCGGGTAACGGCTTTATTCCAAACATTTTCAGGGCAATTGCATGGCTGTGACCGCCACCAATTAGCACTAAGTTTTTAACCATAGTATGTTGACAGTAATCATTAATTATTTTCACGCTGTAAAAGGTATTTCATCAATCAATAACAGTCAATTAGCCAAAATATATCTGGGGATACAGGTTTTCCAAGAAAAAATTAACCAAACTCAACATAAGTCCCCAAAATATCATTTAAAAATAGCAATTGAACAACTAGAAAATAACACAACAGAAAACAGTTTAGCTGTAATTAATGATTTAGAGCAAATTGCCAAAAATCATCCACAGTACCACTGGATAATTATGAACATTCTTACTACTTTTATCCGAAAAAATACTCTTTATCTACCTCAAGAAGAAGTAACAATTAATCTGTTAGAAAAAATTCGTCTAGATATTCAAGCAGCCCTTACCGTTATCGCTAAAAGAGATATAAATAAAGACCCAGAAAATGAGCAGCTTGATTTGAGTTATATCGATATGAGAGGAGCAAACCTGAATAAGGCGAATCTACAACAGACAAACCTTTATAAAGCTAATCTTGCTGGGGCAAACCTTACAGAAGCTAATCTTGCAGGAGCAATTCTCAGTGCGGCTAACCTCGAAGGTGCTAACTTATATTTAGCTAACCTAGAAGGGGCAATTCTTAGTGCAGCCAACCTAAAAGGAGCTAACTTAAAAGGAGCTAACCTGCATTGTGCAAGTTTATATCTAGCTGATTTACATGGGGCAATTCTCAATGATGCCATACTTGATGGGGCTAACCTTAGAGAAGCTAAATTCTCTGAGTAAAACACCAGTCCTGCAAGGTGAAAGTTAAAATTAAAAAGCTTATAGGGTAAAATTTTCACCAATTTTCAGTAATTGTTCTATTTTCGCCCTAATCTACTAGTTTATTCGACATTATTACTTAGTTAAAGAGGTCTTCTGACACCTATTATAATTTTCTGCTAAATGCTATACTATTTTTTCCAAACATCTAAGTAATAATTCTAGGTTGTAAGGAAAATCTTTACCATGTCTTCTAAAAAGACAGACACTCTGTTGAATTGGTTGATAACTATAACAGTTATATTTGGCTGCTCATTGATTGTAATTTTCTTTGCTTTGTCCAGTATTAAAGAATTGTCAATTCAGGAAAAGATTCAGTATAGAAACCAAGCTTTAACAACTACTGCAATAGTTTTTCTGGCATCGGCGGCAATGTTTAATACCTATTACGCAGCAAAGCGGGCCCAAGCGATGCAGAAAAATGCGATCGCAGCTGAGAAAAACCTAGAAATTGGCCTTCAAAATGCCAAACTCAATCAAGATAGATTGATTTCAGAACGCTTTATGGGGGCAATTGCCCAGCTTGGTCATGATAAAGTTGAAACCCGAACAGGTGCAATTTATGCTTTAGAAAGAGTTGCTCAGGATTTTCCTAAAGAACACTGGACAATCATGGAAATCCTCACTGCCTTTGTGCGAGAAAATGCACCTATCCAGCAGGTGAAGGTTGAGCAACAAAAGCCGGAATATGCACCAGATGCTTATTCAGGTAGGCGTAGAGGTGGGCCGCGTCCGACACAGCAGTTAGAGCAAAACCTCCATGAAGAATTTCCAACAATCCGCACTGATATTCAAGCAGCCCTAACTGTTATCGGCAGGCGTAATTCACTAGAAGACCCAAAAGATCAGAAACTTGATTTACGTCATATCGACATCAGACGAGCAGACCTGCTAGGAGTTAACCTACAACAAGCAGATTTACGTGGTTCTGACCTGAGTGGGTCTGACCTGCGTGGAGCAGACTTGAGTGAGGCTGACTTAAACGGCGCTAAACTCATTAGGTCTATTCTCTATGAAACCAAATTATTAAAAGCTAGCCTCTGTGGAGCTAATCTATGTTGGGCTAATCTTAATCGTGCTAATCTCTCAGGGGCTAACCTACGTTCAGCCAACCTTTCTGGAGCAAGTCTGCGTGTAGCGAATCTCCAAGGAGCAAACCTCTATAAAGCCAACTTGCAACAAGCAACTTTGAAAGTCGCCAATCTATCTGGAGCAAAGCTGTTTTTAGCTAACTTGCAAGGTGCAAAACTGGGTAAAGCCAACCTAAATCTAACGGGTTTGATTGGTGCTAACCTTTCAGGGGCTAACCTGAATGGAGCTAATCTTTCAGGGGCTAACTTGAATGCAGCCAAACTCCACCAAACAGAAGTTTATTTTGCCAATCTCTCAGAAGCCAGTTTAACGGAAGCTGACCTGCATCAGGCAAACCTGATTGGAGCCAACCTGCATAGAGCAACCTTTTATCAAGCTAACCTGACTCAGGCAAACCTGATGGGAGCTAACTTTTTAGAAGCTGACCTGAGTGATGTCAAACTGGAAGGGACAATTTTAACAGGGGCTAAAAACTTAGAGTTGCATCAGATTAGAAAGGCACTTGGCGATCGCACTACTCGTCTACCTGATTATATAGAAGCACCGACAGATTGGCGGCAATCAGGTTGAGTTAACGCAGCATCAGTTAGTTATTTGGGTGCATTCTACCGTTTTCACTTCAGCTTATTTTTCCAGACTCCAACCCAGTGCTTCAGCTACTTCAGCAGCTAATTCTAGCGGATTGAATGGTTTAGCGATCGCACCAATCATTCCCATCTGATTATAACGACGGCGATCGGAAGCCTGGATTTTGGCAGTTAACAAAATTACGGGAATCTTTTTAGTTACCGGATTAGCTTGTAACTTTTCAAAGGTGGCAATCCCATCCATCTCTGGCATCATTACATCTAGCAAAATCGCATCTGGTTGGTAAGTTTCAGCTTTCATTATCCCCTCTTCACCTGAACTCGCTGTTTCAACTTTCCAGCCTGCAACCGTTTCCAAGCAAATCTTGGCAACTTCTTGAATATACTGCTCGTTATCAACCACTAGAATTTGCTTTGTTGCCATCATTGCTATCCTCTTATTTAGTTGTGATTCAATACTTCTGGCTTTGTGCATTTTTAACTCGGAATCAGGTTTGGGGTAAAGGTTTTTTCTTTCCCTTTCCCCTTTTCCCTTTTCCCCTTAACCCGACAAGGATTGGGTTGTGATTAATTCGCTGAAGTAACTCCATCAATCGTTGTTCAAATTCCTAGGGACAACACGCCCTTTGGTCAAAAATTCTGCATCTTGACTTAGGCGGCTATTTATGGTTTGCTCGTGACGACCATAAATTACAGGAATATTGGAAGAGTTTTGTAAATCAGTATGTGGTAAAGTCCCAAACAACGGCAGAGTGACGTAAAAAGTGCTACCTTCGCCCAATGTACTTTCAGCCCAGATGCGTCCGCCGTGCTGTTGCATAATGCTTCTACAAATTGCTAAACCTAAACCAGTACCATCATGGTTACGCGAATCTGAAGAGTCAACTTGTTGAAAGCGCTCAAATATACTCTCAAGTTTGTCAGTTGGGATGCCGCGTCCGCTGTCTTTGACTGTCAACAAAACTTCGTCACCTTCTTGTTGCGCCCCCAACCAAACCGTAGATCCGGCAGATGAAAATTTAATGGCGTTACTCAGTAGGTTAGTTAAAGTTTGAACAATGCGATCGCAATCTGCCAATACTTGAGCGGATAGAGCAGAAATGGATAGTGTCACTCCAGCTTTGTCAGCCAGAGGCTGGATAACATTTACTGTTTGAGTAATCAAATCAACGATATTGCAGATTTCTGCTTCCATCTTCGCCTTACCCGACTCAATCCGCTCAATGTCTAGAATGTCGTTGATTAAACGTACTAGGCGTTCGGTGCTATCAGCAGCAATTTGCAACAGACGTTTTCCCTGCTCTGAGTCTGTCGGCAGCAAACCACTGGCTAGCATTCCGAGAGAGCCGTAAATCGAAGTTAAAGGTGTGCGGAGTTCATGACTAACAACAGAGACAAACTCATCCTTCATCCGTTCGATTTGCTTGCGCTCTGTGACATCTCGCAAGATGACTGTATAAAATATCTCATTACCCATATCTATTTTAGAGATAGAAGCTTCTGCTGGAAACTCACTTCCATCCTTTCGGCGACCATAAATTTCACGCCGTTCTCCCATCCGCCGGGCAACATTGGGAGATTGCCCAAAGTCAGCTACGTGTTGACGATGTGCTTGGAAAAAGCGCTGCGGTAAGAGTAAATCAAGACCTTGGCCAATCACTTCCTGGGCAGAGTAACCAAAAATCTTCTCTGCTCCTTGATTAAACAAGGTGATATTGTGGAACCCGTTGATAGAAATAATTGCATCATCAGCAATATCTAAAATTCGGGCAAATCGGGCTTGAGAAAACCGTAATTCTTCCTGCGTTCGCTGACGCTCATCAAGTTGTGACTGTAACTGCTGATTCACACTTATTAACTCAGCCGTTCGCTCTGCGACCCTCAACTCTAATTCATTGATAGCTCGGTAAGAGGAAGATGGGAAAGATGAGGGTAAATTTACTCCCCCTGCTTCCCCTGCTCCCCCTGCCCCTCTGCTCCCCTGCGTCACACGCTGCCGTAATTTCATTCGTTCTAAGCGATTGACGATCCTAGTTACAAGTTCTGGCCCGACAATGGGCTTGCTTACAAAGTCATCAGCACCAACGCTAAACACCTGATTTACCATCTCGGCATCGCTATGAACAGTGAGGAATAAGATGGGTAACTCACTCCAGTGTGAATCGTTGCGTACCAATCGACAAAGCTCTATCCCATTGATATAAGGCAATTCCACATCTAAAATCAGCATATCTGGGGCAACTGCTTCTAAAGTTTCCCAAAACTGAAGCGGATTTTCAAGAGCGATCGCTCTGAGTCCCCAAGGGCTAAGTAAGGTTTGCAACAATGCCTGAATTTGCGGATCATCGTCCATAACCAATATTTTAGTTTCTGCATCGGGATGATTTTGCAGTGGTTGCGTCACTGTTTCTAATTGCGGGATTGGTGATACAGATATTGCCCCTGCATCGTTTCCCTCTATTTCTCGACGCAATAAATTTACCCAACTTTGGAGGTTGCCAATCTCAGATTTACTCAAGATTTGACCAGAACTCAGCAGCAGTTCGATATTGCGGGCCAATTTTGAGCCAAGAGGCAAGCCAAAAGTCCCTAAAGACCCTGCCAAGGTATGGGCTTCTTTGGCTGCAAGAGAGAGTAATTCGGCATTTAAACTATTATTTTGATTTAAAGTTGCGATCGCTTGCTCTAGCACCCTCACCTGCTGCTCCACCCGCCCTTGAAATCGTTGCCAAATTTCTGCAACTGCCATTAGCGCTTGCTGCTGTGATTTGAGATTGGGTACTGGCGATTTTACCCTATCTACTTCCCCTCTGCTCCCCTGCTCCTCTGCTCCCCTGCTCCCCTGCCCCTCTGCTCTCCTGCTCCCCTGCCCCTCTGCTCCCCTGCTCCCCTGCCCCTCTGCCCCTGTATCTCCGTGCTTATCCTCTTCCAGTGGTTTCAGACGATAGCCAATACCATAAACTGTTTCAATCAAATCACCGGGCGCTCCTACAGCTTTAAGTTTGTGTCGTAACCCTTTGATATGAGTGCGAACAGCTTCTTCTTGGGGAGTATCTTCATAAGACCAAAGATGTTCTAAAATCATGCCACAGCTAAACACCCGACGACTATTTCGCAAGAATAGTTCTAACAGAGCAAACTCTTTTGGGGTAAGCGGTAGCAGATTTCCAGCATAAATCGCTTCACAGCTACTAGGGTCTAGCCGCAACTTCCCAGATACCAGAACAGGTTGCGAGGTTACGGCTGGGCGACGCAACAGTGCCCTCACACGAGCAACTAACTCTTCTATATCAAAAGGTTTAACTAAATAATCGTCTGCACCTGCATCTAAGCCGATCGCTTTCTCATGACTACTATCGCGCCCTGTCATCAACAAGATCGGCATTTGCAGACCATTAGACCGGATTTTACGACAAAGACTAATGCCATCTAGCTTGGGCAAAACTACATCCAGGAGAATTAAATCATAATCGTAAGCTTGAATAAAATCCCAAGCAACATCGCCATCAGTAGCAACTTCAACCGCATAGTTTTGGTTAGTCAAAAGGTTGGTCAGTGTACATGCATTTAACTCGTCATCTTCTACAACTAATATTTTCATGTTAAAAGCTTTCCAAGTTAAAATGGATACAACAAATAACTAACTAATAAACTTAAATTGGAAAAAAAATTATATTGCTTTTTAAATAATTAAACCACATCATTCCCTACTCCCTACATCGTCTAAATCTTTCGACTCATAAAACTTCCGATACGTTACAACAGAAAAAACCCTCTGCTAAACCTGTGAAAAAACGAGTAACACTAACCTTCCCAAAACGCGCCGTGCAAATGCCAGTCACTTACGTACTGGCCAAAGAATTCAACGTCGCTGCTAATATTATCCGTGCCCAAGTTGCCCCAAATCAAATTGGTAAACTAGTAGTGGAACTAGCGGGAGATATCGATCAACTAGATGCCGCTATCGAGTGGATGCGATCGCGCCATGTTAACGTCTCTTATACTTTAGGCGAAATTGCGATCGATGAGGATGTCTGTGTCCATTGTGGCTTGTGTACCGGGGTTTGTCCTACCGAAGCTCTCACTCTCCACCCAGAGACATACAAACTGACATTCACGCGATCGCGTTGTATCGTCTGCGAACAATGTATCCCTACTTGTCCCGTACAAGCAATCTCCACTAACCTTTAACAATCCAAAAACCAAAATTCATCTTTATTCCATCTTAAACACATCCGCTACTACAGTACCATCACCCACCAGCCTACTTTTTGCTGGAGAGTCATAAACTACCAATAGCGAAGGTATACCAGCCACATCCTGAAACAGCGTCATTCCCTCAGCATGATCTTCCCGATTTCCGAATGGAATATCTTGGACAAAATCTGGATTGCTAAAGACATTTTCTCGCAGATTCACGCCATTTACCCAACGATAAATTTGCACGGGTCCATCTAAATCCATCGTTGGGCCAGCTAAAATCAACAAATCTTTGCCATCTACACACAAATCCCGAATTCCCAAACCATTCAACCAGACAAAATGCTTTTTATATAATTCCTTTGCTTCCCCAATTTGCCGCAATTTCAGAATTCCAGGACTAGAATCTTCTAACTCAATTTCTAGCACCATAGCCCAACCCCGCAATACAGGGCCACGCAAACCTAAAAAAATCCGGCTTTGATAAACGCCTATTCCTTCAATATCAAAGCCATTATCTTTTCCTGGAATTGATGCCTTGATAAACAAGCCTAAATGAGGGTCGTCTGCCAAAGCTGTCATCAGCAAATTACCCTGTTCCGTTACCTCTAGTTTAGCCGCATTCAACTGCACATCTGGATTTTGGGGATGTGGACAAGATGAAAATAAGCTGCCGTTTATTAGAGGAATCCGTCCTAAGACGTAACGGTTAGGTTCTGATTCAATTTTTGCTAGCCGTTTAAAGTTTTGTACATCAGTCTTATCAGGTTTGGGCTTTTTACGTTTGTAGCTATGAGAACCAACAAACCATAGATAATTATCAGTGTAAGCAAGTCCCTCGATATCTATTTCTTCATTTTCTGGTGCAGGTAGGTTGATAAATTCTGCTACCCGAAATTGTTGATGGTCTGTAAATTTACCAGTATCAACTAAAGACAGACGCTCAATAGTTGAAGTTTCATCTGACCCTAACCATAAATACTTCTGATGTGTTAGCAACAATGCTGATAAATCTTCTCTATGTTCTTTAAAATTATCTATAAAAGTCAAGATAACTTGATTCAGTAAATGTGAGTTTGACATTCTAAATTATCCTGATGATTGCAAAAAGGTTAATCATGCTATCATAATAAATTATTCATGTAAAAAAATATTATCAGCTATCGTACATATTAAATAGCAAAGGTTAATCGGCTTTTTAAACCTTTGGTAGATAGTGTATATTACTATTGATAATATGCCACTATCAATAGCAATAAAAAGTGTAACAATTTCATTGAATAAAAAATATATTAAAACTAGATATAAATTTTTAACTAATGTTATTATGCAATAACCTCATGAGGTAGTAATTAAGCTCAATTATGAAATTAGCCACACAAAGCACGGTAAAAACTCTAGGGGACTACGCCTACCAAGCGATTCAAAAACACTTTAAGAAAACCTTGAAGTGGGAAAAATCAGTAAAGAAAGATGAAGATCCAGAAGCGCTTCATCAAATGCGAGTAGGAATGCGTCGTTTACGCACGGCTGTAACTAGGTTTGGACTAGCAGTGGATGTACCAAAACCAATCAGCGATAAAAATATTGGTAAAATAGCCCGTCGTCTTGGTAATCTGCGAGATTTAGACGTACTTAAAGAAAGTTTAGAAAACAATTACAAACCAAACTTACCCCACAAAGAACAGGAATCTTTACAAACAGCTTTCAACGCTTTAGCTAAACAACGTGAAGATGTACTATCAAGTGTACAGAAAACGTTAAAAGATGAATCTTACAAGTCTTTAAAAGAGGCATTAGATAAGTGGTTAGATAAACCAACTTATCAACCATTGGCATCTATTACTATCCAGCAAGTACTACCAGATTTACTTCTACCAGAAGTGAGTAACTTCTTATTACATCCAGGTTGGCTAGTTGGTACTCAACTTGTGGAAGCAGAGGTAAAAATTCACAAGAACTGGGAACCAGAAAAGGTAGAACAACAATTAACAACACAAGGCGAAATTCTGCATAGTTTGCGAAAAGAAGCTAAACGTATACGCTACCAGATGGAGCTATTTACAGACTTATATGGTGAGTCTTACGGAGCTTATATGACAGAAGTGAAAAATATCCAAGAAATTTTGGGTACGATGCAAGATAGTGCGGTCTTAACAGACTGGCTTGGCAAGGTATTTAAATCAGAAATTAAGACTGAGTTGCCTACCCTTGCTAGTTTGTTAACTGAAAATCGTTATCAGTCGTGGCAGCAGTGGCAACCCTTGCAAGAACGGTATTTGAAAGCTGAAACTAGGCATAGCTTTCATTTAACAATATTGCACCCACTTTCGGGAGTAATCAATTAAAAGTTGCTCTTTATTAGGCAAAGATTGAAGAAGGCAGGAGGAAGAAAATATGTTTTTTGCCCTCTGCCACTTTCTTTAGGAGTGACGTATTGATAGGTAAGACTAAATATAGATCAATACAGTTCAGATAAGACCAAAACACTTGTAGAGACGGCGATTTATCGCGTCTCAAAAACCCAAAATTTTTGCCAGTAGCCCTTAACTCAAGCGTATTGAAATATAGATGATTTTAAAAACCACATCTATCTTAGGGGCAATTCATGAATTGCCCCTACAGTATTGCTGTATTTCTCATCAAAGAATGATTTCTTCTGCTTCCTTCACCTGCCTTCAGCTTTACTATGGAAGTTAATTTTCTCTAAGATTTGGTAATTTGGCTCACCGGAATTTCAATCCAAAAATCTGTACCTAACCCCGGCTGAGAATCACATTTCAACACACCACCGTGTTTATCTACCACAATTTGATAACTTATTGATAACCCCAAACCAGTGCCTTTTCCCACTGGTTTAGTAGTGAAAAATGGGTCGCAGATTCTTGCCTTCAGAGCTTCGGGTATTCCTGAGCCATTATCTGCAATGCGAATTACTACGCTCTTGATATTGCCTTCAAGTTCTCCGATAGCAGTACGAATAGTAATTTGACCGCTATGAACTTTTGATGGAGATTCTCTGTAATCTTCAAGAGCATCGATCGCATTGCTTAAAACATTCATAAATACTTGATTCAGTGGCCCGGCATAGCATTCTACTAAGGGAAGCTCACTGTATTCTTTGACTAATGTAATAGCCGGACTTTCTGGTTTTGCTTTCAAACGATGTTGCAAAATTAGCAAAGTGCTATCAATGCCCTCATGAATATCAACTGGCTTCATTTCTGCCTCATCAAGGCGAGAGAAATTCCGTAAACCCAAGACAATCTGACGGATGCGATCAACCCCAATTTTCATGGAAGATAGAGTTTTCGGCAAATCCTCAATGAGAAATTCTAAGTCTATCTCGAAGGTGCGATCGCGAATCTCAGGGCTGGGGTTAGGGGTATTTTGTAAATACAGGTCTAGTATACTCAGTAAATCTTGGGTGTAATCGTTAACATGATTGATGTTGCCATAAATGAAGTTAACGGGGTTATTAATTTCGTGAGCAACACCAGCTACCAGTTGACCTAATGAGGACATTTTCTCAGTTTGGATCAGTTGGGTTTGAGTTTGCTTTAAATCATGCAGAGCTTGAGTCAGCTTTTCTGTCTGCTCTTTGGTTTGATTATGTAATTGGGCTTGTTGGAGTGCAACCCCAAGCTGATTGGCAATTTGAGTGATAAACTTAATTTCCGAGGCTTCCCAATGGCGGGGTGCAGAGTTCTGATAAGCTGCTAACAAGCCCCATAGCTGCTGCCCGATAAATATAGGTGCGATCACATAAGCCCTTGCTTGAATTTGCTCTAGAACTGCAACGTGGCATTGAGAATGTCCAACTTGATAAATATCATCCACTGCAAAGGTTTCATTGTGACGATATCGGCCACCTTGGGTTTCCTGCAAATAGCTATCTTGCCAAACTGTCTTAGTATCATAACCTACTAGTTTTACCCAACCATCACCGACAAACTCGGCAATATATTCACCACTCCAATCAGCCTGGAATTGGAAGACTGCAACTCGATCGGCTTGTAGTGATTTACAGATTTCTTGGGTGGTTGTCTGAAAAATCGCATCTAGATCGAGAGATTCTCTAACTTTCGCCACAACTTCAAACAATACCCGTTGTTGTTCTGCTGCTTGTTGTAAATTTAACGTCTGTTGTCGTGTCTGGGTGAGTAATTCAGCTTGCTGGAGTGCTACGCCCATTTGGGCAGCAATCTGAATGAGAAAGTTAACTTCAGAGGCTTTCCATTGTCGGGGACCAGTGTGTTGATAAGTTGCCAGCAAACCCCAAAGTTTTTGCCCAACAAAGATCGGAGCAAGCACAAAAGCGTGAATTTGAAACTGCTCTAGGTTGTCGATATGACACTTAGCAAATCCCATCTTGTAGATGTCATCGACTGCAAATGTTTCATTCTTGCGGTAGCGTCCTCCCTCTGTATCTTGTAAGTAGGTGTCATTCCAAATTGTATTAATACCTAGTTCTGACTCATTCGACCAATATGGGCTAGCAGCCTCGAAATCACCGACAAATTCACCACCCCAATTAGAATCGAAACGATAAACAGAAACGCGATCCGCTTTGATTAATTGACAAACTTCTTTAGTGGTGGTTTGAAAAATGGTATCTGTGTCCAGAGATTCTCGAATCTCGGCAATAACCTTAAACACAGCTTGTTCTTGTTCCGATGACCGCTTTAACTCAACTGTGCGTCTTTTAACTTGTTTTTCTAAATTTTCATTGAAGACTTGTACTTGTTGCTGTAATTCATATTGCTGAATTGCTGAAGCAAAGTGTTTACCTAGATTTTTAGCCAGTTCAATCTCTTCATTCGTCCATTTTTGAGCTTGTGCTTTTTTAGATTCGCGCCAAACCTCAAACGATCGCCGGGGGTACAGTTGCCTTTGATCGCTGTCATACTGTCCTGCCCATAAAGTCTCTGTATCTACTTCATTGCGGAAAATACTTAAGTAGCCCAGCAACTGCTGACGATACTGGAGTGGGATTGTCAATATGCCGCGAATTTTAGTTGGTTGAAAAGCAACTTGTAAACTTCGCAACTCAGGGCTATTATATATGTCTGAAATTGCCCAAATATCGTAATTGCCAGACTTATAGTGTTCTTGCCAGATACCATACTGCTCTATTAGGGGATATATGGTTTGTTCTGGCATTACAGGTTGCTGTCCACAGATAAAAAGCTTAATACAAGTGTTTCCTGGTATTAAGCATTCTGTTAAGCTGGTCATGTTGCCATTGTTGAAATCAAAAGCTTCATTTCTAATGCAAAGCCTGCCACCAACACCATTAAAGGCAGTAACAGCCGCTTCTAAAGCTGGTTGTAATACAATGGTCGGTAGTGAATGCAGCAGGGTAGCAATGCGGTTAATGATAGTTTCTTGTTCGGCTGTTTTGCGGACTTGAGTGAGCAGGGTACTTTGAGCGATCGCTACAGAGAGTTGTTCTACCACCATCTGCACTGCTTCTAGTTCATATTCTGAAATCAAACGCGCTTCAGAATTATGAGAAACCAGTAGCCCCCAGAGTTGATCTTGATAGAGAATAGGCGCTACTACAGAGGATTTTACCCCCATTGCCGTCAAATATTCAATATGGCAGGAGTCTACAGAGCGGTAACGGATCTCCTCTGAGACAGTTTCTCCATTATCCAAGTCACGTAAGTGAATTTGACCAATTTCTTGAGTATCAACATTCACAACAGAACGCACCCGTAATTTGAGAAATAGCTCACGGGCGCTGAGTGGAATATCATCTGCTGGGAAATTCAGCCCTAGTAATGACGGTAAACGATTATTGTAAATTGACTCAGCAATGACCTGACCGCTACCATCGGCATGAAATTTGTAAATCATCACTCGGTCAGTTTTTAGTAGCGATCGCACCTCTGCCGTTGTGACTGTGATAATTTCTTCTAACTCTAAGCTTCGTCGGATACGGTTTGTAATCCGGCGTAGTAAACTTTCTTCCTGGCTATATAAAGGTAAATTTGGTTCAGGATTGGAGGCCATTGCTTATAGAAAAATCAATTAGTAGCTTGCAAAATGAAATTATTAAATCTAAAAACATTGTGAAATTTATTTCATCAATTTGTCTTCAGTAAAACTACGGTCTAATTACTAGTGAAAATATTTATTTGGCTTTTTTAAAAATTTATCAAAAAATCATGAAAAAAGACGCTAAAAAATTGCGTCTATACTAGCTATTAAGATAAAGCTTTTGCTTGTTAGTTACAACTTTTTGTTGATAGAGAAACATTCAACAAAATTAAACTCTTGTGTTGTCAGCAAAGCGGATTTTGAGATAGTCATCTTCCATCTTTGCCCCTCCTGGTTGTAGTGCTGCTAAGGCTTGTGGCAAAACTAAGTTACGACGATGGTTGCCAATAGTAATATTTAATTCGTCTCCGGTTTTACTTAGTTGAACTTGGTCTTTAGGAATACCAGGTAGATAAATTTCTAAGCTGTATTGATTTTCCTCTTGCACGACTCTAAGAGTAGTTTCTTTGTAATAAACCTGAGTCGGATCTTCATCTTTATAAAGAGTTTCCTTGAGGCGTTCCAATGCAGCTAATCCACACATTTCTTCAGAAAATAGGGGAACTTCTTTCACTGGTAGAGGGTGGAAATTATCATGAATTTCCTGGCGATATTGTTCCTGACTTTCCTTCCAACGTTGGAAAAAGGGATCTTGGACAACGCTTGGAATAATCCGATTAGCCACTACTAAATCTGTTGCAACATTATACAAACTCAGATAAGCATGGGCACGCAGAGACTCTTTAATCACCATCTTTTCAGGATTGGTGACTAGACGTACTGAGGTTTGGGTATTGTCTGTTAATACTTTTTCTAGAGCTTCAATTTGTTCATAAAACTCATAAGGTGCATCCATCACCTCTTTATCGGGTAGCGAAAAACCAGCAATTGGTCTAAAAAAAGGTTCAACCAGAGGGCGAAGTGCTACCGAGATGTTTTGAAATGGTTTGTAAAAACGGCGCATATACCAACCACCAACTTCAGGTAGACTCAGCAAACGCAGTGCAGTGCCGGTGGGGGCTGAGTCGATAATTAATACATCAAACTCACCTTCATCGTAATGGCGTTTCATCCTTACCAAACCAAAAATCTCATCCATGCCTGGCAAAATCGCCAATTCTTCCGCCTGTACGCCGTCTAAACCCCTCGCCTGTAAAACTTGGGTAATGTAGCGTTTTACAGCACCCCAGTTTCCCTCTAGTTCTTGCAGCGCATCCAGTTCTGCACCCCACAGATTTGGGCGAATTTTTTGGGGTGCGTGTCCTAGTTCTATGTCAAAACTATCAGCTAGGGAATGAGCCGGATCTGTACTTAAAACCAATGTCTGATAGCCTAGTTCTGCACAACGGAGCCCAGTTGCAGCAGCAACGGAAGTTTTGCCCACGCCGCCTTTACCAGTCATTAAAATTACACGCATAGATGCTTCTATCCTGCCTGAGAATTTTTTACATTTATTTACATTATCGACTGTTTAAGGAAAATAAATGTTGTCTCTAGGCATGAACAGCATCTAAATCTAGGGCGCGATCGCGGCAAAAGCCTTGCGCCCGTAGCGTCTGGTCTATTTACCTGAAAATCGCTGTAATTCTCAGCCAGTTTCGTTTTTAGAACTGCGATCGCAAATATCCACATCCACTTTAGAGGATGTTTGAAAAGTCATCTTGTCGGTATCAAAAGTTCTAGATCCTCCTAAATCCCCCCTTCAAAATGTGGGTTAGGGGGATCTCAAAGTGCCTAAAGTCACTGCAAAACACTTTTCAAACAACCTCTTAGTCTCACCACAAAAGCTACTAGAGGCTTTGGAAGTTATCCAAGAGCGATCGCTTTGTTTACTTTTTATTCCAGAGACTTAAAAATGCTTGAGAGATAGCTGGGGTAATTTGACTTTGTAAGTGATTTAGTGCATCACGATGGTTTTGATTATTGTCATCATAATAAATGAACAAATTTGTCAGCTTGACAATCTCAGGATTTTGATCGTTTGTCCCTCTCCATTTATTGGTAACTTTGTGTAAAACGTCCTTGGGTAGGTTTTGTTGTAAGTTATTTAACGCTGCGATGTAAGAAGGATTTTGAGGATTCTTTTTGAACTGGAAGCACAAATCTATCAGCTTGAGTTGTGATTGTGGCGGGGTTGGAGGCTTATCTGTTAGGTTAGCCTGCTGTAGAATTTGACGCTGTTCAAAAGTGGCAATTCCATTTTCAGTTAAACCCTGAGATTTCTGAAATTTCTTGACTGCTGTATAAGTGGCTGGCCCATAAAAAGGCTTGTCTGGAGGAATTTCGGCAGGGGTTGCAAAACCGTGAAATTTCAATCTATTCTGAAGCCCTTTGACTGTCTCTTCCATTACAGTTCGAGTCTCAGCATCAGCGTTACCATTTACCACAAGTTTTTGTGAGTACTGCTTCTGAAACTTTTTAATTGCTTCTTCAGTAAGATCGTCTGTTAATGAGTTGTTATTGCGCTTCCAGGGAGCGAATTTAGTCAGATCCGGCTTCGGATCAATCTCAGGTGCTAAATATCCCAGCCCGATCAAAATATGACGGATGACTTCAGGGCTACTAATGGCCATGCTCTTCGATTCCTTTGCTACTAAACTACCATTTAATGTATCTGGTTTTACAAAAATTAAGTAAGTAGAGATAAATAAATCTAACATATCTTTTTTGCAAGGCGTTCCAAAAGTTAAGCGATGTGTCACACCAAGTTGCTTTTCTAGAAGAGGTTCGGCGTAAGTAACTAAACATCTGGAAAAAGAAAAGTGGTTTTAAGTCTTGGTGAGCGATCGCGATCGCTTATTTTCAACTATTGATGATGATACTACGTGCTAAGGGCATACATCTTAAGTCAATACGGTTCGGTTAAAGGGGAAAGGGACTCATGTTTTGAATACATCCTTTCCCCTTTAACCCTTAACCTTTACCCAGACTACAAGGAAAGTGAAAAATGCTTATCCGAACCGTATTGCATCTTAAGTGACATACTCCTACACTTCGCACTCGTTCGGTAACGCATCAACGAAGCGTGAAAGCACTTGATTGGTTGAATGTATTTTTAGCAGATATTCAGGATCTATGGCTGCGATCGCAACTCTTGTCTTAATTTTCTTCTGGTTTTCATGCCCGAAACTAAATCTACAGCCTATCCGGTAAGCTCTAAATCGGGGCTTGCTACGTTTAGGGAATGAGCAATGGTAGTTTTGCGATATCTCGTGATTATTATCACCTACATCGGGCTAGGATTAGGATACTTGCCCGGACTGCGGATGAATCGGGCGACGATCGCCATTGTTGGTGCTGCCTTGTTAATGGCATTGGGAGTACTAGATTTGCCTGCGGCGTGGGGTGCGATCGACTACAAAACACTAATTTTTCTATTTGGCATGATGGTAATCAGCGCCAATCTCGCCGCCTCTGGTTTTTTCCAGCTTGCCCTTGATTATACAATCCGCCGCATCCACAGCCCATTTGGATTACTAGTGGTGTTAACTTTTGGCAGTGGCATCCTCTCAGCACTTTTTCTCAATGATACGATTGCTCTAATTTTGACACCTTTAGTAGTTGGTATTACCCAATTGCTCAAGCTTAAACCTATCCCTTATTTGCTGGCGCTAGCAGGTGCAACTAACCTCGGTTCCGTTGCTACCTTGAGCGGTAATCCTCAAAATATCTTGATCGGTTCCTTTTCTGGCATTAGTTATCTAGATTTTGCGAAAGCATTAACACCACTTGCGTTGATTTGTTTGACGATTCAGGTAGGTTTATTGTGGTGGTTATATCCAGAGGTGCGATCGCTTCGTCCTTACTTAAAAGTAAAACCCCCGCGTTATCACATCTTCAAGCCACTGTTAATTAAAAGTCTATTGATTACCACCGGATTACTAGTGGCATTTTTAATCGGAATTCCTACTGCTGAAGTTACCTTAATTGCTGCCGCACTATTACTAGTAACGCGCCGCCTCAAGCCTGAGCGAATTTTACAAAAGGTAGACTGGGATTTGCTATTAATGTTTTGTGGACTGTTCATGCTTACCGAGGGTGTGCAAAAACTTGGTTCTTTAGAATGGCTTTCTCATTTTGTTGACAATCCCTTGAGCATTTTAGGAATAACGGCGTTGCTATCAAATTTAGTGTCGAATGTACCGGCTGTACTGCTACTACATCACTTAATTCCCCATCCCGACACCCGCACTTGGCTACTACTAGCGGCGGCTTCAACACTGGCAGGAAATCTCACCCTGTTGGGTTCAGTGGCAAACTTGATTGTGGCAGAGGCTGTTGCTAAACAAGGCTATCGACTCACTTTTGGGGAACATTTGCGATTTGGGCTACCGCTAACTGTTATCACCTTGATACTTACCTATTTTTGGATTGCTTAAAATCATCAATGAAAATCGTAATGTAACATATAAATGTACAACTGTAGCATAAATCTATCAATTACAAGCAAATGAGTGATTCTCGCCTCGTCAAAATCAGCAAATATCTCAGCAAACATCTGCGACATGCGCCGGATGCAATTGGAATAAAACTTGCTCCTGGTGGTTGGGTTGCTGTTGATGAATTAATTACGGCTTGTGCTAAAAACAAGTTTTCGATTACCCGTCAAGAATTAGAGGCAGTAGTAGAATCTAGCGAAAAACAACGTTTTTCTTTTGATTTGACAGGTACTCTGATTCGGGCTAACCAAGGACATAGTGTAGAAGTCGATTTACAATTAGAACCCGCTGTTCCCCCAGATGAGCTTTATCATGGCACGGGACACAAATCTGTAGATTCAATTATGGAAACAGGACTTTGCAAAATGTCACGGCATCATGTCCATTTATCAAAGGATATTGCAACAGCACAAACTGTTGGTGCAAGACATGGAAAACCAGTGGTTTTTGCTATATCTGCTGCCACAATGCATCAGGCGGGTTACATCTTCTATTGTTCTGATAATGGTGTTTGGTTAGTGGATCGTGTACCACCTGAGTATCTCCAAAAAATTTGAATTTTCATCGGTTGTTAAGAGTGATTTAGAAAGAAACACTTGTAGAGACGGCGATTTATCGCGTCTCAAAACCCCAAAATTTTTGCCAGTAGCCCTTAAATGAACCGTATTGGGTTATAAAGATAGCAATCACCTATGTATAGATACAAAAAAGTCCGCTTTCGCGGACTTAAATAAGGGCTTCTGTCACTTTTTCGGCTACAATCATGTATGAATCATGATGCTTTTATTGTTAATTATTGACCTCAAAAAATCAAGATATTTCAGCTAAGATAATGGACATATTTACTGGAATTATATCTTTTTACAAATACTCAAACTGATTAAGTTTTAATTGTATAAAATAACTTTTATTTTTATTTTATTTTTATAAAAAACGAATTTATAATAACACGAATTGACTTAATTGTAAAAGTATATTTGGACAAAATACAGATATATATGTCTTTTGAAAGTTCAATATTTACAAGGTTTTTATATTAAAAAGGTAAAGGTGGTCAGGTATAACAGCCCCAGGAATGAATTCCCAGTCCTGGGGTTTTATTATGCGATCGCACAGAAAAATGGATTTAACCCCAGCAAAGGAGAAGTTTGCCTTGTTTTTACGCTTATTCTTCCGTATAACGGCGCGGCGTATAAACCCAGAAATTACCATCGCTGCGTTTGATGGTTCGGGTTTTTGTGGAACCAACGAGAATAATTGTTCGCATATCAGCGCTTGCTGGTGTTAACTGGTCAAGTGCGATCGCTTTCACCGTCTGTCCTGGTCTGCCGAGATTCCGCGCCAATACTACCGGGGTATCCGGTGTTCTATGTCGCAGCAAAATATTTCTTGCTTCTGCTAATTGCCAAGTACGCTCTTTGGAAACAGGATTATAGAAAGCGATTACGAAATCAGCCTCGGCAGCAGCAGCAATTCGTTGTTCGATGGCAGACCAAGGCTTCAAGATATCAGACAGGGATATAGCACAGAAGTCATGTCCAAGGGGCGCACCAATGGCTGCTGCTGCTGCCTGCATAGCTGAAATACCTGGTGCTACATGAATGTCGATACTATCCCATTCGGGTTTGGCATAGCGATCGCACACTTCAAAAACTGCTGTTGCCATTGCATAGATACCAGGGTCGCCAGATGAAACCACAGCGACATATCGCCCAGATGCTGCCAAATCAAGGGCCATTTTTGCCCGTGCTTCTTCTTCG
This sequence comes from Nostoc sp. FACHB-133, assembly GCF_014698055.1. NCBI lineage: Bacteria > Bacillati > Cyanobacteriota > Cyanophyceae > Nostocales > Nostocaceae > Nostoc > Nostoc sp. FACHB-133. The sequence continues at coordinate 132,177 of NZ_JACJSH010000012.1, forward strand.
CGGTTGTCAGACTCATGCCGTTGCTTGCCATCAGCCAGAGAACCGATTAAATCTAAATAAGTTTTATAACCCACTAAATCAGTTGCCGACTTGAGTATCTCCTTGACTTCTGGAGACATCCATTGCGAACCACCAGGCCCCGTACCAATAATCGCTAACCTTCCGCGTGGCTGACCGATGGTGTTGGGGTCAATTGGTTGGGGGGCAATGGCGATCGCAACATCAGGAGATGAGGAAGATAATGGAGATGTGCCTGTGGCGGCGATCGCAACTGCTTGGGTAGGGCTATAACCTTGTGATAACAGACCTTCTAGCTGATTTGGGGTAAAAAAGCGGGCAGGTACTCCCAAGGCGCTAGCTACAGCACGAATTCCGGGATCGGCTGCGGCAGCGATGGGTGCAAATATCCCGGCGACTGATATTTTTTCTAGTTTGGTATCAACTAGTAGCTGCTGTACTAAAGCTACTGCATCATCAATGATGCCATTAATTGCGATCGCTACAGTTTTGGGGTGATACACAAGACAGTTGGCTGTAGGAGTTACCAAACGTTCCGTAACTTGGATGGTCAAATCTCCATTGGGATTTATGGGTAATTTACTATCACTCAACCAAGGCGCTATGCCTTCTAGTCTGACTTCTGCCCCAGCTAGCACATCTGAAATAAATTTCTTAGCATCGTCTGGGTTTGCTAAACGGTATCCGGGGGGAGGAGACAAGAGCGTTGTACCCAAACGTAAATCACCTGTAGTTGTAATTGCAGGTTTAACATCAAGCGCTTCGGCAATGAGGCGGGCCAAATCGTTTACCCCACCAAGTCCGCCCAAGAGTGGGACAACAGCACTACCATCTTCAGCCACAGCTAGCACTGGTGGTTCCTGCTGTTTATCCGAGAGTATGGGAGCTAGTGTCCTAATTAAAATTCCGGCGGCACAAATGCCAATTAGCGGCGTTCCCTGAGCAAATAACTCGCGTAACGTGTCGCCAAAATTAGTAAAGCTGACATCCACTCCCGATGTGCGACCCGCTAAACCGTATAGCGTCGCCCCAGGTAGAACGCTGATTATTTTGCGTGCTACTGTCACGCTATTTTGACCTAGTACTACAATGGCGGGTGCAACGTTCATGCTCATAAGTAGATATCTTGCAAAATTCGATATCCTTCAAATGAAACCACAGATTTAGTCATGAAAAAATGATAACTGTAGCTAAATACTTATCCTGGCTTGATTAGAATGGGTTTCCTTTTTCAAATCTTTGTCGTTGCAATGCTTCTTCGTACCACTCTAATTCATCCAAAAATTGACCGACTCTCTTCGTCAAAGCGATCGCCTGTGATGTACCTGCTTCATCCAGAGATTCTCCAATTTTAGAGATGGCAAAAATACTTGAAATCGTAGTCATTCCCATCTCTGACAGAAAAGAACGTAACTGTATTGCTGCCCGTACTCCTCCAAAGCCACCAGCTGAGTAAGAAACAATACTAGCCGGACGGAAAAAGTATTCTTCTAAATAATGATCCATCAGGTTGCTCAACCCTGGCTGAATGGAATGGTTATACTCTCCCGCAATAACTACAAAACCGTCTCCTGTTCGGATATGTTCTGCCGGTTCTTCCATCTTTGCAGTGTTTTGAAGCTCATGAGCAATAATTTTTAACAACGTCTAGCCACAAGTTGAATTAACCATATACTTACAGCGTCAGATTGCGACAAGCTGATGTGTGTTTAGACATTTGGGTAATTAGGGGTGCGATCGCATTTTTTAATTTCAGAAAATGCGATCGCTTCTTGTTTCAATTCGCTTTCCGCTCTTTGAGGACTTGATCTAGCAAATTTCTTGCAGGTTGGGCTTTAGCCAACGCTATTTGATGGTCATTGTAAGCCCGCACAAGGCGAGAAAGACTGCTCACACCTGACTTGAGTTGCTCAAGTTCTTCACCAGCAACCAGTTCTCCATCAAGCATCCGCCCAATTAACGGTTTGATGTCGCCCACTTCCTGCCGGACTTTTTGGAGCTTTTCTAGGCTACTCAGCAAGGTTTTGAGTGAGTTCAAGATGTCGTCAATATCTTGCACATCCTCTACTTGTTCCGGCAAATCTTCAACTTTGACTGTATCTTCATCTGAGATTGTAGGCAATTCCTGTGCAGACATTTCAGTTTGAACCCCGTTTGACCGTGCCATTGACGCTTCCTCAAGGAATTTTCCTTAGTGTATCGCTGATTTAGCCTATGTTAAGCAATTTCGCCATAGCTAACCGTTGCAGTTTCCCCGTAGCACCACGAGGTAGTTGCTCCAAAATGTGAATTTGCTTCGGAACTTTGAAATCTGCCAACATAGTTGAACAGTGAGCTAAAAGTTCTTTTTCGCTAGCGTCTCCCTTGAGGACAACAGCAGCGTGGATATCTTCACCTAAAGATTTGTGGGGAATGGCAAAAGCTAAGGCTTCGGCGACGGCGGGATGGCGCAGCAAAACATCATCCACTTCTAAGGGAGAAATTTTTTCTCCACCCCGGTTAATTAATTCTTTAATGCGTCCAGTCAAGCGGAGATAGCCGTCTGCATCCACAGTACCCTGATCTCCAGTGCGGAACCAACCGTTGACAAAAGCTGTGGCGTTCGCTTCTGGGTTGTTTTCGTAGCCATCAATGACATTGGGTGCTTTGACCACCACCTCACCCAAGCTTCCCTGAGATAATAGGTTGCCTTCAGAATCCATAATGCCGACATCCACACCAAAGCCATAACCAACACTACCTGGTTTTCGCTCTTTTGGCGGTAGGGGGTTGGTAGTCATTAAGTGGGATGCTTCAGTCATACTGTAAGATTCCACCACAGGAGCATTAAGAGTTGACTCTAACTGTTCAATAATAATCGGGGGCAAGGAAGCGCTACTAGAGCGAATGAAACGAAAGCGATTAGCTTGGACAATTTCTGTGTTGCGGCTAGCGCGGGCCAAAATTGTCTGGTGCATGGTTGGCGCTGCGGAGTACCAGGTAGGTTTGTAGGTATCTACTAGTTTCCAAAACTCCAAGGCATTAAAACCATTGGGACAAATTAGTGTGCCGCCCGATGCTAGGGTTGACAGTAAACAACCCACTAATCCATGAACGTGGAACAGGGGCATTAGGCAAAGTGTAGTATCAGCTGCTGTGAGTGAGTAAGCACCAACGATGTTGTTGGCTGAGGCGATTAAGTTGCGATGACGAATCGGCACACGTTTGGGACGGCTAGTAGTGCCGCTAGTGTGAAGAATCATTGCTAGATCGTCAGCATTGGGGGCTGTGGAATTCGATGATTCTCTTGGTTTTGAGCCTGTTTTGACTAATTCAAAGCTCAATGTGCCGTCAGTATTTACCTTGGCATTAATCAGCATCATATTGGGTGTGACGGCGGCGATCGCTGCTTCTGGCTCCTCAGACAAAGTAATCAGGGCATTTGCCTGAGTATCTTCGTAGTAGTAAGCAAATTCGTCTTGTTTGTATTTGGGATTTAGGGGTGCAGCCGTGCCACACAGGGCGGCAGCCAAAAAGGTAATAGCCATTGGTGAACCGTTAGTCATGGCAATGGCTATGCGTTCTCCCCGTGTCAATCCAAAGCTGTTGAGTTGGGATACGAGTTCAACAATATTTTCGCGCAATTGCTTATAAGTTAGCGATCGCCCCCCAGGTGTAACGAGGGCTGAATGATTATCTTCCCCTGCTAAAAGCTCAAATAAGTTCATTAAAAACCTCCAGATTAGTAAAATTGGGCATTGGACATTGGTTATTAATGCTTCTACCTCATTCTCTTTTTTTCATTAAAAAGTATCGTGCTTTTGTATAATATCAACCATTATTTGATTTCTTTTGGTAGTAAGTTAACGGCAAAAAACAAGAGCTAAAATTAAGTCAAGAGTGTATCTGTCGTTACTAGAAATCAGAAAAATATTTTTCAGCAAGTAAACCCCATCAATAAAATATGGATCGTCGGAATTTTCTAAAGTATGTCACTTTAGCAGGATCTAGTTTTGCTTTAACGAGTTGTGTTCAAGGCAAAAATTCCAAATTGTCGGGTGAGGTTTCTCCCTCAGCGTCGCCTGTGGTGGTAAATGAACCTCTCAAGGTGGGATTTGTTTATGTGGGGCCTGTGGGTAATTTTGGTTGGACTTATGCCCATGATTTAGGTCGCAGAGATATGGAAGCCAATCTTAACGATAAAGTAAAAACTACCTTTGTCGAAAATGTCAATGAAGGTGCTGACGCTGAAAGGATAATTCGCCAACTAGCATTAGATGGTAACAAGTTGATTTTTACCACTTCCTTTGGGTATATGAACCCAACAATTAAAGTCGCTAAAGAATTTGGTGATGTTATTTTTGAACACTGTGCAGGATACAAACGTGCTGCCAATGTCGGCACTTATCTAGGACGTTTTGAAGAACCGCGTTACTTAACCGGCATGATTGCTGGCGAAATGACAAAATCAAATGTAGTTGGTTTTATTGGCGCATACCCAATTCCAGAGGTAATTCGGGGAATCAGTGCATTTACACAAGGAATGCGCTTAACAAATCCCCAAGCAAAAGTTAAGGTACTTTGGGTACAAAGTTGGTACGATCCAGCTAAAGAAAGAGAAGCAGCTATTGCTTTGGTCAATTCAGGTGCAGATATATTGACGCAGCATACCGACTCTGGCGCTGTTATCCAATTAGCTGAAGAAAAAGGCATTTATGCTTTTGGCTACAACAGTGATATGAGCAAGTTTGCTCAAAAAGCCCACCTGACATCAATTATTAACAAATGGGGCAAGTTCTATACAGATAAAGCCTTAGCTGTAATGAGTAATACTTGGAAATCTCAAAACGTTTGGGATGGCATTGGTCAAGGAATAGTGGATATTTCGCCGATGAATCAGGCGATTCCGGTAGAGGTACAACAACTAGTGAATGCGAAGCGCGATGAGTTTATTCAGGGTACTGCACATCCTTTTGATGGGCCGGTGAAAGACCAAAAAGGGGTGGTGCGAGTACCAAATGGTAAGGTGTTGGAAGATCGAGGACAATTGGCGATGGATTGGTATGTTGAGGGAGTTGAAGGGTCAATTCCCCAGAAGAAACTATAGTAAGTAATTCCATCGTTAGCGTTAACCTAGACAACATGGCGGAAATAAACCACCCATTCTAAATCAATGAAATGCTTACGATGTATTCATTTTTAATTTTTAATTTTTAATTTTTAATTCCGCCTTGCGGTACTAGTGTCTTATAGAGAAACGGCAATCATAAGAGAAGTTCAGATACTACCCTACGAATTATCTATGATCCAATACGGTTCAGTTAAGGCTTTACTCTTTGTCAAAGTGAATTTTTTAACGAACCGCAAAGGACGCAAAGGACACGAAGGAAGAGAAGAAATAGAAAAAAAATGCTTAACTGAACTGTATTGATCTATGATCCATGCGATCGCAAACCGCTATAGAGAGTTAAGAGTAAAAAGTTAGGAGTTGAGAGTTATTCTTTTCATCTCACTCATCCCCCCCTTTCAAGGGCAGGTTTTTAGAAAAGGGTAGAAGATAGAATAAAACATCGTGACATAAAGCAGGTCATAAACAAGTATTCAGGTTTAAACAGCTGCATAGCGATCATTAGCGCAAAGTTACCACATTTAAGTCAGCGACAGGCGAAGGTACTGGCAATGTGGAGTAATGGATCTGGGAATGATGCTTTTCCCCAGGTCTAACAACAGTAGCAGTATTTTTAGCAGAACTACTGGGTGAGAAAGAAAATACAGTCCGGCAAAGATTGAGGGAATGGTATCGAGACGCAGGTGATAAAAAAGGTAGTCATCGGCAAGAAATCGATGTGACAAAGTGCTTTGCACCAATGCTTTGTTGGATAGTTCAACAAGTATATAAGACATATCTTATAGCGCACCTTGGAACACATCACGGTTGATGCACGCTTGACTTCGATACCTATAGGTTTCCAGAGTACGCAATACTCACGGTTAGGCGATCGCAGTAACACGAGAATCTGTTGCTATGGCATTGCCTAACAATCATCGCTGTTGAGAACGGAGGACGACAATAGACTAGGGGTATGCGAGGGCGGGGGAACCACCCAGTAACGCTACGACTGTTGTCACTGCTGCAAACAAATACACACAACTTTGCACGGTTCTACGGCGTAGCGTTACTCTCTTCCTCACTCATCGTCATTGTCCGTTAACAGTGTGTACGTTTACCGTCAGGGTAGGGATAGTGAGAATCCTTACCCTTTTTTCTGTCTTGCTGTCAACGGTAGAGATAACGCGTGTTACCGCTACTAATGCTACCAACGATTTATTTATGTTGGATGCAAGTCTACTGCGAGTGGAAGCAGGATGCCAGAAGTGTTTTTGTCTGTAAGTGATGCCAGGAACCGGACTTGAACCGGTGACACGAGGATTTTCAGTCCTCTGCTCTACCAACTGAGCTATCCCGGCTGGGGCTTTTGTGAGCCACGATTAATCAATGTAGCAAACATCCCAAAATATAGCAAGCCCTTGGAGAAAAAAGATTTATGCAGCTTTCAAATTCAACTTAAACCAGATGAAAACGGCTATAAATAGCAGGAATTGTACAAGAACAATACTTGGGCCAGAAGCAAGGTTGAAAATACCAGAGACAATGATGCCAGCAATGCTGCTGATGGAACCAACTATGACCGATATGACTAGAAAGCGGCTAAAGTGGTGACTCATCAATTTGGCAGTAGAGGCGGGAATAACCAAAAAAGCGTTCACTAGTAAAACGCCGACAGCTTTAATCGCTACGGCAACGGCGAGTGAAAGCAAAACCACAAATACATAGCGATACAATTGGACAGGAACGCCTTGGACTTGTGCTACATCAGGGTTAAGGGTCAATAAAATTTGCTGTCGCAAGGTTGATAGTAAAAATATGCTACCTCCCACAAGTACTAACAGCGTCAAAATCAAATCTGTGGTATCGATCGCTAGAATATCCCCGAACAGCACAGCCATCAAGTTGCCGCGATATCCTTTAATCAAGCTAGTGAGAATCACACCGATCGCTAATGCCCCAGATAGCACTATGCTAAGGACACTATCGCTACCTAAGTCGGTTTTGTCGATGAAATAGAGAACAATAACCCCGAAAACCAAGGTAAAAGGTAACAGCATCCAAGTAGGATTTATTTGGAGTAGTACACCTAATGCCACACCTACTAATGCTGCATGACCAACGGCGTGGCTGAAAAAGGACAACTGGCGCAAGGTGACAAAACTACCCAACATCCCGCCAAGTATTCCCATTAACACAGCACCGACGATCGCACGCTGCATGAAGGGGAATGTTAACAAGCTTACCAAGTCATTACTACTGGCGATCGCAAGCCAAGCTATCTGACAATCATTGAAGAAATTCATATTTATAAGCTTTAATGTTGGTGCTGGTAACGGCTGAAACCTGGGCCGTATGTTGCTAACAGGTTTTGCGGTGAAAGGGCAATTTCCGGTTTACCAGTACAAACAATGCTTTGGTTAAGGCAAAGCACGCGATCGCAATGGCGATTTACCATATCAATATCATGAGAAACTTGTAATACCGTCCAACCCTCCTCTCGCTTTAATTCATTTAGCAAAGCGTAAAAATCTGCTGAACCTTGCACATCAACACCAGCAAAGGCTTCGTCGAGTACCAACAGTTTCCGAGGCATTACCAAACAATAAGCCAACAACACCCGCTTAAGTTGACCACCACTAAGAGTACCAATAGCTTGATGCTGTAAATGATAAGCATCGGTTCGCCGTAAAGCTTCTACTACTGCTGCCGATTTTTCTCTGTCTTGTTTCCACAGCTTGGAAAAAAATAAATCTCCCTTTTTTCCTTCTTTTGCCCATCCCAGTCCCACTAATTCGCTAACAGAAATAGGAAAGCTGCGGTCAAAGATGAAATTTTGAGGCATATAGCCCAATAAATGACGCAAACGCCCCAACCTTGCAATTGGGCGACCGAAAATTTCAATCGTACCAGCACTTCGAGGTATCAAATCTAAAACCGCTTTTACCAGAGTACTTTTACCAGCACCATTGGGGCCAACAATAGCTGTATCTGTTCCTGGTAACAATTCAAAAGAAACATCTCGAACAGCTAGATAACTACCTTGATAGACAGTTAATCCTTCTACTTTTAAAATAGCAATGTCATTAGTCATTGGTCATTAGCCATTAGTCATTGGTCATTGGTCATTGGTCATTGGTCATTGGTCATTGGTCGTTGGTCATTGGTCGTTAGTTTTTACAAAGGACAAATGACAAAGGACAAATGACAAACCTATTTACACGAAGTTTCCAAAATTTGTAAGTTAGCTTTCATTGCCTTGAAATAATGCTGCGGATCTGTTTCGCCAGTTTCTAGGGAATCCAGAGGACGCAAAGTTAATTTCAAGTCTTTGGAGAGGCTACTTAGGAGTTTATTATCTACTCCTGGTTCACTAAACAAAGCTTTAACTTTGTACTTTTTCACAGCATTGACTGCATTTTGCACATCAGTGGGTGAAAGTTGATCTTCGGGAATTTGCACCACAGCAACTTGCTTGAGGTTATAGCGTTTTGCTAAATAGGGAAACGCATCATGAAAGGTAATAAAGGTGCAACTAGGAGTTTTTTGTAAAGTCTGTTGAAATTCATTATTTAAACTTTCTAATTCTTTAATATAAGCCGCAGCATTTGCTTCATAAGTAGCTTTATTTGCCGGATCAGCAGCAATTAATCCATCCCGAATATTAGTTACCTGTTGTTTTGCCAAAACTGGATCTAACCAAACATGAGGATTACCTTGGGCGTGTTCGTGGTTTTCTTCCTCCTTCGCTGTTTTTACAACGGGTGAAATTTCATTTAAGGGTTTAATACCTTTGCTGGCATCAATTTCAGCTAATTTGGTATTTTGGGCATTTTTGACCGTATTTTCTAAAAACTCCTCTAAACCTAAACCATTTTTTACTAACACATTCGCGGTTGCGATCGCTTTGACATTTTCTGGTGTCGCTTGGTATTCATGTACCTCCGTACCAGGCGGCACTAGAATTTCTACATCTGCTACATTCCCAGCTACTGCCTTAGTAAACAAATATATAGGCAAAAATGTCGTCACAACTTTAGTTTTTCCTAATTGCGCTACCGGGGTGGATACAGTTGCCTGTGCTTGCGGTGACTGTTCAGGTATTGTTCCCTGATTCTGATTCGATTGGCTACAGCCAGCAATCATTGACAACATTAGTAGAGTCATTATGGACAAGATGCCGCTTCTTTGTCTTCCTCTGATCAGCCCTTTGCCATTGATCATCACGGTGTTTTCCTCCTCCAAATGGATGCAAGTCTATGAGACTTATTCTAAATTTTAGACTATAATAATTCTCATTCTCATTTCCAATACATAATATCATTCTCAGTTTCCTGTGTAATGAGTAACAACAAAACTTTGTCAAGTGGTACAGCCTCCGCAATTTAGTTTCCCTTGAATAATTAGGATTTCTTGACTTTTTTTGTTAAAAAGGTTGTTTCTTTCTGATAATATTACTGAGAAATATTTGCATGAAATACACGTTAAAAAAACGTGCTTTGGGTGTGAATTGAAGATCAGTGTGAGGAGAAAAATGCAAAATTTCTGGAAATATCTGCTAGTTAGTCCAGCAGTCTGCTGTGCAATGCTATTTGTGAATACTGCTGCATTTGCAGGTGAAACATCCGCTACGTCTGAAATCAATAAACCGCAAGTTTTAGCTAGTCCAGACACAAACACTCAGATAACAGGGCAAGTTACTTCCGTATCTCAATTTTCTGATGTACAACCTACTGACTGGGCATTCCAAGCATTGCAGTCGTTGGTTGAGCGATATGGATGTATTGCAGGATACCCAAATAGTACTTATCGTGGTAATCGCGCATTAACGCGATATGAGTTCGCTGCTGGTTTAAATGCTTGTCTCGATCGCGTTAACGAACTTATTGCTACAGCCACAGGCGATTTAGCTAACAAACAAGATTTAGCAACATTACAAAAGCTGCAAGAAGATTTTTCCGCAGAACTAGTGACACTCCGAGGTCGTGTAGATGCAGTAGAAGCTAAAACTGCTGAATTGGAGGCGAATCAGTTCTCAACCACAACCAAATTGCAAGGACAAGTTGTTGCTGTCGTTAGCGATGTTTTGTCAGGAAATACAGTGAACGGTGCAGAAATTACAGACAAAAATACAACTTTAGGGGTTAGGGCGCGGATAGAATTTGTGACCAGCTTCACAGGAAAAGATACACTGTTCACCAGAATCCAGGCTAATAATATTCTCAGCCCAAATATTGGTACGCCAGAGGGTAATTTATTCTTTGCTGGCGAGGACGGTACTACTAATGCTGCGATAGACGCGCTTTTCTACAGATTTCCGTTAGGTGAAAAAACAGAGGTTGTTGCGATCGCTAACGCAGGTGCAGCAGATGATCTTACCAGTACTGTTAATCTCTTTGATGGTGATGGCGCTTTTGGTGCTTTATCCACCTTTGGTACACGTAACCCAATTTATGGCCAGATCAACGGCGCGGGTTTGGGAGTAACACACGAGTTCAGTGATAAATTGGCACTGAGTTTAGGGTATTTGAGTGGTACAGCTAATGACCCTACACCCAATAATGGTTTGTTTAATGGATCTTACGGTGCGTTGGCACAGGTGACAGTTAAACCAAGCGATCGCATTTCTATTGGTTTAACTTACATCAATTCCTACAACCAACCACTACTCACTGGTAGCAATGCAGCAACTCTCGCGCCCTTAGATATAAATGGCGATGGTACCCTAGATTCCCGATTTTCCAGTAATTCTTACGGTGTCCAAGCATCCATCGGCATCACTAATAACATAGTTTTAGGTGGTTGGGCTGGATACACCAACAGCCGTACTTTGACTGGAAACCGTGGAGAAGTTGATATTTGGAACTATGCCGTTACCCTCGGCTTCCCTGACCTCGGTAAAGAAGGAAGTTTGGCTGGTATTATTGCCGGTGTAGAACCTAGATTAACAAGTTCTAATATCGCAGGATTAGATGCAGATCCCGATACATCCTATCATCTTGAGGCGTTCTACCAGTATAAGCTGAGTGACAATATCACTATTACCCCAGGAGTCATCTGGTTAACATCTCCAGATCATAACAATAACAACGATGATGTTGTGATTGGCGCACTTAGAACCACATTCAGTTTCTAATTTTCAAAACTCCAAAGAAAAGAAGACGCAAAAAATAAATTTGCGTCTTTTATAGCGGTTCTCAATTGCATGAAATACAAACCTAACCCCCAGCCCCTTCCCTAGCAGGGAAGGGGAGTAAGTCTCAAAGCCTCTCTCCTTTTAGGAGAGGTTTGGAGAGAGGTCAAAATGTATTGCTTCCATTCGAGAAGCACTATATTTTGTGTGTAGTCTCAAAAATAAAACCCAATAAAAAAGCTGGGCTTGATAAACTCAGGTTTGCACACCAAATGCCTCTGGGTCTACACCCCAATTCACCCAGCGAATTGCCTCACGCGCTGAGTTCATATTCGGTGGAACTCGCAAGGCGTGAATAAAGCCTGTACTGGGACAAGTCATTTTTAGTAAATGAATTGATCCTTCATCAACATCAGCATCAATTTTTAATAGAGTATATTCTTGCCAAGTATCTAATTCAACAGCTTGTAGTTCTTGGCAGATTCTAGTGTAACCAATACCCTGAATTAACACTCGGCGTAGTTCGGCGTTTTCCTCTGTTAAAAGCCAAGTAGCTTGCCATTGCTGCGGGTGGATTTTACCGTATTTTTCAGACAAGGTTACGCCGTGATAGGAGTAGAGGCTATATCCATCAGTAAATTCAATGGCGGGTTCACCTTCAGCGTGGAGGCGGTTTTGATTGTCGAAGCGCAGGTGAAGGGGGCGATCGCAGATAATACAAAGGTTTTCAAATGGAGAAATCCAACCACAAAATCTTGATAGAGACTGTAAGGTTTTCCATCTTATTTTGCTGTAAGAACAATTTAAGACAGATATATAAAAATCTAACCAACAACAATCACTAGCCAACTTTTGTGATTTTAACCAAAGACGATCTAAATTCATCTTAGGTTGAATTTTGAATTTTGATTTTTTTTCAAATACATATTCAGATATAATAAAATCTAGTCTAAAAATAGTTAATTGCCTAATAACCTGCCTATCTAGTTGATATAATGTTTTTGAACTTTTATTAACTAAAGCTGTAGAAATATAGTTAATTAAATTATTATTTAAATTTATGTTATTCGAATTTAATTTATTATTTCGTTTTTTAAGAATAATTTTCAAACCTGCATAAGGACTGTCACAAAAAATAATTTCCGGCTGTTGTTTACCGATCGCTGTATATGCAGCTTTAACGACTTCCGCCGCCTTTTCTTTATCAATTCGCTCAGTTGAAAGCGCGATCGCTCTCCACTTTTCCCGATAAACTGGAATCAAAGCCTCTTGCTCAGGCGTTAAATTTTCAATCAGCGACATATCGCCAACCTTCAGGCTCGTATTCTCGCTGAATTTTCACCATCCAATCACCTTGGGGAATAGAAATAGCTTTATGCTCCTCATGGGCTAGCAATGCCGACTCTGAAAACACACGTAAGTAAAGCGTGCTATCTTTATCGTATAATTCTGCGCTTCCCTCAGTAATGCGATGCTTATGCCTCGTAACTTCGCCTTCTGCCAAAGTTAAGTGAGGTATTTTTTGTCCTTCAATTTGCTGCACAGGCAGTAAAATTACATCACCTTGACGAATTGGTTTCATAGTTTTGCTTTCCTGACATGGATACAAACTCCACTTCGCTTTTGCTCTCAAGTTTGGTTTAATTTTGGCACAAGCTATATGAAAGTGGGAATTGGGAATGGGGCATTGGGCATTGGGCATTGGGCATTGGGTATTGGGCATTGGGCATTGGGCATTGGGCAATAAATAGTTATTCTTCCCAGTCCCCATTCCCCATTCCCCAGTCCCCAATCCCCAAATTTTAAAACTGTAGTCGCCAATTATGCGTTAGATAAGTTAAAGATTGAAATAGCTGGAAATTCACACCCAGCGTAGCCTTCTCTATCCTTTGGGACAGACTGGGCCACAAGTTCAGGGGATTTTCTCCCAAGCAGACAGTTTATGTGAGGATTAAAGCACCGCCCTAAGCGCGACCTTTTATCTTGACAATTTGCAAAAATTACCTCAATTTGACTGTTTAGCTTAGTAGCTATTCTTTTTATTGAAATTTCCATGTCAACTCTCGTCATCGTCGAATCTCCAACCAAAGCTCGTACCATTCGCAACTACCTGCCATCAGGCTACCGGGTGGAAGCGTCTATGGGTCATGTGCGTGACTTACCCCAGTCGGCTAGTGAAATTCCTGCTGCCGTCAAGGGGGAAACATGGGCGCAGCTAGGGGTAAATGTGGACGCCGACTTTGAACCGGTATATGTTGTCCCGAAAGACAAAAAGAAAATTGTCACCCAGCTTAAAGAAGCCCTTAAAGATGTAGATGAACTGATTCTGGCAACAGACGAAGACCGGGAAGGTGAAAGCATTAGTTGGCATTTATACCAATTGCTGAAGCCGAAAGTTCCGACTAAGCGGATGGTGTTTCACGAAATCACCCAAGAGGCGATCAAAAAAGCTCTGAAAGACTGCCGTCAAATTGATGAGCAGTTGGTTCGCGCCCAAGAAACGCGGCGGATTTTAGATCGACTCGTGGGTTATACCCTGTCTCCCCTGCTATGGAAAAAGATCGCCTGGGGATTATCTGCTGGGCGGGTGCAATCTGTAGCTGTGCGGCTTTTAGTCACTAGAGAACGCCAACGCCGCGCTTTCCATGAGGGTACATACTGGGATTTGAAAGCCAGTTTGTCAAAGGAAAAAACCCCTTTTGGTGCCCAGTTGGTAACATTGGCAGGAACCAAAATTGCTAACGGCAGCGATTTTGACGCAGCGACTGGAGAAATTATCGCAGGTCGTAATGTCTTGTTGCTCAACGAAGACCAAGCCGTAGCCCTCAAGGAACGCCTAACAGGGAAAACTTGGAGTGTTACCGACATTGAAGAACGCCCAGTGACGCGCAAACCGTCGCAACCGTTTACCACCTCGACGTTGCAACAAGAATCTAACCGGAAACTGCGCCTCTCAGCCCGTGACACGATGCGGGTTGCCCAGAACTTGTACGAACAAGGGTATATTACCTATATGCGGACAGATTCGGTGCATTTGTCAGATCAAGCGATCGCAGCAGCTCGGAGTTCTGTAGAAAAGCTTTACGGTCAACAATACCTCAGTCCCCAACCCCGGCAATACACCACCAAATCCAAAGGCGCACAAGAGGCACACGAAGCAATTCGTCCAGCAGGTAGCACCTTCCGCACCCCCCAAGAAACTGGTTTGGGCGGTCGAGAACTTGCCGTTTACGATTTGATTTGGAAGCGGACTGTCGCCTGTCAAATGGCTGATTCCCGCCAAACTCAAATTAGCGTGCAATTGCAAGTTGAGGATGCTGGATTCCGTTCTTCTGGCAAACGGATTGAATTTCCTGGATATTTACGTGCCTACGTCGAAGGTTCAGATGACCCAGAAGCAGCACTGGAAGACCAGGAAGTAATTTTGCCCAATCTGAAAGTGGGAGATCATCCGAATTGTACAGAACTGGAAGCAGTTGGACACGAAACTCAACCCCCAGCTAGATACACCGAAGCTTCTTTGGTGAAAACCTTAGAAAGTGAAGGTATCGGTCGTCCCAGTACCTACGCCAGCATCATTGGCACAATTATCGACAAAGGTTATGCCCATTTGGTGAGTAACGCTCTCATTCCTACCTTCACCGCTTTCGCCGTCACCGACTTACTGGAAAAACATTTCCCAGACATCGTTGATCCCAGTTTTACCTCGAAGATGGAGCAAACCCTTGATGACATTGCCACAGGTGAAGCAAAATGGCTACCCTACTTGCAGAAATTTTATCTGGGAGAAAAAGGGCTAGAAACCCTGGTAAAAGAACGGGAAAGTCAAATTGATGCCACCAAAGCTAGGACTGTAGAACTGGAGAATCTAGATGCCAAAGTCCGTATTGGTAAATATGGCCCCTACATTGAAGTTACAAATGGTGAGGGGGTAATCACCGCCTCAATTCCCAAAGACTTGACACCAGCAGACCTCGACCCCAAACAGGTAGAAGTATTGCTGCGGCAAAAAACCACAGGTCCTGACCAGGTTGGTCGGCATCCCGAAACTGGCGAACCGATTTATGTGAAAATCGGTGCTTATGGGCCTTATGTCCAATTGGGCGATAAAACCGACGAAAACCCCAAACCGAAACAAGCTTCTCTACTCAAGGGTGTCACCCCAGAAACCGTTACCCTGGAAATGGCTGTTGGTCTATTGGCACTACCCCGGACATTGGGAGTTCACCCAGTCACAGGCAGCAAAATCCAAGCAAGTTTGGGACGCTTTGGCCCTTATGTGGTTCATGACCAGGGTAAGGAAGGGAAAGATTACCGTTCCCTTAAAGCTGCTGACAATGTATTGACAATTAGCCTAGAACGTGCATTAGAACTATTGTCCGAACCCAAAAAGGGACGCAGTTCCACCAACAGCAAGTCCAAGGCAGCCTTACGCGAATTGGGCCCACATCCAGAGGACGGGGAAACAATTAACATCTACGATGGCCCTTATGGCCCTTACATCAAGCATGGCAAAACTAATGTGAGTATCCCAGAAGGTCAAACTGTAGAAGATATAACTCTGACTGAAGCGCTTAACTTGTTGAGCGCTAAGGCATCGACAGCGAAATCGACTCGCAAAACGACTAAATCAACGACTTCCAAATCTAAGTCAACTGCTAAGTCAACTGCTAAGTCAACGACGGCTGCGAAAAAGAAAGTCACAGAAGGCTAACTGTAAGTCAACTAATTTTGGATTTTGGGTCATAGCTTTGGTGCGCTTCCAGTGCAACTCGAATTTTGGATTAAAAGAATTTTGCGGTTCATACCCCGATGCCACTTGCTTTATGCCGGAGAATCCGTCCACCGCAGTGGGCTCCCCCTTGTAGGCAAAATCTAAAATCTAAAAGACGCTCCTACGGACGCTCGATGACTCGCTAACGCTAAGGCTAAGGCTACGCTATCGTAAATCTAAAATTCGTAGTCAAGAGTCCAAAGTCCGATCTTTAAACTCTTGACCCTTGATATTTATCCTTGATAGGATGCAGTTCTGTAGGTTGCAAGTGTGATACTCTAAAAAGTAAGGGAGAACACAACGCCAAATTTTAGAAGTGGCTTATGTCCCAAAAACGGGATTGTGTCTGTGCCCGGTTGGAAGCCAGAGGTACGACAATGTGCCATTTTCTGCGTACCTGTTAATCAAAATTTGAGGTAGTATCTCAGGAGCATTCAGTTCATGGACTATATAGAAAAGGTGCTGGAAAAGCTTAAGGAATTAGCACGCAGGCTGATTGAGAGCCTGTTAGGGCCAGAGGCTGAACCGGAACCGGAACTGATTCCGATTCCTGTGAACGATCGCTCGCGTCGTCGCCACTAGATCCAAAGTGCTGAACTCGACATTACAACCCTTAAGCATTCTGGCACTGCATGGGCCAAACTTAAATTTGCTAGGACAGCGAGAACCAGGAATTTATGGTTCGTTGACACTAGCTGAAATTAACCGCCTGTTAGAAGAAGAAGGATTCAAGTTACAGGTGAAAGTTTTTCCCTTGCAGTCAAATCATGAAGGAATTTTAGTAGATACTATTCATGAGGCATTAGGACAACATCAAGGAATTTTGATTAATGCGGGGGCATATACTCACACAAGTGTGGCATTGCGAGATGCGATCGCGGCTGTTAACTTGCCCACAGTCGAAGTGCATCTGAGTAATATTTACCGCCGGGAAGATTTTCGCCATCATTCGTACATCGCCCCAGTTGCGATCGGGCAAATAAGTGGTTTTGGTGTTCAAAGTTACTTGTTGGGCTTACAAGCTTTGGTAAATCATTTAAGAAAAAATGAAACGTAAAGCATGAAAAATGAATCGATTTTAGAGTTTAGATTTGGAATTAAATTATTCAATCCCAAATCTAAGTTACGCTAGAAGCGCACCAAAGGTGCAACCCAAAATCTAAAATTCTATGCGTTACTCTCCTATAAGTCGATTTAGAGGTACTTTCCTCGGAGCATTTCTGGGTGGAAGTTTAACATCTGATGGTAAAATACAGTCTCAGAGTTACCTAGACTTAGGCAGAATGGCGATTCTGGGTACTGAGAGTTTAATTAATTTGGGTAAATTAGATTTAGATGATTGGATAGCGCGTCAGCAGCAAGAATCTCTTCATTTAGCAGCTGATGATATATCGATAAAAATAATTATTGCCACACTACCAATAGCACTTTTTTTTCACGAAAATCCGATTAAGCTGCGACAAAATTTGCTGCGTGTACTAAAAATCTGGGAAGATGATCCAGTAGTAAGGGATGGAACACTCGCGGTAGCTTATGCGATATCTCTTGCTCTAACTGAAAAACTCGACCCTCTAACCCTCATCCCACAAACAATTTCTTTTCTTGGTGAAACACCGACATCCATACCAAAAAAATTATTAAAAGTCCAGAATTTATTAGAGCAAGGGGCAGGATTGTCAAGGGCGCAAGCTGAGTTTGTTAGGGAAGAAAAACTCAGTAACACTATTGCTATGGCATTTTACTGCTTTTTGAGTACCTTAGAAGACTTTCGCCTTGCGGTTTTGCAGGCTACTCACAATGGCAATTCTAAAGTGCAAGATGCTACATCTCTAAGCTCACAGGCTACAGGTGCAATTGCTGGTGCTTTATCAGGAGCATATAACGGTATAAGCGGAATTCCTGTAAATTGGCAAGTCTTGCTGTTGCAAAGGAATTCTCCAGTATGGGGATTAACTAGCTTTTCCCAAATGTTAAAATTGACCGATGCATTTGTGGCGGTGTGGTCAGGAGTGTATGATATTGACCTAAATCCCAGAGAGTTAACACAGGGATGTGAGGAGGCTTTGCTTTCAGTTTACGCAGCTCCTCGCGTTATTCGATCACGTTAATTTTATTTCCACCGAAAAATGGTGCGGGTACTAAACTCTCAAAATTAGCTTGATAAGCTGTTACGTATACAACTTGCACTATCAGGGCGGGCTTTTCGGCCCACCCCAAAATCATATTGAAAAAATATTAGTGCAAATTAAAGGCACAACAGCTTAAAACATAATTAGGACAGCTTGAATTAAATCCAGCTACCATCTCAATTAACTAGACAAGGGGCTTTTGCCCATTGCTATAGTGTACTAGTCTTATATACTAGAACTTTTCAGCAAACCTCAGACAGATTCTGTCAGTAGCTATTGTGGCAAATCAGCTTTAATTAGCCTCCGTCACCGTAGTTGCAACAGTAGCAGATGAAATTTCCCTGATGATTGTCTTTTTTTTGAGCTATCAAAGTAGGCAATTGCAGGCAGAGATAATGAAAATGCAGGAATTTTTGCAGTTCTTAACCCAGCAATTGACTCACTGGCGGCGACAGTACAAAGGACTACGCCGTAAAGGAAAGTTAATGAGAAGTCCCAAAAGTAAAAGCGATAGAAAGCAACTTTTAAGGACTTTCCAGAAGAATGTAATCTTATTTTTATCCAAAAGCAATGACAAAAGCGCTCGTCGAAAACAAGAAAGAGCGCTCCAGTCAAAGGCAAAATCGGTAACAACTAAGAGTAGTATTTATTCGGTCTGTTTAGATTGGGTGCATGAACACCGCTCTTTAGGAATTTTAGCGATCGCTGTATTATCCCTTACAGGCGTTATTGGGCAAAAATTATACAACCAAACTCAACTCCAACTAGGACATCCCGCGCCCCAAACTATTACAGCGCCTTATACAGCTAAAATTGAAGATCAGAAAAAAACAGAAGCCGAGCGCAAAGCCGTCAGTAGAAGCTCCTTACAAGTGTTGATGCTGGATGCGCGAATGAACGAACAAATCAACGAAAATTTGCAACAACTTCTAGATGATGGTAACGAAATTCGCGCTGTTGCTGGAGCTTTTCCTTTTTTTGATTCTGTAGTTTTGCCCATCTCTACCCAGCGTTATCTCCGCTCTTGTAATGACTCAGAATGGCAAGCGGTACAAGTTGCCGTAGAAAATAGTAAAAATCAGCAAAAGAAAGGAACAGGACAAACCACCTCATCCCGTCCATCATCTATAGCTGCACCCAATCAGGAACGCCAACCGCGCACAACACCACAGAAAACAGAGCCAGTTGATTTTTCTCAAAGCACTGATTTTACGCAAGCAGTTGCAGAACTAGAATCTTACCGCCTCACAACTTCTGAGAAAAACTTATCCTTACTGATTGCCCAAATTTCCCAAACACGCAAAAGATACACTGAAGCTACTACCAAACTTTTACAGTTAGAGACTGTTACCCCAGAAGCAGTATACGAGGAATCATTCCTTTTGGATTTGTCAGATGTGGAGTGGGAAAAAACACAAATGGGAATCCATCAAAGTGCAGAGCGGATTCTCACTCAAGGCATCCCACAAGGACTGCCAAAAAATATCTTACAGGATGCGGTGAGTTTACAATTGCAGTCCCTTGTACCAGAATCCGCCCAACCTTTGGCAAAGAACCTGTTGTTAGCTGTACTCAAGCCGAATCTGCAAAAAGATGAAGAAGAAACGAGAGTAAACGCTCAAAAGGCTGCTGCTGGAGTGCCACCTGTAATGGAAGAGGTACGGCATGGTGAGGTAATTGTCAAAAGAGGAGTGCAAATTACTGCATGGAACTTAGAGGTGCTGAAGCATTATCGCCTGGTTCGCCGAGAGGTAAAATGGCGGGGGTTGTTGAAGTTAGGAGGCTTGATTGCGATCGCCATTGGCATTTTTGTCTGGGTAGAACGCCATGTTGATTATGAATTACGACAACGCGATCGCCTATTAGTTTTATTGCTAACTCTAAGTGTGCCAGGATTGGTGACAATGGGATTGCCTTACACCACTTGGAGCGCCCTTGGTTTATTGTTGGGAAGCTTCTACGGTCCGACTTTAGGGTTAACAGTTGTTGGACTGTTGTTGCCGATATTAGCTGTTATCTTGGATATGAGCAAAGTTGCGCTTTTAGCTGGTGCTGGTGGGGCAATATTAGGTAGTTACATCGCGCAACGATTGCGATCGCGTGAAGAATTGGCATTATTAGGGCTTGCGATCGCTTTAACTCAGGGCGGCATTTACCTGATTGTTAAAATCTTAATTGGTCAAGCATTTGGTTCAACCTGGTATATCGTTCTCCGAGAAGCTGGATTTTTTGCTTTATCCGGTTTAGGCTGGAGTGTTGTGGCTTTAGGGTTGAGTCCTTATCTCGAAAAAGTTTTCGATTTAGTCACTCCCATCCGTTTAGCAGAGTTGGCGAACCCTAATCGGCCCTTATTAAAACGACTCGCTACAGAAACTCCTGGAACTTTTCAACATACGTTATTTGTAGCTACCCTTGCCGAAGCTGCTGCCAAAGAACTAGGATGCAATGTTGAACTAGTTAGGGCTGGAACACTATACCACGATATTGGCAAAATGCACGACCCACTTGGATTTATTGAAAATCAAATGGGAGGGCCGAATAAACACGATACAGAAATTAAAGACCCTTGGAAGAGTGCAGAGATTATCAAAAAGCACGTAACAGAAGGGTTGGTGATGGCACGTAAACACCTTTTACCGACAGCGATTCAAGCTTTTATTCCAGAGCATCAGGGAACGATGCTAATTGCCTATTTCCATCACCAAGCCCAGCAAATGGCTCAGGAAGATCCAAGTTTGACAGTAGACGACGCAGATTTTCGCTACGATGGCCCGATTCCCCAATCACGGGAGACTGGAATTGTAATGTTAGCGGACTCTTGCGAAGCCGCGTTGCGATCGCTGCAAGCATCGGCTAAATCTGTGGGAGAAAAGCGATCACTTAAAGATGTCTCCACAGAACAAGCTTTAACAATGCTGAATAATATCCTGCGTGCGAAATGGCAAGACAATCAACTTGTTGATTCAGGATTAAAGCGGGAAGAGATGTCACAAATTGCTCAAATATTTGTAGATGTTTGGCAGCAATTTCATCACAAACGGATTGCTTATCCTAAGTTGAAGGCTAGTAACACTGTGCGGAATTCATAATGCGATGTCCACCACGGGCTACGCCTACGCGTACCTGCTGATAATCTTGTTAAGAGTTTTTTTTTCAGGGGGGCGAGCGTTCGTCTTTGTCGGGCAAAATTAGCTATTAGCTAAGTCATTTAAATTTAATCTGTATTATGTTAATTAAAATTCTGATCAAATAACATTAGAAATGAGAAGTCGTTCAGAAAGTTACGCTTATATATTGAAGGAGTGTAGTAGACTCAATATATGTGGTTTTGAGCCACAGCTTAGTAAAATTATTAAATAATATTACTTACTACTATTGTTTGTGGTGACTTATTTACTATTTTGATACCGCAAGCATTTCTTAATTTTTACTTTTTACTTGTTAACAATTTTCCCGTTGGATTTTCGACAATCCCAAGGCTTCTTTAATCCTGGCTGACTCGACACCCCAGCTCTAGATGTGATCGCTTGATAGTCGCTGGGGTAAATTAATTTGACCATTCGTAAGCGCTCGCCAGATTTAGTTTTAATAACTCAAGCTTCATCTTCATCAATAGCCAATATAAGGTAGAAGTGTTTATGAAAGCGTTACCACACCAGAATAGTTAAGGATTTTCGTATCAACAGTTAACAAAGGACACCTATAATTTATCGCTGTAGCTACAATAATTTGGTCAAAAGGGTCGCTATGAAATCCGCTTAATTGAGTTGAATCAACTACTATCGGCAGCGTCAAATTTAATAGCTGTATTCCGGAATAAGCCAAAGCTGTTTCCAGCCATTCATTAACTGAACAAGAAAAAACTAGTCGATTTTTTTCAACTAATTTGGCGACTTCCCAACAAGAAACAATACTTACTCCTAAACCCTGAGATTGATATTCTTCTATATATTCCCGATGTTTTTTAGTTAATCGCTCGTTATCGTCAACCCACCAAACCCAGATATGTGTATCAAGTATAATCATTGCAAAAATTCCCAATCTGACAAAGCGACGGGTTCTGTTGGCTCATCATAACGGAGTAGTTTACCTCGCATTGGATAGAGATTGGTTTCTAACTGGCTAGGTGGTGCTTCTTGAGGCTGTGGAATTTTAGCTTCGAGAATAATAACCTCCACAGCATCCCCTGCATGAAAAGGTAAGTCCCGCAGTATCAAAGTTCCATCTTCACTTAAAACAGCTTCTACTTTATGAGCATTCATCTTGCTACTCCTATTTTTTAATCCAGAGAAAGTCAGTTACTTACTCTAGTTTTTTTATTATGACGGTTTGGCACGCGATCGCAGTTTTCCCAATATTCAATCCCTAATTCTCACTACATCGCACCCCAGCCAAAATAAAATTAACTGCTGCTTGAGTATGCTGCTCGATCATTTCTGGACTCAGCAGTTGCAAATCAGGTCTAGTATGCTTGATGTTTTCGTAAGCGTTGAAGTATAAATTACAAACCCCAATAATATGCAGAGTTGTGAGAAATGGATCGATCTGACGGAAACAACCTTCTGCCATCCCTCGCTCTAAAATCTTGATGAGATAGCTAAAATTTTCTTGCCAATTTGCCTGTTTGAAATACTTTCCCTGATTTTGGTTTGCTTCTTGAAACCAAAGCATCCCTCTGTGCGGGTGAGCAGCTTCGTAAGCGATCGCTTCTTTGACTAGCACCTTCAACGCCTCCTCTGGTGGGAACTGATCCAAATTTAGCTGCTCAAACCCTTTGTGCATCTCCACCGCCGGACGTTGCAGAACAGCTTCATATAGTCCTTCTTTGCTCTGAAAGTAGTAGTAAATCATCGCTGTGGTGACACCTGAACCTCTAGCGATCGCCTCAGTCCGCGCCCCTTGAAGTCCATTTCTGGCAAACTCCGCTTCCGCCGCATCGAGAATCTGCTTTTTCGTCACTTCTGCATCACGCACCTGACGCGGCTTTTTAGATGAAAATTTTGATTGCGTTGAACGACCCACGTTTCTCCATCATCATAACGAAAATATATTAACTAAAAAATTGGTTAGTAGTTGACATAGAAAATGAAATTTATTACATTAATATCAACTAACTAAAAATTTAGTTAGTTGTATAACTGATCCATGCAGTAGCCGAAGTCAGCCAAGTAAATGCTTGGTAGTGTTAGTTCGTCCATTGCAGATAAGACTTTAATTTCCCAATTGACATTCAAAATAGCAATGTAGGGTAAGTGACACCAGCTTGTCTACAACTTTTAATTTCCAAGATTGCGTTACCTTTTGCTAACGCATCTATCGAACTTCAATAAATAACTTTTCAATATTTTGGAGGAAAAATGGAACCAATTTTACCAGGTGCGCCTTGGTTAATCGCACACAAATCTACATTAGGAGTCAATAAACCCAATAAAATAACTTTAAACGGACAGGATTATGTCATTTGGCAAAACCCAAAAGGCGAAGTATTTGCCCTTGATAACATCTGCCCGCACATGCAAGCACCCTTATCAGACGGCTGGATTTGTCAAGAGAGAGATACTATTACTTGCCCTTTTCATGCACTAGAATTTGATGGACAAGGTAGACTACAGCAAGGAGAAAAAAAAGACAATCAGCCAATTACCAAACCATTAAAGCTAATTATTAGCAATGATTGTATCTGGACTTATGCTGGATTTGAGCCAAGATTACCAATTCCAGATTTGCATCAAAAAATTGTCGATGAATACGAGTTTCTCGGAGTAACTGGGGATAAAAGTATTCAGGGTGAGTTTTTGACTAACCTGATGGTTAACTATGACTATAATCACCAAAATGGTACTCATAAAGAACTATTTAAAATTACAACTTGTAATGTCAGTGCTTTTGAAGAAAAAGGATATTATGCCACAGTTAAACAAGAACTGATTAGAGCCAACAACACGCTAGGAGAAATTATCAAAAATCCTGTTTTGGGAATATTTCCTAAAACACTTTCTAACACACTAGAATACGCATTTCCTTCAACTACAGCTTTTTTTGCTAAAACGCCGATTGGTGATATTGCTCAAATTCATATTCTCTACCCTGAAACAGACAAAATCACCAAAACTTTTATTTTGATGTATGCCAGAGTCGTCAATCCTTTGATGAAATTTCTGTTTAAAAACTCAGTTTTACAAGCAGCAGCCACAGTCATTCAACAGGATACGGGTGCAGTTGAAAGTTTGTATCCTCGGCAAAAACCGAAAATTAGATTGCCAAATGAAGAGATTATGTTCTACGCAGAAAAACTCTACCGTGATTGGTAATTTGGATTTACAAAGCCTAGCTAAGTTTTAGAATTAAATAGATACTGTTGCTAATTCCTGCTAGAGGTACTTAAATATGCAGCAGCTAAAATCCGCCGAAGAAATTCCAATTTCCACAGTTAACCAACGTACTAAAAGAAGCAGAAAGACTCTATCCGCCAGTGTATGCCTATAATCGTGTTGTCCTGAAGGATATTGAGTATGGAGGCTATCGCATCCCAGTAGCGACTGTCTTAAAAGTCAAGCGATCGTGAACAAAAAACCGGGACTGTGAACATTGACGCAACAGGGGAACGCTGCGCTAGATTCGGTGGTGGCTGGTA
>NZ_JACJSH010000120.1:0-9218 GCF_014698055.1 Nostoc sp. FACHB-133
AGTCGTTAACTTGCGTCGCCTTATAACCTCGGCGGGACTGCATCCACCGCCATAAAAATGTTGGTAGTGGTAAATATCTAGCGATCGCCAATTCTCATTTTAAGGTTTCATGACATTAAACCCCTCGCAGCACGCAGCAGGTTTGACAAATTCTTAACCAATGCAGCGATCATCCCTGTAATTAATCGGGTGAGCTTTGTCAGGACATGACCTATATCGCCACCAACCAATCACAGACCACAGACCTACACAGTTAAAACTAAAACAGATGTCATGCTAATTGCGAAAGTTCTCATTCCGCTAAAAGTTGCTGACAAAGCTACAACCACTGAGGCGATAAATAAACCTTGACGGATAAACAAATAGGTAAAAAATAACCCTATTATAACTAAGACCAACACTCTGATCATATCTTTCTTGGTAGTAAGCAAAGATATGGTGTCAATAGTGAAATAGGGTAAAAATAATCCTGCTAATGTTGCGAACAGCAACGCAGTACTGAATAAAGCAATTAATCCACGCCACATCAATCCTGTTTTTGCATGACTGAAGTTTGCTCTTGTGAGATTAGCACCTGTAAAATCTGCTCCTCGGATATCTGCGCCGCTAAAGTTTGCCCCAGTAAAGTTTTGACCTTCGAATGAACGACCTCTGAGATTCTGGTGAGAGAAGTCTTGGGGCATGGCAGGGCTTGTGAAAGCAAGGGTTGAAGCTAGATACAGCTTGATTGTGCGCTTTTACGGACTTTTGCACAAGATTTTGTCATAAATGGCAAACAAACGGAAGTTATTACGGCTGTGGTGAATTTCTACTGGGGTGATCCCACCCTGAAAATCGGAGTCTGCAAACTCAACGATCTGCTTGAGTCGGCTTTTGTTGTTCTTGTGCGATCGCCTCCGGCGGGCGCTCGCGCCATCGCAGGTTTGGCTAAATGCAGAGATTGGGTGTACAGTCAGGTGATTCTGGGACAAAGTTTGGCTAAAACAATGAGTTCTTAAAATTCCTTTAAGGTTTCCTGCAAGGTTTTTTAACCTATCGTCAGTAGTGTAAAAGTTATGGTATTCCAATCTACTTCGTCAACTACGAGCTTGTGTATAGGTAATTTTGGCAGTTTTTGCCAGAAATGCTGTCAACTCTGCTCTTAACAGAGGTATTTAACCCTCAAATAAAATCGAAAACTACCATGAACAAACAATCATTGAACTACAAAGCCTCAATTATTCCTCTATTAGGTGCAATAATAGTCACCAATGGATTTTTCTCCAAAGTATCGGCACAAAATATTTATGCTCCAGAGACTACTGATTCTGTTGCAGTCACTGTCAAAAACCGAGAGTTTCCACAGTGGGGATATTACATGGTGCGAAGAGATTTTCGCAAATGTGCTTCTCCAATATGCGGTGGATATTTTATAAAGCTTGTCAACTTGAAAGCTACTCCTTGCTTAGATGGTGTTTTTCGCTCTGAATGCTATGTGTCTGCAATTGATTGGAGTTCCCTGAAAGTCTCGCCTTACGAACTAATAAAAATTCAAAATGATGATGGTAGCCGTGTGATTTTCAGAGGTAACATCGTTCCAGTAACATTTCCTGGATTCGGTGAGTTTGGGAATTTGAGAGTAAAAGAAGGCTTCTATGCCGTGACAAATGCCCCAGCAAAAGGTACTTTTATGGCACTAAAAGACAATGGCATTCGCTGCATCACAACTCCTTGTTTCTCTACAGATAATCTGGTTCTAAATAAGCCGAAGATTTCTCAAGTTTCGTCAATCGATTTGAGTCAAACGGGTGCAACACAAAAACAACTTGACGCAGCAACAAGCGAAATTTTTGGTAAAGGTTTGATTGCTGTAGGTAAAACTGAGGTAGCAGAAAACGTAGATCCAACCAAGAGAGCTACTCAGTTTGTGGGTACACAGTTTTATCTGAGAGTGGAACCAAAGTAAAAGAATTTTAGCTCAGATAAAATAATTCTCAAAATAGACAAGCGGTGTGGGAGCGATGTCTGCGACGGGCTATTCGGCGTCGCAGCGCTGGGGCATACAGATCAAATAATTCTTGTTCTACTGAATCAGCAGACCAGAACCATAGAAGAAAAAGAAAACTCCTGCTGGGTGGCTAAATAAAATTTAGCATTTAGCGTGGGAAGTGTTGATGTAAGGACAAGTAGCGATGTCTAAGACGGGCTACGCCTACGCAGAAATTTGTCCACCTGAACTTGAATAACTCAATCGCCTCATGATGCAAGCAGTTTGTAGGATTGAGCAACTGTTCGGTTTACACTTAACAAGCAATCTATCAGTTAAATTCTAGAATATCATCCCGAAATTTATTAGCCTTTTTGGGCTTGGCGCGATACTAGAAGTATATTTTAAAACTTGGTGATTTGAGGATAAAGATTGCGTAACGTTTCATTATATTTAATGTTCAATCAACTTACTTTTCCCTCTCTCTTTTTTTTAGTCCATCCACCCAATTCAACAGTTATCAGTTATTAGTTAAAAACTGAAAGTAAACTAAATTGCTTTATGCTTTTGGCATGGTAGAGTAAACCGACTTGCGTTGATGCAATACCTCAAACCATTGGCTTAATTTAGGATACTCTTGCTGCCAATTATTGCCAAATCTTAGGCTGTAGTAACCCAACCCTGATATAGCTGCAACATCAACAGCACTTAGAGTTTCATTTAATAGGTAGGCTGAGTTAGTCAACTTTTGCTCAAAAACACCTAAAACGCGATTAATGCAGGACTGATATTTAGCTTGGGTGCCAAAATCGCTTTGATTTCCTTTACGGGTTTCATACCACAATCCCACAACATTGTCTATTAAACTGTCTGCTAACTCTTCCCCCTGACGACAGTACAAACACTCAATGCGATTGCTAGGATAAAAACCCGGCTGAGGATAAGTCTCGTCTAGATACTCCACAATCAGCGTTGAATCCCAAAAAACGAGGTTATTTTCATCCACCAATACCGGAACTTTCCCAATGGGAGATAAACGCAAGAATTCTGGAGATTTATTGTTAATGTCTGTTTCTTTGGGTTCGTAAGGTAGCTGCTTCTCTGCCAGGACAATTCTCACTTTACGAGCGTAAGGTGATCGCTGTGCATAGTATAAGATTCGTGCCATATCGCTGCTATAAATTCAGTATTGTGATTTTTTATTTTAAATCTAATTTTAAATTGATGAAGCCAAACAAGCGGCTACAAAAGTGCAGGTGAATAACCGAAAAGTGCCTCTGAAGAGTCTATATTGATGAGTCTGGCATGGATGAACGCTCTGGGCTTGGGCTATGGATACTCCAGAGTTGATTGGTTGAAGCCTTCTATGAAACAGCACAAAGCTTAATTGTGGAATTTGATTGATGTAGGTCTGCTGCTATTTAGAAAAATTGCGAACTACGTTAGCGGAGCGGGGCGTTCGCTTTTAGCGTCTCCAAGAGTTGCCAATTGCGAATTGTTCAGTCACCGGAAGCCGTGTTTGTGGCAGCTTGCAAGGAGGGAGGAAGCTGGAGACACAACAGGCCAAATCTGCTGCAATCGCTCCTTTTGAGTGGGCGAGGCGGTAAAGGATTGTGATTGCTCTGTCTGGGGAAACTGTGTACACGCCCCGAAGTGAGGCAGTAGAATTGCAAGAGATGATGCAACGGTATCCGATGTGCGCGAGACTCTCGCTTTTTCAGCGATTACAAAGCATCCGTGCGATGTATGGATTCAATCAACTCCTCAACTTCTTCTTCGTCCAGACATTGTTTCACTTGGGTGCTGAACCACTGGGATTCTTCCAGTTCTGTGTCCTGGACTCGGTAGACCAGTAATGTTCCTGCAACGCGGGCAAGAGTAAGAGGTGATGGAGAAACGTGGCTCAGTAGATCGCACGCATTCTGGTATATTTCCATGACTGATAATTCGTCCAAAGGAGATCCCAACTGAGCAGAAAGCTGTTTTAGATTCTCCTGAATAGATGAATGGAAGTCTGGATCTTCGGGATGGGAAAGAGGGTTACTCATAATTGTCGTTCAAATGCCATTGGATGTGAAGGTAAAAGTATTAAGTATTACCATTGTTAATTACTTATGGTATCTTTTCACACA
This sequence comes from Nostoc sp. FACHB-133, assembly GCF_014698055.1. Classification (NCBI taxonomy): domain Bacteria; kingdom Bacillati; phylum Cyanobacteriota; class Cyanophyceae; order Nostocales; family Nostocaceae; genus Nostoc; species Nostoc sp. FACHB-133. The sequence goes on from NZ_JACJSH010000120.1 coordinate 4,099, forward strand.
TTGGGTATTCACTTACCCCACTCAACCTTACCCAAGCTTTAGATCCGATGAGTGCAACTCCCTAGCTAGTTGCGAAGGCTTTGGGCTATAGCAGTTTGATCTGTGCAAAGAAAATTATCTCCGAAAGCGGGTTGTTCATTTTCAAGCAGGACTTGTCCACTCAGGGTTAATCACTTCTCGGAATCATTTATCAAGAAAGGCAGAGGGCAGGAGGTAGGAGGCAGAAGGGAATTCTGGTTCCTGCCCTCTGCCACGACCGAAAGGGAGTAAGAGTTTAAGACCCCCACTGAACAAGAGTTCAGTGGCTCCAAGTCAGGAGGGTTTGAATCCTATCGACGACTTGTTCCTTCTGCCCTCTGCCCTCTGCCTCCTGCCTTCTTCAACGGTGTTTCAATGCTTATTACCGCAGATAAACGCTACAATAATGCGGCAATTTCAGCAGATAATTATGGTCATGTTGGATAAAAAAATAAAGCTATATGCATAGACGAGCGCCCTTATATTTGTTTTTAGGAGTATTAACGAGTTCTAGCTGTTTGATCTTGAGTGTAGCAGCCCAAGTCCCATCTAATTCGCAGCAGTCCTCGACTCGGAGTGAAGCTGAAACTGCTAGTTGGTTTGAAGCCCATCGCGCCCAGCCAGGCGCTTTACGAGCATTTGTACAACGAATGCCGAAGGGTGGAGATATCCACAGTCATCTAAGCGGGGCTGTGTACGCAGAACACTATCTGGAGTGGGCTGCCACCGATGGCTATTGTGTGAATCCAAAGGTGGGGGTTTTAGTTGAACCATTAGCTTGCAGTCAGGACAGTAGCTATTTTCCCGCCTCAGAATTGTTAAACCGAACATCTGTTTATGATTCCCTAATAAATCGTTGGTCTACTCGTAACCTCCAATTTGCTGGAAAATCAGGACACGACCAATTTTTTGAGGCTTTTAGTGGTTTTGGGCCAATATCAGATTCTATGAGCCGTCGGGATGATATGGTCGCGTCAGTAGCAAATCGGGCAGCTTCGCAGCATATTACCTATCTAGAGTTAATGCTTACCGTTCAGGGCAGTGAGGTTCGACAGCTAGGGCGTGAAGTTGGTTGGAATAAAGATTTTGCTCTGATGCACCGTCAATTGCTCAAACGAGGTTTAAGCAAATTAGTGACACTCGGCAACCAGCAATTTGCACAGTTGGAGCGCGAAGTCTCGAAAACACTCAGTTGCGGCACTCCATCGGCACAGCCTGGATGTGCAGTGACAGTGCGCTATTTGCAGCAAACGACAAGAACAAAGTCGCCTGTTGAAGTGTTTGCTCAGTTAGCTTATGCCTTTGCACTAGATTCATCAGATTCGCGGGTAGTTGGCATCAATCTCGTTGCCCCAGAAGATAACCCAATTGCACTGCGTGACTACACGCTGCAAATGCAAATGCTGCAATTTTTAAAACGCCAATATCCCAATGTCAAGGTCACGCTCCATGCTGGAGAGTTAACTCTGGGGTTGGTTCCAACCGAAGATTTACGTTTCCATATTCGGCAAGCTGTAGAAGTGGCACAGGCATCTCGCATTGGACATGGTGTGGATATTCTTTTTGAGGAGCGTCCCTTCGAGTTGATGAAGCAAATGCGGCGACTCGGCGTGTTGGTTGAAATCTGCCTGACCAGTAATGAGGTTATTTTAAATGTCCAGGGAGATCAGCATCCTTTTAGGGAGTATTGGAAGGCTGGAGTACCAATGACCCTTGCTTCCGATGATGAAGGCATTTCCCGCATCGATTTAAGTCATGAGTATCTATTAGCGGCAACAAGATATAGGCTGGGATATAAAGACCTTAAGCGACTGGCTCGCAACAGCTTAGAATATAGTTTCGCTCCGGGAAATAGTCTCTGGGAGTCGCCTGAATTTAAGGCAATGGTTTCAGCTTGTGCAAGCGATACCCCTGGTGAAACCTATGTTTCTCAAGGGTGCAGTGCTTTTTTGCACAAGAGCGATCGCGCACGGACTCAATGGCAGCTAGAGTCAGAATTTGCTCGGTTTGAGTCATTGCAAAACTGGCTTTGATTGACTTTCATGAAAATGTAGAACAAAGTAATTCCACTTTGTTGTTAGTTGAAAATTCAGTTCCGGGTGTAGAAACCAAAACATTTCATGAGGGTGAAAGTTCCGCTACGCCTGTCGTTCAGAATGAATTTTTTTCAAGTGATGAATATCTACTTTAGCAATACGATTTCATACTGTTAGCCTTCCCGCCTCCAAAACTTTACTTTCAAACCATCGCTCGGACGAGAAAATGGCAGTACTAAGTGTTCTAGATTTTGTCCAGGAAGTATTTCCCATTCATAGTCACGGATCAATAATACGGCAAACAGTTTCATTTCTAACCGAGCAAACTCTTTACCTAAACATTCTCGAATCCCACCACCAAAAGGTATATAGCTTCCAACCCTTTGTTTGTCTTGCGTGGATTCAGATGCAAAACGTTGTGGGTCAAATTGTTGAGATTGAGCGTAAACATTCTTGTCTTGATGAGTTTCCTGAATTTGGTAAAACACGTCCCAGCCTTGGGGGATACGGTATCCAGCAAGCTCACTTTCTTTAAGTACTTTGCGCGAACCGCTACGAACGACTGGAGGCAGCATCCGTAGAACTTCTTTTAGCACAAGCTCTAAATAAGTAGCACGCTGATGCCAAGTAGAACAGAGTCAATCAGCTTCGTTGTCAGGTACGGGCTTTTACGGACTGTACAAGATTTATGTTGAAGTTTGTGTATTTAGCGATCGCATTTCCTGGGCAAGCGTCCAAAGTGAAGGCTTGGCAGAAGTAACGCTTTCAACTACTAGCGTATTCCAGTACTCGTTCCCACTCCCAACGCCAAGCCGTCTCTACCAGTATTTCTTTATCATTGGTGAATTTGATAAATTCTTGCCCAAAGGCAATAAAACACATCAGCAACGAGGCGATTGCATACATCATACCCCACTTGGAGGCTGTGGCATTCCACCGTTCAATAGCAATTCTTCTTTCCTTTGCTGATAATAGTTCTAGAGCTAATTATTTAAGAGGTCTGATTGTGGTCTTTGCTCAAACCAGTCCCCCAGATATAATAACAACTCGCCTCACGTTAGACGAGTATCGGGCTATGGAAGAAACAAACCCCGAACGCCATGAATACCGTAACGGAGAGATTATTACTATGTCAGGAGGGTCGGAATCTCATAGTGCAATCGCCAGCAACTTCTTAATTTACTTAGGGTTTTTACTGAGAGACACGGATTTTCGTTTGTATAACAGCGACTTGCGAGTTTGGATTCCTGAATATCAGTGTGGGACTTATACCGATTTGATGGTTGTTAATGGTGAACCAGAATTCAATGGCGATCGCAATGATGAAATTCTCAATCCAATGCTTATTGTCGAAGTTTTATCGCCCTCTACTGAAGCTTATGACCGAGGGGACAAGTTCAGAAAATATCGCTCTATTGCCAGCTTTTGTGAATATCTGCTTGTAAGCCAAACTGAACCCTACATTGAGCAGTATCATAACTTGGATCGTAATAGTAATGAGCGCTGGCTATGGCAAGTTCACTCTCACCTTGAGCGGACGATTGTTCTGCACAGTTTAAACAACGTGGAAATTCCCCTGACTGAAATCTATCGTCGGATTAATTTTTAAGGGTTGCTAAAGCTTCTAGAAATTGCGCTTACCGAGACGGGCAGAAAAGTTTTTTTTCAAGCTAGCCTATCATGATACTCACCTAACATTAGAGACAAGGGATACCTTCTCTTCTCCTATCGGAGACACTTCGTGAACGAGAGGCAACGCCTTCGGTAAGCTTCTCGAAGAGACGCTGCGCGAACGCTAACGCACAACGAAAGAATAAAGAATGAGCATTAAAAGCTCATGTTGCCAAGATTACAAGTATAAGGACAGCAACAATGGAAACATTAGAAAATTATCAATTGATAGTGAAAACGGGTAAAACTACGACAGAAAAAGCTTTAGAATTGTTTGACACCCTTGATCCCGTAAATTTAGGCTTTATGTTTGGTCGTTGGCAAGGGTCTGGACTGCATACAAATCATCCAATGGATGGTTTATTGGAAATTTCCAATTGGTATGGGAAAGAATTTATAGATTCTGAAAATGTTCATCCGTTATTATTTTTAAATGGTCAGGGGAAAATTTTCCAGGTTGCACCTAACCCCACTTTAATGAACTGGGTTTTAAAATTGCCGATACCTAAAAATAATTCTCTCAAACCATTGCTGATCTCAATTAATTCTTTACTTAAAACCGAGAAAACTCAAGCCAGGCTGCGGATGATGGAGTATAGAGGAAAAGTGACTGCTACAATGATTTATGATTATTTGCCAATTAATGATTCTTTTAGAAAAGTAGATGAAAATACTGTGTTGGGAATTATGGATTATAAAAACACATCTCAACCTTTCTTTTTTATTCTCAAGCGATGCCTTTAACTTTTTAAATCGGCTCTATTTCGCTAAAGTAATCACTGAAACAGAGTGTCACTTGTCTAATTCCACCCTCCTGGAGTAATCATTCTACATCTTGGTTGATACCTCATCGGCTGCTATGGTGTACTATCTGCAAGGGTTTCAACCCTTAAAGACCCCTTAAAATGTCATTACGAACGCAGCGAAGTAATCACATAATCCCGTAGTTTTTGCGATTGCGTCGTCGTTCCTCGTCTCTGCGAGACGCACTCGCGTTCGCAATGACAGGCTGACAGAGCGATCGCCTCCGGCGGGCGGGTACGCCATCGTACAATCCTATTGCTAGATGACGAAACCAAGTATTAGGGGAAATTTTAAGACTTGTGTGTACACCGTAGCCTTAAGAGCGGGAGGCTGTGCCAACGGAGACGAAGACAGCGAACGGCTATCGCTTTTGGGTGTGACTACTAACATGAACATAAAGTTAGTACAATTAAATGGGACTGAAATTCTCACTACAGTTTCATGCGAATTAATCGTTTAACCTATAAACCTTCAATCCGTATTGGTATCGTTGGTGCTGGATGCGCTGGTTTAACAGCTGCCGAAGAATTACATGATCTTGGATATAAAAATATCACCATCATTGATGCCAAAAATCGCGTAGGTGGTAAA
>NZ_JACJSH010000121.1:0-9010 GCF_014698055.1 Nostoc sp. FACHB-133
ACCTTCGCCCAAATAGTGGGTGCATCACATCAGTTACTTCGATCTCAGTTAAGTCTGCTGATGGGTTATTGAGATGGGCATTAAGTAATGGTTTTGTTTGATAGAATTAACCATAATGCATTGCTGCGAAAAATTAAGACCTTTCCAACTTTATACCAACAAATTAAAGTATGGTTAAAGTCAGGAGTGGTAGATGATGGGCAAAACATCCAAACCCTAGAAGGAACCCCACAAGGAGGAGTTATTAGCCCATTATTGGCTAATATCGCACTTCATGGAATGGAAAATCTAATTAAGCAATTTGCCACAACACTCCCTGGTAATAAGAGAGATAATATGAAGGCAATAAGTTTAATTAGATATGCTGATGACTTTGTAGTTATTCATGAAAATATAGAAGTCATCCAGAGATGCCAGCAGATAATAGCGGATTGGTTAAGAGAACTAGGGCTAGAATTAAAACCCAGCAAAACCAAAATTTCACATACATTCAATGAAATAGAAGGAAACTGCGGTTTTAACTTTCTTGGATTCAATATACGACAAAATCCAGTAGGAAAATGTCATACAGGAAAGAATACCAATAGAAAACCACTAGGCTTCAAAACATCAATAACCCCAGGGAAAGAAGAAATAAAAGCCCACACATACAAGACCGGAAAACTAATTGAGAGGAACAAAACGACTTCTCAAGAGAAGCTAATAGCAATCCTAAATCCTATAATTAGGGGATGGGCTAACTATTATGCAACAAGTGAATGTTCTAAGGTCTTTCAAAAGGTGGACAATATAATCTTTTGGCAACTGTGGGCATGGGCAACCAGAAGACATCCAAACAAAAATAAAAAGTGGATTCGTCTTAAATACTGGAAAACAGTAGGCGAAAATAATTGGACGTTCACAGCAGGTAATGATAGCTGGATACTCAACAGTCACGGAAAGGTAAAAAGTATCACACACATAAAAGTGCAAGATACAAAAAGTCCTTACGATGGTGATTGGATATATTGGGTTAGCAGAATGGGTAAACACCCCCAAGCACCTCCAAGACTATCAAAACTCATTGAGGAACAGAAAGGTAAATGCGCCCAATGCAGGCACTACTTCAGAGATGGAGATATTCTTGAAATCGACCATATTATTCCACGCCATCTTGGTGGCTTAGATAAGTATGAAAACTATCAAGTTCTCCACAGACATTGCCACGATATGAAAACAACGGAAGACTTAAATCCGTTAAAGGTATGCAAGACAAGCACCAAGTCATTGAGGAGCCGTGTGAGGTGAAAGTCTCATGCACGGTTTTGAAGACGAGTTAGTGAGGTGACTCACTAGCTTAGTTTAACGGTCGCCCGGTGATTATCCCTGCCCTCTCTGAGCAACTCAATCAGCAGCAAGCCGAATGTCTTGACCAGATTACCAAGTTCATTCAGCAGTATGACCAAAATCTGGAGCAAAGGCTACGGGAATCTGCGATCGCTGGTGGTGAACAACTCGCCGCGCAACTCCTTGAAGAATTGAGCGACTGGGAGCCAGGACGTAAGCCAGTAAAGTTCAAAAAAAAGATGGAAAAACACCTGATGAAAGTGCGGGTGTTACTGGCAAATGCCTCACCTGAAGCTGGCAGCAGTTTAGAACAGATGATGGCGCACTTAGATTCGATTGTCACCGACCCAGCGATTGAGTCGAAGAATCTTGGTTCTGATACGCGCAGTCAATTACAGCAAAAAATGCAAGAGATCCGCATCAAGTTGTTAGATGAACAACGCAATTTACAATCACTTGCGACTGACGATGTGGGCTTGTCGAAAGCTACTGTGATGTCGTTTAAGTTCCGGTAAAAAATAGTCTTGGGCGAGGGTGTATTCGCTCAAGACTAATGGATTTAATACGTAGTTTCCAGAATAACCCAAAAAGGATATCGCACCCGTACTATTTCTCAAACCAATTTGAAAGCCTTGGAGCCAAAAATGTCGCATTTCTCAACAGTTAAAACCAAGCTTGCTAACCGTGAATGTCTAGTACAAGCTTTACAAGACTTGAAACTGAATCCGCAAGTACATGAAACAGCACAATCACTAAAAGGATACTATGGTGGCTCTCAAGGACAAAGTGCTGAAATCATCGTATCTGGCCGCACCATAAAAGCCCGTGCAGACATCGGGTTCAAATGGAATCAGTCAAGCGGCGTGTACGACGTAATACACGACAGTTATGAAACAGTTCCGAAGCTGGGCAAAGACTTTTTCAGCAATAAACTAATGCTGGCTTATGGTAAGCATTTGGTTCGTGTCAAAGCTGCCGAGTTACAAGAAAAATTTGGTGAATGTGCGATCGCTGAATTAACTAACGGGAGTGTGCAAACTCTACGGCTGACTTTTGCCGGACATCAGGAAGTTAAACAATTTGCACGGAGATAAATTATGGAACGCTCAATATTGATTCATTTTGACAGCGCTACAGGTGAAGTTCGCGTGGAGGCAGAGGGGTTTGAGGGAGTGAGTTGTTTATCGGCTACGCAACCATTTGAAGAAGCACTTGGGGTTGTGGGCGATCGCACGTTTAAAGATGAAGCCCAAACCCAACAACTTCGGACTACCCTAAGCAGTCAAACACGTTTGCACCAGTAATCAGTCATCAGTTACCAGTCTTAACTCGGCTGGTAACTGCTGATCATAAAGGCTTCGCCATTTCACAAATGAAGTAATTGAAATAATTGACATGAAACTCTCAAATCTTGTCTCCACACTAGATTCACAAATACCCATCGCTGCGGTTGATGTTCTATCTCCTGATGAAGCGACGATTATTCAGTGGCTGACTACAGAAGCTAACAATAAGCTCTCATGTCCAGTGTTCTTCTGGAATTTGGGAGTATCAACCTTGGAGCAATGTTTAATCGCAGCAGATGGGGGATTGGTGTTTAAGCCAGTTGCAGAGTACAAAAGACCACAACACGCTGATCCACTACTATTTGTATTCGACTACATTGCTAACTTTAGTGGGAATGGTGTATTTATCCTCGGAGATATTCACTCCTTTATTGCTAAGAACTCACCCCAATTGAGTTGGGAGATTTTAAGCAAGGTAAAAAACCTTTACCACAGGTTAAAACCCACAGATAAACGCATTGTGTTGTTGGGTCAGAACATACAATTACACGAATCTCTAATCAGATTGATTCCTTATTGTGAAGTCCCTTTACCTAGTATTGACCAAATACTTGAACATATCAATTCTTATTTGCATGACTTACAACAGTCTGCTAGAGAGCAAGAATTAACCTTTACTGTTACGCTAGAAAATGCTGAATTTGAAACTCTTTCTCGTGCTGCCCTGGGATTAACCTTAGAAGAAATTAGTGATTTCCTTCGGTTAACAGTCAAAGAAAACTTAACTAATGATGGTGTCGTCGTTGACGCTGATTTTATTCCCAAAGCCGTCGATTACAAAACTCGGCTACTCTCTCAAATGGGTATCGAGTTGGGTAAACCAGCTACCATTCCTTTTGGCGGTTTGGATCTACTGCGCGAGTGGCTGACTCGTCGGCGGCGACTATTCACACAAGAGGCGCGAAGTCTCTCGTTACCACAACCAAAAGGTGTATTGTTGGTTGGCCCACCCGGAACAGGAAAATCCCACTGTGCCAAAAACATCGCTAGCATACTCAATCTACCACTTCTGCAACTCGATATTGCGTCCCTTCTAGGTTCACTAGTTGGCGAATCCGAAGGTAATGTTAGACGTGCATTGAAAACAGCAGAAGCGATCGCACCTTGTGTCTTGTTTATTGATGAGGTCGAAAAAGCACTTTCAGGTCAGGGCGATACAAGCGGTGTTTCTCAACGCATCTTGGGTACTTTGCTTACCTTCATGGCTGAATGCACCAGTGGCGTATTTATAGTTGCAACCTGCAATGACCCATCAGCACTACCAAGTGAATTCAAGAGGAAGGGAAGATTTGACGAATCTTTCTTTGTTGATCTTCCCACGGAGCCAGAGCGTGTAAAGATTCTAGGGATTCATCTGCAACGCTTTGGCATTCACCTGGAATCAGAGTACCTCGAAGCGATCGCAGCCTCGACCGCGAAATTTTCAGGGGCAGAACTGGAAACCCTTGCTTCAGAAGCTGCTCTGCTGGCATTCGATGAGGGTAGACCACAACAGGTAACGCTTGCTGACCTCGAAGCTTGTTGTCAAACCATCACCCCGCTTGCGATTCAGGACGCTGCGGCAGTTGAGCGTATGCAATTCTGGGCATCCACCGCACGACGGGCTAGTAGCCCTGTGGTTGCAGCGAAAACTCAATCTTTGCGTGCTGCTAAGTTTCGGAATATGAACTGATGAGAAACCGATTGCCTCCTGATTCTATGGGGGCGATCGCCACCGGTTCATAGCGGGTACGCCATCGCTCTTTCTTTTAGTAATTGATAGCAGCTAATTAACATAGTTAATAAGGCGAAGAAACATGACAACAGACTTAGTTACTTATTACGGGCAGACTCCAACCATTGACCAACTGGTTGAGAATTATGGCGCATATTTGGAGAAATTAGACAGAGAAACCAAATTGTTGCTTCGGACGGTATTAACAAATTATGTATTTATGCGAGAAAGGCATGAGCCGAGCAGTTACACACTAATAGAAGCTTCTAGGGATGCACTTTTTGTCACATTTCTTGGTATGGATACGCCACAATTTTTGGTAGATATTTGCTCACAATTAAATGGATTAACAATACACGAAGCCGAAACAATACTTGAAGCACTACAGCATCAAATTCGATGGGGCAATGCCCGTCAAGCTGTGAATTGACAGGGTAAGAAACATGGAAATCTATTTAGTTTTTGTTGATGCTATCCGAAACAGCAATAAATTCTGGGCGGCCATTGTCGAAGATGGGAATTTGACAGTCCAGTGGGGGCGAGTTGGTTATCAAGCGCAAACCAAAGTTCACCAATTAGTCAGTTATCAAAGAGCCGTTAGCAAATTCAACAATTTGGTAGCAGAAAAAAAAGCCAAAGGTTACAGCGAAAGTCAGCCAGAGATTGATGCTAGCCGCAGTCTTGTAGACATTAGACGGGCTATTCAATTGTTGAATATTATCCGTCCTTCTATTGCTAATAGGATTTTTCACGATGGCTATATTAACGCCCTAAATGAGTATTTGAAAATTGTCCCTACGCCTTTGGGAATGCAGATAGATTATCACGGAATTTACCGTACTGTTGCAGATGTCGATTATCAAATGCAATTACTCAATTCTCTGTTAGCGACACCTGCACCAATTGCTGCTGCGGTTGCTGTTGGTCATGCCCCTGAAGCAGCAGTAGAAACTAAGGTTGTCAGTCTTAAGACTATCAGTAAGAACTTCTGGCGACATTTGTAAATCAGCTTGGCGTAAAGTATTGCAGCCAATTTACTTGCTTCGATGCGGACTGATTAAATATATCCCCCAGCCTATACCGCACTGGGGGATATTTCTAACTGACTTTCAGCTTAATTGCTTGTTTGTCCTCTGGGTTTTTTCGTATGACATCGCTTAACCATTAGAATATCTTTTCTGAATGTGGAATTTTTATGTAAATTTAACCACATCTACCTGATGAAAGTTTACAATATAATTACTGAAACTAATCTAGTTACAACCAACAGGCTTTGGTTTGACCCATCCATGACTGATAATAAACAAGTTGTCTCCCAACTCACTCAACAAAAACCAAGACGTGTTTTGGTTGTAGCTCCAAGTGAACTTACTATCCACCACCGTCACAGACAATCCTTTCAAACACCGCCTACTTTAAGCAATTGCATTCTCAAATTCATCGCTAAATTATCCATCGTCAGCGCTATGCTGTTTGGCATCAGTGCATTAGGCTACTGGGGATTAGAAATCGTTGAAGCTAACACAATCCCTACGATAGAAGACAGATACGATTGGCGAACCCAAAAACATATTTGTTTCGGTTGGATGCTAGTTACTTTTTCTAGCTTTCTTGGGAGTGCTTCTTTTGCTAACGAATCCCACTAATCATTTCCAGAGGATAGAGTTCATAATAAAAATTCATCACTCAAAAGTCATAATTGAGAAGCAATTTAATATGATTGGTAGATTGATTCATGAAAATTTCTGTTGATGTTTTGACTATTCAGACAGATGTATTCAGAATAGGTTAATTCTTATATTTAATATCTGAGTAAATTTTAGTAGAGCAATTATGAATCCTATTAATCAGGCTATTTTAGAATCTCTGCGTTCTGGCGAGAAAACTGCTGGAGAATTAAAAGACATATTTGATTGTAGTTACAGCGTCCTTGATAAGGGATTGCAGGATCTGATTGACACACAACAGATTGAAGCCGGATGGAGTAATGATAATTATCCAGCAAGAATTTATCGGCTCAAGCGCCAGCAACAATCTATGACTTTTTGGAAAAATTAGTCATTCTTTTTTAATGCTAAATAATTTTCCCAATCTCAATTATCTCAAAAAATACTCCTTATTGGCGAATTTCTCACTCAACATCAACTACTAAATGACTGACCTCTCTATCCGACAACTAGCCGTAATAGTACTCATTTTTTGCTGATAACGCTTTGGAGTTGTGTGTAGCATTCGTTGAAACACAGAAGTCATGTGACTCTGGTTGCCAAATCCCGCTTCTGCGGCTACCTGTGCTAGTGAGCGCTTTTGGTTTTGTAAGAGTTTTTGGGCAAGTTCCAGGCGACACCGCAGGACGTATTGATAAGGTGATAGTCCAGTTGTAACTTTAAATGCTCGTGCAAAATGATAGGGACTGAATCCGACTGTGGCAGCAATCTGGTTGAGGTTAAGTTCCTGAGATAGATTCGCTCTGATGTATTCTAAGACTTGCTTTAACAAATTTGGATCTAAAAATTCTGGTGGACGTTTGAGCCGTCCAGATAGGCTTGAACGTCGGTAAATTATCTGTGCCAACACTGCCGTTGCAACTGATTCTAAGTAAAATGCACCACCAGTTTGTCCATGATCAAAAAACTCTTGCATAGCAAGCGCAGCACTCAATCCCCAATGAGTCTTAGGAATTTGCCCTGGCTGTAACTCAATCGTTTGCCCCTCTGCTTCTACTCGGACTACACGCTGTAAAAAAGATTGGGAATATCCAAACACTACAAAACAAGAAGCATCTTCCACCGAAGTATAAGTAGTACCTTGCGGCACAATATCAAAACCTCCTGGTAGTGCTTGGTAAGGTTGCAGTCGATCAGCATTGAAGGCAGCAATCCCACGAGTTTCTCCAAAACTTGTTACCACAAGGTTAAGTGGTGAGCGAATATTGGCTTCTAAGTGTCCTGGCGGAATGATTGCTACCATTAACTCTGGTGTTTCTAGCCAATGCCCCCACTGGGGTAAAGTTTCTAGTGGAGGCTGATCAAGGGGCATCATATATTCTGGGGGATTGAATAAAAACTCTTTTAGCAGATTCATGGGCAGCCCAATCAAGTGTTAACAGCAATTTCAATGCAATACCCTATTATCTCAAAAAGCAGATTTCGAGATTCCGCAAGAATTGAAAAGACAGTAATGATTGCAGCCAAGTATTTTCAAAGTTAGGATTTTATATTTGAGTAATTGTCAATGCCTGTTCTAATTCCGATTTCAACCTTTTTTATCGGCTGTCATGGGCTGCTTGCTCTAGGTTTGTCCTATCGAGTGGCAATGGAACGCACCCGGACTCGAATTTGGCATGGTGCATCTCTATCTGAAGTTGCCTCACAGCCCAATTACCTAGCTTCACCGAATGCTTGGGCAGAGTTTGTGGAAAAAATGACACAACAGTTTATTTTAACCAAAAACATAGAAGATGGGGCGTTGCAGCGTACTATCCGAGCGCATGGTAACTTTACAGAATACGTACCTCAAAGCCTCATATTCTTAATTGCTTTAGAGTCGATGCAGGCTTTTAACGGACTGTTGTGGATGCTAGGTACTCTATTAATGCTAGCTCGGATTAGCCATGCCTGGGGGTTAATACACACCTATGGCCCATCACCGGGTAGGGCGATCGGTTTTTTCGGAACTTGGCTAGTTTATCTAGTCGGTAGCCTGGCTTGTCTTTACTACAGTGTGCAGCAATTTTTATAGTTCAGCGATGACCCTAACTCAAAAATTATAATGCTCAAAGCAATTGATACCGACCTTTGGGTTGCTGAACAGCCTCTAAAATATTTTGGCTTGGAAGTAGGGACGAGGATGACCGTGATTCGTCTGACCATTGGTAAATTAATGGTGATTTCACCTATTGAAATGGATGACACCACTATCAATGAGCTAAATCAATTAGGAGAAGTAACTTACATTGTCGTCCCCAACTTATACCATCATCTATTTGTTGCTGATTTCAAGCTGTGCTACCCCCGTGCCAAACTATGGACAGTATCTGGTCTAGAGCGTAAACGACCAGATTTGCAAATCAACCAGATTATTAGCAATCGCAGCATTCACGCGATTGATGGAGTTGAATATTTATTAGTACAAGGATTCAACACATTGGGTACTAGTGGATGTTCACCACTCAATGAATGTGTCTTTTTTCATGTCAAAAGCCGAACTTTAATTGTCACTGATACAGTTTTTCATTTTGACGATCAATGTTCACCAAGTATAAGGTTAATAGCAAAACTTTTAGGTGCTTACAACCAACTTCGTCCATCGTTATTAGAAAAATTTGCAACTCTAGATAAAGTCAAAGTTAAACGGTCAATTCAACAGCTTCTCACTTGGAATTTTGAACGAGTAATCATGGCGCATGGAAGCATAATTGAACAAGATGGTAAACCTCAGTTTAAAACAGGGTATGAGTGGTTTTTAGAAATGCCTTTGTAGCGATACTTCTTCAATTTAATTGCAGGGAGTATGCCAACTCCTAAAAGAAGCGTTCCACTAAATAAGCCGCATATTCCATACCATAAGGTACGCTCACCCCAGCAGTCATTTCATTAGCAAAGTAGGTGTTTTGATTACCTTG
>NZ_JACJSH010000122.1:0-8932 GCF_014698055.1 Nostoc sp. FACHB-133
TGTTAATACTGCTTAAAAAGTATAAATAAATTTATACTACTGGGAAAATGATTTAGTGATCGCTTGTTTTTTACTGGATCTGACGAAACCGCATAGCTCCCATCGCGACCGAGGATCTGCGGCTCGATACGTTTTAGATCAGCGTGTTTGGACATCAACTGCGTCTGCTTACGGATATCAAGAAAGCGAGATTTTACCCACTGAGCCAGGAACAGCGCATCATGCAAATCTGCCATCTGAAATAGCGGCACGCGCGTGATTCTTCGATCAAGAACAGCGGTGGTAATTCCACCACAGCATGTGATTGCCGTCGCACCGCGTGTCGCTGAGGCGATCAACGACCCTTCCGTCGTTGCCATCGGAACGAATATGTGTCCCTTAACGAGCTGACCGTGAAACATAAGCGGGCCGGCAGCACCAACGGGAATCTCAACAGTACCAATGAATGACTCCGTAACGCGCTTGAGACTTTCGGGTTGAAGATCAGTTTTCCCAATATGCTCCATCGTGACTCCGGTGTGTTCCCGTATGAAGCTTAGGCGACGCTGGCGGGCGCTCTCGGTATATTGCCCACGGCAAGGCAGTCTTGGCCATTCTTTGACTTCGCTGGTTTTGTCGAGCGATCGCATATTTGCGAGAAACACACTCCAGAACTTATCTTCACTCTCGGAACTTAAGAACGATGCCGATATCGAGTAATGGTTATTTTGCTTTGCAACGCTTACAATGTTTAGCGAAATCTGATAAGTTAAACCTCCTGGAAATCGGAACTCCACTAATTCAACAGTTCCAGGAGAGGAACTCACCCATAAGTTCTGTGTTCGGAATTCTAACAAGCCAGCTTCAATGGATTCTAGCTGCATGTTTCGAGTATCTTCCAGACCATCGTGGTCAGTGGCCTTAGCTCTACCCAATAGGGCGGCATTTACGATCCGTGAAGGCACTTGCATATAATTGATCATTGTAATTCTTCCTTTTGACATAGATAGCAAATAGCCAAAATCGTCGCCCGATCTGTGCAAGACAACTTCATGCCGAGATGAAGGTTTTTTCTTGTCAGGAACACGATTTGAATTTGATTTAATTGACTTCTTTAACGCTTTTTCAAAGCTTCGTTGATCGCTGCTTTTTTGACTTGCCTTGCAAAGTCTGCTGGAAAATCATTACCACTTAACTTGTCCCAGCTAACTTCCTGTTTCAAATTATTTTTGTCCCCTTTCAGCTTTAATATGCGGTTGACTGCGGTTGTGGGCTGCTGTAGTTCTTGTGGACTAAGATATTTAGCTAGCACATTATTGTAAACTTGTTGAACTACACCATCTTTCTTATTCCCATTCAAACCCATACTAGAGAATATAGTTTCTTTTTCCTCATTGCTGATTGCTCCTTCTAGCATAGTCAGAGTATTCCCGGCAAGTTCCTTTCTAGCCTCATTTTTCCTGTCTGTGGTCTTGGTATTATCGAATCCTTTAACTCCCTTGTCCCGCATTTTCTGCTTAAGTTTTCTTGTTCCCCATTGTCCAATTTGAAAGGCTCCAACACCCGCACCCATAGCAGTAGCAGCCACTAATCCTGCTGGCCCACCAGTGAACCCTACAACCCCAGCAGCTAGCATTACATTACCAAGAGTAGTTTGTATGGCTGCACGCTTCATTTTCTTTTTCTGTATTTCTTTAAGTTGATCTAGCGTGTTAAGTTGATCTAGTATCTGAGACTGATCTAGTGTCGGTGAGTTCGCTATTTCATCTAGACCTTTCTTATTCTTGTAAGCCTTCTTAAGTTTGTAGCCTCCTTGGATAGCCTCTGCACTACCCACTACCGCCGCTGCCATAGGAGCAACCGCTCCTCCAGCAATTATTTGCGCTCCTTGTGCCCCTCCTCCTGCACCAGCATTGCTTACTAAACTAGAAATATCTTTAACTGCACCTGCTGCCGATTTTGTCAAGTCTGCAACGTTTTTAACACCCCGACCCACAGATTTGTGACCGCCAAAATTCTCTCTTTGAGCAGCTTTCAGACCAGCATCGGTATAAGTGACCAGCTTTGGCACAGTTGTCAAAACGCTAGCTGCTGCTTTACCGACATCAAAGGGTATCGAAGTACCTCTTATCGTACCCCCTTGTTTGACGGCTGCGAAAGCTCCCGATCCAGAGGTTGAATCCCCCGGAGCCTGATGATGTTCAGCACCTTTTCGTGCTTGAGTTCCTACTATTCCAGTGTATGTAACAGCGGAAGTCATATTACCTAAACTGTCAGATGCATTTGCAATTCTTTCCCTTTTTGGCTTCGTCTTATCTCTAAATGCACTCTTAAATTTCCTAAAAGAGTCATGAAATAAAAGCAAACCACCAACAGCTTTGACATCATCCCTAGTCATGCCAATTACGGCTGCATCATTGCCAAATTTTTCAGTTTCGCCAGGGGGAAGGTTTAAGTAAGAGTTTGGGTCTTTATCATTGGCGGGAAGATTCTGACCCAAAACTTGATCAACATTTGATTTGCTCGAATCCTGTCCTAGAATTTTGGTTTGATCTGAATAAGTCTCGTGTTGCTTTATCCCATCTGCAACTTGCTTTCTCGGCTCTTTGGTATTGTCAAAGGGTTTATTGATTCTTGCTTTTGTTCGTTTCCACCTTGTTGCTGGTTGCTGTGGCGTTTGTGGGGCTTGTGGCGGAATTCTCCCTTCTAATCGTGCAATTTCATCTTGCTCATGTAGTAAGTTGTCGAACCGATCTATTATGTCTTGTATGACATGCTGTCCTATCCCCTGCTGACGCAATTGTGCAATTCGCTGCGCTCTTGTTGTGTTATTCATTGTTAACAACCTTTGTGCTTCCTGTTGCGCTGTTACAGGTGTTATGGGTACTGGTGGTCGGGGCCGTTGTTGGGGTGTTACAGGTATTGGTGGTGGCTGGTTCTGGAATAGTTCTTGCCGTGTCGTAGCTGCCAGATTCCTCAGTTCTGAATCTGGAGGCAGCTCGCTCTCAAGCTCCCCTAAGATATTGTCAATACTTGTGAATATTTCTGCAAGAGGTCTATTATCTTCTTCTTGCTCCACGTCTTGGGAATTAGATAGCCCAGAAGAACCCTCTTGTTTATTTCGAGCAAGTAAATCTTCTGGAATGTATTGCCTATTGCCTGAATTTTGAGATATTCCTTGGGCATCAATGGACGCTCTCGCCTGCTCTTGTTCCCCAGATGACATCAGCATATGTACGGCGACGGGAGATAAAAAACTATCTTTTTCGCTGGCTATTTGGGCTAATTCTTTTGGATCGGCTTGAGATATCTCCTCATCTAAGATGCCAGTATAATATTCTTCCAGAACTGCATCCATTGCAGCTCTATCCACAAGATAAGCAGAATCATCTTCTTCGTTACTAGACGGCTGCTCTGCTGGCTGTTTTCCATCACGTACACACTGCACAACATTACCTTGAGCAGGCATACGCTGCACTTCAGAACTCGCAGCCTTTGTTACTTGTGCTGATTCTCCCCGCGCTGCTTTTGCACCCATAACATCGGCTTCAGTCTCTAATTGAGAGTCGGTATTAATGGCAACTCCCTTAGACTGAGGCGCGGTCACTCGTCCGGCTCGTTGTTGTACTACGTGAGTTAATTCGTGTCCTAGTAACTTTTGACCTGACTGGGTGGTGGGTTGATACTTACCCGGTTGAAAGTGGATATTTTGTCCCTGGGTATAAGCTAGTGCCCCTATCTTCTCTGCTTGTGACCCTTCGTAAATGCGGACATCAGAAAAGTTTGTACCAAAGGAAGTTTCCATCTTCTGCTGCACCAATTTTGGCATGGGTTGACCGCCGCTACTGGAAGCTAGGTTTACTTCAGGAAGATCCTTGAGTATCTCCTTAGCTTGCTTGGGCTGAAGCATCTTAGGCATTGCTAGTCTCATTCCGGGAAATATCGGGATTTGGGCAAAGTTGAATCCTTGCAGTTTTGCTTCCTCTGGTGTCTGGGTAAACTCCTGCCTCTGTAGGGCAGAGTTCGTTACAAAGGGACGCGACTTAATTTGAGACTGTACTGGTATGGCAGCATCTGAAACGGATTTTTGACCAACAAACTTCTTCGTCTGTAAAGCTTTCATTTCAAAGTCTCCTTAAGTGCTGCTTACCAAACTTTATATTTCTGAAGGCTAGGATAAATAATATCAAACTTTTGTCTAAATATTTACACAGACGAGTTCTACTAAAGTCCAACATTTTCAGTTAATTAGACATTAAAATTTGGTAAACAAAAATTTAAATTTAGCTTTTCAATTTAGCAACAAAAATCCTCAAAACTCGGTAAGTCTCTAGCCTCTCTAACAAGTAGTTAACCTCTATATTTGCATAGCGTTCATGACTGTATCTTACTTCTGAGGACTTACCCAATAAAGCATCTGCTTGAGATGTTTAGCGATCGCAGCCGATTAGGGTTTATCTATTTCTGAATATAAAATATTGAAGTAAATGGTTACACCCAACTCTTGATCTCGGCGTCAGTGAGCGATCGCTCCAGTTTGATATATTCATTCTTAGTAGCTTGTAAAATGTGTTTCATTCCCAATGACTCGCCAGAATTTGCGGCAATAAAGGCTGCATTCAAAGCAATATTACGGATATTACCCCCTGTGACACTCAGTTGGGCTAACTTGGTGAAGTCTAGCCCTTCAGTCGGTGTTTGACTGGGTAAAATACGCTGCCAAATCTCTGCTCTTTGCTTGGCATCTGGAAATGAGAATTGCACAACAAATCTGAGGCGGCGCAAGAAAGCTTGGTCGATTGAACTTTTCAAGTTAGTAGTTAAAATCGCTAAACCATGATAAGATTCTATGCGCTGCAATAAGTAACTGACCTCCATATTTGCATAGCGATCATGACTGTCTTTTACTTCCGATCGCTTCCCAAACAGAGCATCTGCTTCATCAAATAATAAAATTACGCCACCAGTTTCTGCTGCATCGAATACTCGTCGCAGATTTTTCTCTGTCTCGCCAATATATTTATTCACAATTGAACTTAGATCGATGCGATAAAGGTCTAATCGCAACTCCCTAGCTAACAACTCTGCTGCTGTTGTCTTACCCGTACCGCTAGCCCCTGAAAATAAGGCACTGATCCCTAGTCCCCGCCCACTTTTACTCCCAAATCCCCAGTTCTTATACACCTTTGTCCGTTGTGCTACATGAGCAGCAATCTCGTGCAGGATTCGCTGCTCTTTCTCTGGTAATACCAAGTCGTTCCAACTCGCAGATGGCTCAATTCGTTGAGCTAACTCATCTAGACGTGGACGTGCTTGGTTGCGACAAATGTCCCAAAGGTGCAAATAAGGAGAAGTTGAGGCTACACTCTTTTCTGTTTCTTTATCCCTTTGCCCTTCTATTTTTTTAACTAGGCTTTTTACTCTCAAAGAAGCAGTCTGAATGTCTGTGGGACTGAGGCTGAAATGGGATACTAAAGTTTCTACGTGTCCTTGAAAGCTGGGTGCGATTTTCCCCAAAGCATTTTGCCAAATTAACTGCTGTTCTTCTGAGGTAGGTTGATGTACATCAAAGGTAATTAAGGGACGCTGCTTTTGACAGAGGCGATCGCAACTAGTGATAATTAAAGGACAATTAATGGTTTCGATGAAACGCGAGATTGCACTATTTCGGCTGGCTTCCATTGTTTCTAATTGATCGCAATCTAGTAGAAGCACGCGATCACTTAACATCCATTCCCGCTCACACAGGCACTTGATTAGATTGAGTTGATTAGTATCGGTAGGAATCGTTTCCGCAGAAATAGCATATAAACTTAACCCTAAAAAGGTACAAGCAGTGGAGGCAATGGCTGGTTTACTCGCCACTCCTGTTCCGCATAATTGTAAGACTGGTAATATTTCTGTCTCATCTAACGCCTGCAACCAAGTATCTGCCAACTGCTGTGCTATGTATTCGTGGGAGGATACTAAATAAGCATTTACTGGCACTGATAACTCAATCTCTGCTAAGCGCTCATCCAAATGTTGCACTCCCATAAGATGATGCAATATCCGTTCATCAATCCGCAATGGATTAGTAGTTAGAGTGTTTCCTGCTCCAACTTCAATTAGTCGCCATCGGCGTAACGGCGCGCTAGGCAGAAGCGCACTCCAATGCGCTTCTGCTAACACTTCCAAAGCCAAGCTAAAAGTGGGATAATTCTGTTGCTGATCGCCTTGAGCCTTAGCAAACAGTGACGACCAACTACGATCAAATTCTCTACCTGCACACAACAGTAAGACATTGCGCTCAAACAAAGACAAGTCGAAGATATTGCACACCTGCTCTAACGCAGATAATTCACTGGAATCAGTTGTGGGGTAGTGAAAATTTTCCCTATCTCCGCCAAAGTTTTCGGAATCAGCTTTGAATCCTCTGCTTTCTTTCCATTGCTCCATTTCCTGACTATTTGCAGCGTCTCCCACTTGATGAATATGATGTTGTAGGGCTTCGCTTATATGACTGATTGCCCTTATCAGATAATATTGATTAGCCTCTAACCAATTGCTACTTATTGTAGGGATTGATAAGTAAGTAGACATAATTAAAAATCTCTGTGTAAAGCTAGATTATAATCCCGATACTGGCAGCACTAATATACAAAAATTTGGTTCACTACATCTTGTCAATTTCATATAACATATTCATGTTTTTATAACTTTTTATAATACAAATGAGACTGAATTTTTAGACACCTTCTAGATTGATATTGTTTTAAAGCTAAAGCAAGTTTAAGTTTTAGTTAATAAAAAATTAATCTTTTATTACAATACCTCTGCCAATTTATGAGGTTTGAAGGGTATAGATACACGAACGCAGTGTAATCATAGAGAGTCTACCACAGAAATTATCCACCCGAATATCCAGGGTTAGCGCGTCTCAAACTCTATTGACAGGTGGATTTTAGGAGAGTGTTGAGTTTGGGAGAGCCGCCGCCAAGACAGAAACCATACACTGATCATTCATCGCGGCTGATTCTAATTACGTTTTGAGCCTAAAAGATAATCATCCCACACTGTATCAACAAGTAAAAAATTGGTTTGAGGCAGCACAATCCATTGGATTTGAAGGTATCGATATCAGCATTAGTCAGCGTATCGAGAAAGGACATCATCGCATTGAAAAGCGTACAGTTTACACTGTACCTGTGTCCCAGATTCCTGGACTTTATCAACTAGATTTATGGGTAGGGCTAAAAACAATAGTGATGGTAGTACGTTCGATTCAGCATTGGAATCAGACTACCCATGAGGTGCAATTTTACATTACTAGTCTCGTCAGTGATGCAAACAAAATTGCTAGTGCAATTCGACAGCATTGGGGAATAGAAAATTCTGTTCATTGGACATTAGATGTCACTTTCAATGAGGATGAATGTCGGATTCGTTGTCTGCATAGTCCACAGAATTTTGCTTTGTTACGTCGTATTGCCCTGAATGCCTTAGAGCGAGAATCATCTTTCCGCCGCAGCATTTGCCAAAAGTCTCGGCAAGCCGCGATGAATGATCAGTATATGCTTTCAGTTTTGGCGGCGGCTCTTCCAAATTCAACATTCTCCTAGAATCCCACTGTCAATAGGGTTTGAGATGCGCTAACCCTGGCTTGGCAGCCGACCTCTGCCACAAACTCACGTTCCTATAACGATTATTATTATTCGCTTTCATACTTAATTCTCTGAAAGCCTTGTGTGGTGTAATGTTGGGGAATTAAACCTTGATTATCGATCTTTAATATTTAGATGCGTTCGTCCTACCTGCGCTAACCCTGATACTTTTATGTTGCATATGAGTTGCGTTTGAGTATCTCATCAGATACTATGATTCCTGTAAGTCACAACTGGTAATCAACTAGCAGTTAAAATTTACAAAATTAATTGAATATTTTGGCAGTAATTTTTAGGAGTTGAGCTTTGATGGTCTTTTTGACCTCAGTCCCTCTAAACCGTAGAATTTCAGAGAAAGTGTGATCGCAATCCAAAATGTTCTAAGAACCTATCCCACTAATAAGATTTGTGCTTCAAAACTTAAGTTTATTGAGAACTAAAAACGAAAAATCAAGGTTTTCAAGCACATTTTACGAAAAGAAGTAGGAATTTTTAGACTAGTGGGATAGGTTCAAAAAACAGGCTATCTATTGCCCAGTTCATGGCTACTTTCCAGTTTATGCATTAAGGAAGTAGAAAAACAAATTGATTACACAATGTCATTGTGTTGGTATAAGCCTTCCCGTAGGGTATGCAGTGAAGCTTATCTTTTGTTATGGAGATTAGTTTATGGTGTCTCTTATAAAAATAATCGTTACAGGAGCAGCTGGTTTTATTGGTTCTCACTTAGTAGACACTTTATTAGCAGAAGGGCATCAAGTAATTGGTATTGATGAATTCAATAATTATTACGACCCTGCTTTAAAGCGCAAGAACATTGCACATTTACATAACAATCCTAATTTTGAATTAATTGAGGGAGATATTCAACTCCTAGACTGGCATAAACTGCTAGAAGATGCTGAATTCATTTATCATCAAGCTGCACAAGCGGGTGTAAGAGCTAGTTGGGGAAAAAACTTCCAAACTTATGTTGAAAAGAATATCAATAGTACCCAAATTTTATTAGAAGCCATCAAAGATGCTAAACACATAAAAAGATTCATATTTGCTTCAACCTCCAGTATATACGGTGATGCTAAAAAACTACCGACTGATGAAAGTATTTGCCCTCAGCCTATTTCTCCGTATGGAATTACAAAATTAGCTGCTGAGAAGTTGTGTAGTTTGTATCATAAAAATTTTGGTGTACCCTTTGTTGCTTTACGCTAAGTAGGACAGGGTGAAAAAACCAAATTGTGTAAAGATAAGTAAATACACATAATGTATCTACCACGGTAACAGGTATATGGGCAGCCGTTTAAGGGTAT
>NZ_JACJSH010000123.1:0-8629 GCF_014698055.1 Nostoc sp. FACHB-133
TGCAAATAATGTGGTTTTGAGACCCCCCTTATTTGCAGTTAATGTGGTTTCAAAATCGCCTTGTTTGCGGTTTGAAGCGTTTATGTTTGCAGTTCGCTACAACTACCGAAATCATGACCATCATCCTCGGTTGTGAACAGACTTTAAGGTTCGTGCAAGCATCTCCCAATTACAAGCAAATTGAAGCGTCCGAACGGTTCAGTACATCGAATGACTTAAAGATGGGCGATGCAGTCCAAGCCTTGATGGAGATTCACGAAGCAATCCTAAATATCGAGTTTTATTCCCAAGTCGAGGGACAAACTTATGCTTTCAACGACAGCCTTACAGCGTAATCACCTGTACCAATTCCGTGGTCAACAACTGCGCTACAGCCATCGCTCTAATTGTGGAGTCAATGCACCTTTCATTTTCAATGACTCCAAAGGCAGAAGAAAAGAATTAAGTCAAACTCAAGTGCAGAGAGAGGTTATTGAACTTGTTGAGTTTTGTGAAAACTGATGATGAAGCGATTGCACCGACTACCAATCATTGCAATCGCCTCACTAGGGGACGTATCTCTCGCCGCATAAACGAAAGTACATAAGGATCTTAACAGCATGACACTCGATTACAAAAATCCCAACGATTGGGGACGTTCACCGCTAACTGACCGCGCTTTGAGATTAGAGCAATTCAAAGCGGAAAATCCTGATCAGTGGGCAGTAATGATTTCGGCAGATATTGAGGCACTTTCCACACCAATATTCGAGAGTGAAGATTACCCACCCTTCACAGGAACGCAATTCTTAGCAACTCATTCAAGCATCGATGACCATCCATACTCTGCTGCATTTGGTCAATTCTTAGGCAATGGGATTGACCCTGATATCGCAAATACTTTGGCATTTGGCTGCAACAGATTTGATTTAATTTCTGATGATTTTGACGACCCCATAAGGCAATTAGCAGCGAGAATTTATAGCCGATTTGAAGACATGGGTTACTGGGATAAGTTGCCCCAATCATCCAGCAATATCGACTATGACTACATCCCTTATTAGGAGAATAAATGGCACGTAATTTTGGAGCAGCAAAACTCAAAAACCATATTCCCAACAATGCCCCCGGTACGTTAGGAGCAATGGGGAGACTGTTTGATGTCTCTGAATCTGACTTCAACAAAGCCCTCCTTGGCGACCAAACGGTAATCACCAAAATTGCAGACATGGCGCGACTGTCTGACACTGCAAAAGCCAATTTACCCAAGGCTTTGGAAGCATATCGGAAGATTATTGAAACAACTGGGGATGTAAACCAAGCCTATGCCGAACTGGTGCAATTGACCCAAAAACACGGTACGCAAACCCTGAAAGCTATCAACACTAGTAAGACAGGAGAGCAGCGTTTTAAAAACGAAATGACCGAAATGCAGGCGGAACACGTCAACGCCACTACTGCCGAGGCTACCCGTCACGCTCAACGCTCATCCTTGATTCAGATATCTGGGGCCACAGCAGACCTGATGGCGATCGCAAAATATGAGGCTGATTTAATCAAAGCTTCTAACAAAGTGCCAGAAGCCCAAGACGCAGCAGATCGCGCTTATGAAACCGCAGTTACTAGCGCACTGTGGACTAATGGCAGTGAAGCGAAAACCGACCGCATACCAAAGCCTAATTACTCGCGCACTGCTGGCATTAGCCGAGTAGGGCAGTGGTTCCGCAATTTTATGGGCATTTAACCGTAATTAGTCGAAAGCCAGTAGTGACGGAAAACTCTGGCTTTTTCTGTTTCACCCACGCGAGGTAAACATGAATGAAATTGATTCCCTATTATTACAGTTCCAAAACACCAGTGAACAGTCCACACCGTTAATGTGGGGTGAAACTACTTCAGAAAAACCGACCCCAGAGAGCGAAGATGGCGAACGGCTAGAACAGTCTCTTCGTGATGTCTTCAGTAACAAACAACTGCTAAACAAAGCACTGGCTACATTCCTGGGCGTGTTTACTGCCAATGCTGGAGTCAGCCTACTCACAACTCTTGGAATTGGGGCAATGGCTTCTGGCACATTGGGCAGCATTGTACTGGGGCTATTCTTCGCCAATACCCTGACCAAGCTTCACTACTCAGGACAAATCCACATTGACAAAGATTTTTTGGTAGCGACCGCCCAAACCGCTTGTGTAGGAGCTTCGCTGTGGATTGCCTTTGATGAATATAGGGCAGTGTCAGAAGCAACTAATACAGGTAAGACAAGGTTCTATCAGGAGGTTAAAACCTACGAAGTTAAGCCAACTCCCAAGAGTGAAATACCTTGGGGCTTGATTGGGGTAGGTGCTTTTGTGTTGTTGGTGATTGCAGCAATCGTCAGGGGGACAAACCAATGAAACGTAAGCAATTCGAGTCATACTTGCGTTCTGGCACTGCGAACAATATCACTGTAGGGGTGCTGGCGGTCATCGGGTTAATTTGTGGGGCAAAGTCATTTACAGGAACTCAGATAAGTTTAGTTGAATATTGCTTCATCCCCTCAACGCTCACCAAGCCGGTTAACCGTCAAAGGTACTGCACTCCCAACAAGCGTTACATAATGCCAGAGTCGGAATTTTATGCTGAAGCTTACACACCAGCTAATCCAGAGTTTCAACGTGATAATTTTCTACCAACCAAAGCAACCAGATTAAGAATAATAGAACCAAGTAACCCGGATAAGGCTTTGTGGGGATTAGCTTCAGTGTTTTTTCTAGGAGGAGCCTTTACCTTATCCAAAGCTAGGGAATGGCGATTGCTACAAATCATACCGGAGCTTAGAGAGGAAATTCGTAGCAATTGGTTAATCGCCAAACTTAGAGAAGGTTTAACACTCCACAAAGAAAGTTACACTGCCCAACTAGATTACGAATTCCACCAATGGACGGAGAATAGACGGGTAAGAGAAGCGCAGTTGTCAAAAATGACACCGCAAGAGTTAGCCATCTTTCAAGAGCAAGTGAGATTAAGGGCAGAGGCAGAAGCACGGGTGCAACTGCAACAGGCAACTGGACAGCCAGCCGCAGCATTGCCAGGGCAATCAATGCAGGATATCGCCAGGGGTGACGATAAAGTGACTGGCTCTGAACAGCAGACATTACAACAAAATACGAATAGTAGCCTTCACCCATCAGAATCTCTTGCCCTAAATACTTTGCAAGCCTTAGCCAGAGCAGATAGTTCCACTGCTTTAGTAGCCGCACCGGGAAGCGGTAAATCAGTCACTCTCAATTATTTGATTGAGAAAATCCTTGCAGATTCCCCCAACGCGGATATTTGGGTAATTAGTGCTAAAAATGATAGTTTCTGCGGTTTACGGGAGAAAGAGAGAGTAATTGTCTTTGACGGGGAAAACCCAGACCTAGCCAAAGAGGTAATTGACAACTTTTACACGGACTACAAAAAGCGTAAGCAACTACCAGAATCAAAGCGCGAATCCTTACCACCATTGATTCTAATTCTGGATGATTGGCTAGTAATTGCTGACTCATTAAGCAAGCTTTACTCTAATTGGAATTATGGGAGTAAATTACTTGATGTTTTACTGATTGGCAGAGAGTTTAATACTAAGTTTATTGCTTCCCTACAGTCTTTTAATTTGGCAGCATTGGGCATTGAGAAGATGGATGCACAAACTCGTCTCTGTCTCAATTTACTGCTGTTAGGTAACAGGTATATCAAGAACGGAAGGGAACAAGAATCTTATGGGGTGCTGGAACTGATTTTAAATAGAGGTGACATTATCCCAGGGAAGCAAGAGAGAGAACAAATTAAATCTAAATACTTGGATATTAAAGCAGTCTCTTATCAAAACTTACGTCCAATTATGATTGCTTCTGTTGGGGGTTTTGTAGTTGCCTTAATGCCTAAATTATCTAATCAAGCCAGGTCAATTGCTTCGGAGCAGGAATATTTAGATAGAGTATTTGACCTGGAATTTAATTTAAATTCTGCTCACAATCCACATCCCCAACCATTATCGGAGGTAGCTAAAAAGATTTATGAATACTTCCAAAATGTCAAGACTAAAACACCAAAAACATTACGCGATTTGAAGAAAGCAGATAGGTTATCCGGCTATTCAGAGTCAGAATTAAGTGATGGTTTAGCTGAATTAGTTAAGACTGAGAAGGTAAATTCTGACGCTCCTGATAGCTACTCCCTACCTGATTGGTGAAAGGATTGCCGTAATGCCGTGGTCATAAAAAGGGATGTAGAAGGGGCTTTAATGGGTGTCTACGGCATACGGCAGCAATCACGGCAATCTATAGCCTGTAAGGTTCGTAGCCTACGGCATGGTTACGGCATCGCGGACAACCACGGCAGAAGCACCAATAAGAAATCAGCTTTCCAATTAGCCTAAGTTTATTAGATAATTGAAGAAATAATGCTAAAACTTGTAATCAAAGAAACGAGAAACTTTTATGCTCTTAGGTATCAAGACCGCTATTCATTCCTCTTATGGGTGTTCATCATGATTGATTTGCTGTCCGAGGATTTAAAGCACTCCGAGAAATACAAAGGCTGTAGTATTGATGTTTGGCGTGATGACAGGCGCAGCTGCTACTTGGCTGAATTATATGCCCCGGTTCGCAACAGAATGTTGATGCAACAAAGGCAAGCATTCTCAGATATTCAATCGGCTGTAGCTTATATGAGGGAACAGATCGATAAATACTATTCGCAAGGTTGGTATAAAGGCTGCATTATTGACGTGTGGTTTGATCTACGCCTTGGCTGCTACTTGGCTGAATTATATGTACCCGTGCATGAAGAAATGGTGTCAAAAGAAAGGCAAGCATTCCCAGATATTCAATCGGCTCTAGCCTCTATGAGGGAGCAAATCGATAAATATTACTTGAATGAGGTCAGACAGTAGTTCAATAACATCAGTCAGGTTTGGGCGCATTCACATCAGGGTAAAGAGTGCGATATTGTGACCATTGCTGTCGATAAAACTCTATTCCAGCCTGAGTAATAACCAGCTTGGTTGAGTGCTTACCGTCTTTGTTCCAGTAGCCAACTTCCTTTACTAATCCACTTCCTTGATAATCTCGTAATCTCAACCAAGTCCACTGCCAACTAAACCCGGCGTAATCCCCAAAGTTTAAGCCACTGTCTATTCCTAATTCACCAGCTTCATACGCTGTAGCTAGTGCCTCCCACTGCCTTGGTTTTAATTGTCCTTTGGGTGGTTTTTTGGGTGCTGATTCACCCAATCCAGCACGAGCTACAGCACGTCCAGTTGTGGTGAGCTTGATAGAAATTAGTTCGCCGTTATAATAATTACACTGAATTAACTTGTGTCGTTCCAAAACTTGAAGAGTGGAACCTAAACCCTGGTCAACTACACCAGCCTGGGATAACAACTTGTGCAATAAAGTTTCATAGCTTGTGGGTTCAAAATAATATTGCAGATTACGCCATACGGATGCTTTCTCTCTGATTGAACCTAATCGCCAACCTTCTTTTTGTGCTGCCTCCACCGACTGGTCAGCACGGTAAATGGCGGTGAGGGTGGCTTGCTGCCGTTGGTTAAGTTTTTCCCACAGATGAAGGTGTTTACTCATCACTCATATCCCAGAGCATTCTTAAAGATCCATCGCCTTATCTGCTGCCGACGCATTTTCAGTCCAATATCAAGTTATCCTTTTAATGTCCGTGTGCAAAAATAGTGATTTTCAACCAAATAAAAAGAGTAAGACTTTTAGAATCCATGAAATTCTCAGATTTACATCGCGGCGATTTCTTTTGTTTTCCGAACGGCGAATATACCTACAAAAAAGTAGGGGATACAGTTGCAATGCCCATGTGCAGCCGAATGAACCACTTAGCAGAAGTTAGCACAGAAACCGAAGTTATCGGCGTAAAACCAAGCGCTTACTCCCGTGATAGAGAGGAAAATATGCCCGACTTTGAAGGGCTAACCTGGGAACTCCAATGCCAGATGGCAGAAATGGAAATTCAATAAAACTATTCAATTTACTTGGTTCTTGCTCCCGCCCAGGAATCAGAGATAAAGGTAGTTCATTCTGCTGATGGCGATGAAGGCAGTACCTTAGTTCAATAAGAAGCTGGCTCAAAATAAAGACAGTTGTCCTGGCGATACATTTCCCCTGCGTCGCGTATGAAAACTGAGGTGGCAACCACTGCATAAGGCATATAAGTTTTCTCGACGATTATCTTCTGGCATAAAATTTTTATGATGTACTGTTAGTGTTAGCGCCATTCTAAGAGAACGAGTAAGTTCGGACGTATCATCATCTGGGCGAATGCACTGCAAGCCACACTTAGAGCAACGCCAGCCCACAGATTGTTTGACTTCCAGAGCGATATCTGACCAGTTTTCTGGATAACGTTGTTGTGATTTTCTTGGCATTTCCTGATTCTAAAAATGCGTAGCGATTTAATTACCAGTTCTTCAATTACGATTAATCTACTACAAATTGAGTTCAACATAGTTAGGAGTGTACTATGTGGTTTTGGGAAAAGGAATCGGTTTGAGCCAGGATTAAATGCAACTAGAAATTTTTAAACAATCTTAAAATCTTTCCATCCCCAGGCAAGTCCATTCTTACTAATCAAGAATTCTTTTCCGATTTGCTCTCGAATTCTGTTGCATTCAGCTTTTAGCTGTCGATAATCATCAGGGTAAATATCTGCATAACTTCTAGCGCGGGTCAGCAATTGACGCTGATTTTTTCGCCACTCCCAAGGTTGATACCACCATGAAGGGTAGAAGTCTGCCTGTGGAGTAATCACCGCATAATCACGCCCCTTTTGGATGTCCTCTAGATCCCATGCTGGAAGATATGCAAGTAAATTAGTCTCTGCCCACCATTCTTCGATAATTGCTGTACCATCATCATCGCGCGTACCGATTCGCTTTCTGGCTTTGATGCGAATTTTTGCATTCCTTGCAATCGCGGCGTAATCTTCCAGTCTTGTTGCTAGTGGATTGAACTCGATCAACATGATTTAATTCTCTGCTACCTCAGCATCTATAAAACTCAAATTGTGGTTGTAAAGTTATTGAAATCAACGATACTAGGTTAATCAAGAATATCAAAGGTCAAGAAAATTCCCTTATTTTTTGTCTCTACTAAAAGTAATGTATCAAT
The DNA here is from genome assembly GCF_014698055.1 of Nostoc sp. FACHB-133. Lineage (NCBI taxonomy): Bacteria > Bacillati > Cyanobacteriota > Cyanophyceae > Nostocales > Nostocaceae > Nostoc > Nostoc sp. FACHB-133. The sequence goes on from NZ_JACJSH010000123.1 coordinate 7,137, forward strand.
GAAGTTCCCTGATAAACGCATCAATCGCCTTAAGAGCCACTGACTGCCGCCCTCATTTTACATAACCGCTAAACCACTTATATTAAATGATACTTTCAAATCATTCCGGTTCATCACTATTCACTCGGTGGCGAGGTAGTCATCACTTGTATAACCGTATCATCATGACCGAAGCGTGCTTCTGACCAAGTAGAATAACGCTGCATTCTTCCATGATGAGGGCCGCCCAAAACCATTGTTTCAAAAAGTAAGGGGGGGTCTCCAAAAGTTAGATCAAACCCAGCAAAAGTAGTTGAAATTTTGGAAGAGCCAACTGTAGTCTCGGCAACTAGATGTTTTGCTGAATCTTGTGCTGAGTGTAAATAATCTTGCCATTCTGACAATGAATTAACAGCAACAGAACCAGTTCAAGTTAGGAACTTCCCCATTTTTTCGTCGGTCAGCCTCAGCACAAGCCTTTTCATAAACCTCATTCCAGCCACGAATAAAGTCCTTTTCATAAGATGCTAAATCTTTGTATGGGATAGCGCTTTCAAGCGAGACAGCCTGCATTATCTCTTCAAAGCTTTGAAAATATCCAGGCTCAATTGCGATTGCTAACAAAAACCTCACGGAATTGTTTTTAAACTCTTGATGACATAGCTCTAATGCATCTGATTTCATACTCCTACCCTTGAGAATTATTTTGATTGAGAAACGGTTTTCTAGGTGATTTGATAAGTTCCGTAAAAATATCTTATCAAACATATTTAATTACCAGTTATTAAATAATATTAATCTCCTCTAATTAGTCAATATATTAATTTTTATTGATCCGAATCCTTCAACATACCCGTTAACAATTCCGACATTGACCACAAGTCTTTATTTCGGCCCAAAGCAATGGCATAACATTTCAATAACCGCTTTGAGTTAATCATGTCCCAAAGCGGTTGCTACCGTATATTTGCTTCTTCTATAAAAAATGGATCTCAGGAGAGTCGAAACCATGAAAGACCCTAACTTTATTGTGCATAATACCGAACCCCATGACTGTACGGCAGTCTCTTAATCTAAGGTAGAGGTTTCCCAATCGGCTTGTTGATTATCAACGAGGGTAGAGAAGCGAGTATAGACAGTTGATACAGCCGCAACATGAGCGAATCCTATTAGTGCGGCTCATACCTGCAAGTGGTAATAGCGCTATAAGCATAAGCAGGTTTTATCAACCAACGAAATCATGAGGGTTGTGGCGGTCGTGCTGTCGTGTTGATTGATAAGTCCGGGTTAATCACCTGAATTGGTGAACGAAATAGATAGGTTTCCAGTCGTTTACATTGTGTAATTGCGATGTTACTGAACGGTATTGGATATAGTCCTACTACCCGACCACGGTGAACCCAATTACCTCGGTTTTTTTTGTCAATGTCTTGCTTTATTAGTTGCAGCTTTGGAGCGGATAAAAAGACTAATAAGATAACAGCTTAATTTCTCTAGAGCAGTTCCCACTATAT
>NZ_JACJSH010000124.1:0-8582 GCF_014698055.1 Nostoc sp. FACHB-133
GGCTACCAGCACATATTTAGTAAATAAAGTTACTTCTTACTTAGATTTTATTTTTGCGATCGCTTGTTTTTTACTGGATCTGACAAAACCGCATTGCTCCCCCCTTGTACTGGCTCCGGAAATATTCAAGTTCCTGGCATTAATTGCAATGCTACCCCCGCCTCCAGATCCATCGCGCACGTTCACTTGAGCGCCATTGGTAAGCGATACGTCAGAGCGTGATACTCCAATAGGAAAACTCAAATTAATAGATGGGTTGTTCACCAAAAGCCCTACTGTACTCTCTGTTGCCACACCGCCTAATTCGATGCGTCCCCCCGAAGCTAGCAATTTCCCACCATTTATACTCACATTGCCGCCTGCAAGTGCCAAAGTCTGACCGGAATTCACCTGTAGAGTAGATCCTTGTACCTCCACGCTCCCAACATTGCTGCCATATTGCAAGCCAATAGGTACATTGATCATCAGCAAAGGTGCATTTTGAGAATTAACAGCACTGAAGTTAATACCATCACTAAAATTAAGACTATTTGCTGTACTTGCAATAAACGAACCGCCAATATTGAAAGAGGCATTGGAATTAAAGATAATCCCATTGGGATTGATTAAAAACAAATTTGCAGTGCCATTTGCCCGAATCAATCCATCAATATTCGAGACTGAGTTACCTGTGACGCGAGTGAAAATGTTTTGAATCGATGTAGCATTGTTAAAAAACGCTTCTCCACCTGTTGGTACAGAAAACTCGTTAAAGCTGTGGAATAGGTTGGTTCCCCGAACCGTTCCCCCTTCTATTGTGCAAGCTGTGCATCCTGGCGCAACGTTGGAATTGACTTCAAGTGTATTATCAGGAACAATTTGAGCGCTGACAGGGTTAGTGATTACAAGAGTAGCGATGCTCGCCCAGCATCCTCTCATAGTTATCGCTCCAGAGCCAAATGGTAGCGATTCCCAGTTTTGATAATACTTTAATTTAGTTTTCACAAAATTCATAGACTCCTCCCAACCATTGGCCATCCTACCTAATCAAGCTTGACAAGTTGTCATCTTCCTTGACAAGGTGCTGATTTTCCTATTTTGGAAAACTAAATTCCTCAAACTGCAACACGCAGCCAGTTAATTATTTGTATCCTAGTATTTAACGATAAGTTTTACTTAAATGACAAGTTAATTTCTAGCCACAAAAAGTTAGACCTCCCGTAGTCTTGGTAGGTTAAACAAATAATATATTAGAAAGTAAACCAGTTATGAACCAAGAGCCAAAGCAAACTTTGCAAAAATTTTTAGTCGTTGACGACCATGAAGCAATTCTTCAAGGTACAATCCCAGCGCTCAAGGAGAAATACCCAGAAGTAGAAATCTTCGCAGCTGGTGATGCCCAAACTGCATATCAGCAATTTGAACGCTACCACCCAGACTTGCTAATCGTTGATTTATGTCTGCCAGAAAAGCCTCAAGCTTTAGCTCAGGTTGAGGTTGGGATACAACTGATCAAAACTTTGATGTCAAGCACTCTCGCCCCTAATTTAGTGGTGCTGAGTACTAATATTAAACCATTGGTGAGGCTTAAACCGATAATTAATGCTTATGAAGGTGGCTTTGCGGCTATGGATAAATCGTTGCCAATCCGCGAAATGTTAAAGTTCGTTGACTTGTCATTGCGCGGCTCTATTTATTTATCTTCAGAATTGCGATCGCGCCCAGAATTTGACCGAAAATGGATTGAGGTATTGACGCTGAAATATGAAGAAGGATTAACAGATAAAGCGATCGCGCAAAAAATGAACTTGAGCGATCGCACTATACGCAACTACTGGATTAGACTGCAAGATTCTTTAGGCGTGTATGACGAACCTGGTAAAGAATTAAGAATTCAAATTGAAATCGCAGCTAGAAAAATCGGATTAATCAACTGATGAAATTTGCACTTTCAACTAAAAACAATTTATGGAAAAAAGTTCATAAAGAACTGAAACTTTGGCGAGAAGTAGTACTGCCAGGATTTTCAGTTGTCGGATTAATTATACTGGTTCGCTCAATAGGATTATTACAATCACAAGAGTGGCTTGCTTTCGATCAATTGCTACGTTTGCGGCCTAATGAAGCCGTTGATTCGCGCGTGGTAATTGTAGGTATTGATGAAGACGATATTAACTATGTAGGCAGGTTTCCCATACCAGATAAAGAAATCGCCAAAATGTTGAGCATTTTAAATAGCTATAAACCGAGAGTCATCGGTCTCGACCTGTTTAAAGATAAAGGTAATTCAGCTGATGCCGAGCTTGCATCTGTCTGGAGAGAAAATCCAAATCTCATCGGAGTTGAAGTAGCATTAAATCAAAAACAATCTTTTAATGTTAAACCACCGCCTGGATTAGTTCCTGAACGAATCGGCTTTGCAGATATAATAGTAGACCCAGATGGAAAGCTGCGACGTAGCTTAATCGCCAGTAAAACTCACACCGGAGAACTGAAATACTCCTTATCTCTGCGTTTAGCACAATTTTATTTACGCGAACAAGGAATAAAATTTACTCATGGTAGTCGTTCTAGAGACCCCATCAAGTTCGGTTCGAGTCGGCTAGTTCGGTTTCTCCCCAATTCTGGCGGATATGTAGGAACTGATGCCAATGGATTTCAAGTGCTACTGAACTTTCGCTCTCATCCTCAACCTTTTCGTACCATATCTCTTAGAGATGTCCTCAATTATAAAATCGATCCTAATTGGATTCGCGATCGCGTGGTTATTATTGGCATGACTGCCCCCAGCGTTAAAGATAGCTTTATCACCTCCGCAGTCAAAAATACACTCTATAGCACGGCTTTAGATATCGATCAGTCTTCCGATCAATACCAATGGATTTATGGTGTCGAAGTTCATGCACATACTACTAGCCAGATTATTAGTCATATTTTAGACAGAAGACCAGTGTTAAAAGTATGGTCAGAATTTTGGGAATATTTATGGATTTTAGCTTGGGGTTTACTCGGCATAATTGTTGGTTTAATCCTTCAATCTCCGGCAAAGACATTATTAAGTCTTGGTTTAACCAGTATCGCCCTTGTTGGGATTTGTTATTTTGGTCTCGTTTTAGGTTGGTGGATTCCTTTAGTACCAACTCTATTAGCTCTTACGAGTGCAGGACTAACGACATTTTTTTTTGACCGAGATTTAAGAGCGCTACTCGAACAGCGCAGTTTAACTCTGAAGCGCTCTTTTGAAGCAATTCATAATGGGCCTTTGCAAAGCCTAGCTGTAATATTAAGGAGTCTAGGGGAAGAAAAAATAGAGCCTGAAGAATTGCGATCGCAACTTGAACAACTAAATCGAGAGTTACGGACTATTCCGGAATATCTCAGTCAAGAAATGCTCAGTCGGAATGATAGTGTTTATTTAGATGGAAATGAAGTTCTCGATTTGCAAACTCCCATTGCTGAGATGCTTTATTATGTCTACGACATTACCTTAAGAAGAAACTTTCAAGGATTTATGACAATCCAAAGTTTTATTCCTCCTAATTTTGAACCATTAGAAGAATGCAACTTAAATGCAAATCAAAAGCGAGGGTTGTACCTTTTTTTGCAAGAAGCTTTATGTAATGTCGGCAAACATTCCCAAGGAGCTACTCGTCTTGATGTAATTTGTACGCGATCGTCAAAAGAGTATTGCCTGCAAATAATTGATAATGGATTTGCAAATATATCTAAAAACTATCAACGTGGCGGACAAGGAACAGAACAAGCTCAAGAGTTAGCTCGACAATTAAGAGGCAAGTTTCGACGATTTCCTCACTCTCCGCAAGGCACTGTCTGTGAGTTGACTTGGCCTATAGAAAATATTTGGTGGCAACGAGTTTTGTATTTAGGCAATTGGAAATCTTTAGTAAATAAAGTATCAAATTAACAATTATTAATACTTAAAAAATAAAAACGGAGGATTATAAACTCCGTCTGTGTATATGCTATAGCAATCCTAAATGATTCGTGAAAAATTTATTGCCTCTTGCCTGCTTCTATGCCTAATTTCACAACTCAAATAGGATTGCTATAGTTCATACTAGTTGAATATCTAGATTAGTTTGGAAACCATTAGGCTTATTTTCAATAATGGCAAATCTAGATTCTTGGAAAAACAAAGAACCACTTACAGAATCGTAACTGAAGTCGCTGATTCCTATAGCACCAAACCCTACTTGAGAAACCTGAATTTTGTCACCTTCAACAGCCTTGAAGTCTTTAATAATGTCAACACCATCTAGTACGCTAGTGAAAATAAAATTATCCGCACCGAATCCACCTGTAAGAATATCGTTGCCACTTTCACCAGCAAGTATGTCATTGCCACCCCTACCAAAAATTATGTCATCACCGTCATTACCAAATAACAAGTTATTTTGTTTATCGCCACTAAGAATATCATCTGAAGTTTTTCCCTTGACATTATCAAAATTCAAGACTTGTGCAGTAATCGTACCCCCACCAGGAATATTACTAACAGTTATACTTCCATTTTGAAGGTCAAGGTTAATCAATACACTTGATGTTGATTGAGAATAATCTAATGTATTATTTACTGCATTAGCATCAGCAACAGCTCCGTCTACATTGATAAGTGTATCTGTACCGAAACCACCACCTTTTTGGACAATTGCAGTAATTAAGCCATTAGCAATAACAGTAATACTTTGACCTAATTTGCTGTAATCAGCTATATCACTTCCACTTCCACCATTTAAGGTATCATTGCCTGAGCTTCCTCTAATTATGTCATTGCCACCACTGCCAACTAATTCATTATCCTGAGCATCACCTGTAATAACATCATTTTGATTTGTACCAATTACATTGACAAAATTTTTCACCTTGACTATTACTGGTGGTAAACCTACAGGTCTGATTTCTAGTCTTTCTTTGGATAAATCCGCTACTATTGATACATCTGTCCGATCGGATGTAGCATCAATGCTGTTAGCCTGTCCGTTAGCACCAATGACGGTTTCAATGAAGTCTCCAAACGTGTCAGTTCCAATCGCACCTTTTTGGATAAATCTTGGTCGAATTGTTACAGCTTGTCCTAAACTACTGTAGTCAATAACATCCTTACCATCTCCACCAGTAATAATATCATTACCTGCACTGCCGATAAATCTGTCATTCCTAGGAGTTCCGATCAAAGTGTCGTTTCCATCAGTGCCTATAATTTTGACCATAATTTTGTTGTCCTAGTTTTGAAGTAATTGGTATTTACGAAATCTTGGCGTTAGGTTTCGTGTTTCGCCCGATTGAAAAACTGTTGTCAACTTTTCCCGAAGGAAATATATAGACTTCTTAAGGTAGTAACTTGGAGTCTATGCAACACATTCAATAAAATGTGTTCTTTGATAATCACAATACTTTTGTTAAGCGAGGATTGCTATGTTATTTTAGGAAAGTTGCTTTCCAATTTCGGAAAAAATTATAGGACAAGCCCTGTCAAAGACGTAAAATAGCAGCGAAGATTAGTGATTTTAACCTTTAAAAATTCCAAAATCTGGGCGGAGGATTGAAAATGGTAGCACTGAAACAACCCATCTTCGTTCATCACCTTGAAAGGGCTAATTCTTTTTGGTTAAAGCCGTGTATGGTTACTTGAGGAATTGCAAGACTCGTTGGTTAAACTTTTTCGGATTTTCAACGAACATGAAATGTCCTCCGCCTTCAGCCTCTTCAAAGATTTCCAACTCTGAGTTAGGAATACTTTTATTGATCCAGACTTGTGATTTCCAAGGAATAATACTTTTTCTGCCACCAATAATCAGAGTTGGCTGACGAATTCTGACAATTTTATCTCGCCAATCTGTGTGAAACTGGTTGTATAGCAAAGTTGCAGCAAGCCTTCGCGGAAACTGAAGATTGCACTCTACCATCCACTCAAATTGTTCTTTTGACATTGTATAAGTCACCATCGAAGCTAAGATGTTTCGGGTAACTTCCTCGGCTGAGGAACTTTCTAAACTACGCACTGTTTCATTTAGTTGCTCGGCTGTAACAATTGCGCCAGCTTCCTCTATTTCTTGAGAATCCCAATGTGGACGAGACGTGAACAAGGGAGATTGATCGACAAATACTAAACGATCAATTTCATTAGTTCTAAACAGATCGATATAATTCCAAATAACGGCACACCCCATAGAGAAGTATCCAAAATAATTATTTTCCCCTACGTGAGAGCGATATAATTTGATTGCAGATTTGCATAATTAATATTGCTTTTGGCTAAATTGATGAAGCGATCGCTTCCTAAATATTACGATAATCAGTAGGTCGATAATCTTGCAGCCACTCAGCAATAATATTGTGTTTGCGGTATGGATTAATCGAGAGATCGCGCAGCAATTCATCATGATAGTGCCACAGATGTGCTTGCAGCAGCGAACCGCGTCCAGAGATAGGTGGAATAAAACTGCGTTTCCAGCGTTTCATTTGGGAAATTTCTTGCAACATCATTTCACGTTCAGGCAGTTTAATCTTGCCCTTTAACAAGTGAGTTAGCCAAATAACCTCTAAATATGTTGTGAGCGAATTGGCAAATGTTGAAGCCCAACCTATAAACGCCAAAGAAGGTAAATCGGGGTGAATAATATGACGGTAAAGATAAACACCATCGTCTTCTACTGTGGATTGAAACGCTGTTGGTAAAAAGCTGTTATTGGATTTCCAGCCTGTGGCAAAGATAACAACATCGCTATCAAGGTGAAGCCCGTTTCCTAAAACTAAACCATCAGGCGTAAACTTTTCAATGCTTGTGCGCTGTACTTGGATTTTACCCTGGCGCATCATTTTATATGTTTCATCTCGTGGGATAAAACCTTGAGCAAACACACCTTGCTCAATTGGATGAGATGGGATAGTATTGCATTCCTTCATTCGATATTGCAGTCGCAATACAATTTCTACAAATCGCCAAAATACCCAAACCAGCCACGGAAAATACTTATGCAGATTTTCTTCCCATTTATCAGGACGTTGATAGAGAGGTAAAAATCCACCAACTAAACGATTTAATAAAATAATTCTAAAATCAATTAATCCTAATATTCGTAAAGGGACAGGCCAATAGGCATTTTTGAAAACTAAAGTTACATTGTCTGCCCATTGTGTGGCATCTGTAGCAATGTCTAAGGCACTCTTGCCAAATCCAACAACAGTGACTTTGCGATTCTTAATCAAGTCCGAGGATTTATATTCTGAGGAATGTAAAACCTTACCAGAAAAAACTTCTCGTTCAGGAATCTTAGGAACATAGGGATTAGAATAAAGCCCAGTTGAGACAATGATAAAATCAAACTTTTTTTGAGTTGTTTGTCCAGTTTCTCGGTTTGTGTAGTGAAGAATCCAGCGATTTTCAGGTGTTGGTTCAAGCTGGTTGACGATACAGTTGAAATGAATTTTGTCAAAAATTTGGAAATGGCGAGCGTAATTTTCTAGATAGGAGCGAATTTGCTCTCCCGATGGCAATTGCGGATAGCTTTCTGGCATGGGATAATCAGGAAATTCATAAAGCTTAGAAGGCTCTTGTAACCCAAAATTGTGATATCCAACTGTCCACACGCCACCCAATTTTTGGCTTTTCTCAAAAATCTCGCAAGTAAACCCAGCATTTTGTAGAGATTTAGCAGTTGTTAGCCCAGCGACTCCGGAGCCGATAATACCGATAGTTTTTACGTTCATTTTTATACTCTTTGTCAGTGATTATTAGCGATCGCAATTATGGTTGCCACACAAAATTAGTCACACTCAAATCACGGTCATCACTCAATTGTTTCAGTCCTGAACCATCTCGATTCATGACATATAGATTGAATACTGGGCCATTTTTCTTAGGTGAAGGCGACTGTTCAGAACCAGTAAAAGCAATTTGCTGACCATCGGCAGACCACGTTGGATTGAAAATGGCTGAAAACCGAGGAGTTAGATTACTCAAGCCTGAACCGTCAACATTGATCAGGTCAAGCTTTACACCCTGTTTGGTTTTCACCAATGCAATCTGCTGACTATCTGGCGACCAAGAGAAACCAGAATAAATATCTTGTTGTTGAGTGAGATTTTTTGATTTACCTCCCTTGATGTGAAGTAAATAGATGTTGCCTTCAGTAAAAGGCGCATTTGGAGATTCCTGTTGATAATAAGCTAGGCGAGTACTGTCTGGCGACCACAGTACCCAAGGATTTCCCGAGCTTCCACGGTTTTTGGCTTGATTGAGAAGTCTTCCATCTGCATCTAGCAAGTAAATTTGTTGCTCGTCAGGCTTCTCTAAATATTGATCTATGCGAGCGATGTGGGTGCTATCTGGTGACCAAACAAAGGTGGAACGGGTCACGTTAGAGTCTGGAAGCACTGGCAATTGAGTTAACTTAGTCCCATCCGTGTTCATTCGATAGGCAATTTGATCTTCCAAAAAGACAATCTGTTTTCCGTCAGGTGAGATGGCAATATTGGATTTAAGTAAGCCGTGGGAAAAATTTATAAGTATGTAACAAAAAATTAAGCAGAAGAATTGGAGTTAAATCTTATACGCTGTGTACTATATTTTCCCTTCTCTG
>NZ_JACJSH010000125.1:0-8395 GCF_014698055.1 Nostoc sp. FACHB-133
ATACCCTTAAACGGCTGCCCATATACCTGTTACCGTGGTAGATACATTATGTGTATTTACTTATCTTTACACAATTTGGTTTTTTCACCCTGTCCTACTTATATCTGAGACTCCAACTTCCGTAAAGTGGAGAATTTGCATCTACAATTTGTGCGATCGCATAAGATGAAGATTGAGAAACAACTGCTGTTTGTGCTAACATATTCTTAGCAGATGCTGACTTAGTACCAAATAATCCAATTCCAGTTACTAAAATTGCGATAAATGCGGTTTTTTTAAAATTTGGTAATGTCAAAGATGTTGCTAAAACTGTGTTGCAAATTAGTTTATCAAACATAACCGCTCTCTCAAAAGTTAATAAAGTAACGATATTTTTATCAGCAACGGTTAATAAATTAATGATTATTGGTGTTTTTCGATTTATCAACCATTTCTTTAATACTCAGATTATGGTCAACGACTAAGAAATGCATTCACCTTTTATGCACATATAGGTGCATAATTTGGATAGTGCGATCCCAGGATAGTGCATACTATTTTGCAGGAAACTGCACACTTGTGAAATTTTGAGTTATTTCTACTGATTTCTGGTAATTTAAACTAAATAAGTATTTTCTTTATGTATAGAAATATGAAAACCAAAAAGAAATATCTCAAAATATTAACCTCTGCGCGTCAGTGGATAGAGATGTTGCTGAAACTTAGAAACCTCTGCAATCAGCTAATTAATTTCTCTACTCATCAACATCAGAAACCGAATCGACATCAAAAATTTATTCAAGTTTCGTTTTTGACGATATTACTGATATGTGTTGTTTTTGGACAAGTGGGATTTGCACAAGTTCCAAATGTCGCTGCGCTGGTTGAAGAAGGAATTAAAGATTATAATACTGGGAATTTTTTTAATGCAATCAAACATTGGCAAGAGGCATTAAATCAGAGTAAAAATAATCCGTCAAGTACGGCGGTGGTAAATGAAGATTTGGCGCGTGCTTACCAAGAAGTAGGAGAAAATAAAGCAGCGATCGCATCCTTATCGGCAGCGATTCGTGACTATGGAGCGGTGCAAAATATCCAGCAAGTCGGACGAATGCAGTCAGAACTAGCCCAAGTGTACAGCAATTTGGGACAACCTCGCAAAGCGATTGCACTTTTATGTGGTCAACTGGTAGAAAAGTCGAGAATCTCCGACAATCAACCAAGTCAGGAAATAAAATGTACTCCCGAAAGTGCCGAACAAATCGCTACTAAATACAACGACAAACGTGGTAAAATTGCAGCCTTGGGAATTCTCGGTGAAGCATATCGGTTAATCGGAAGTTATGACCAAGCAATTAAATATTTACACGCAGCCCAACAAGTATCTCCAGCTTATGACTTTTTGGTGTTAAATAGTTTGGGTAATGCTTATAAAAGTCGCGCTCAATTGCATGAGTTACAAGCCAATTCTGCAAAGCAAGCTGGTATTTTTAGTAAAGAAAAAGAATTTACCAACAAGTCGGCGGCAGATTATAACCAAGCGCGCGAATATTTTCAGAATAGTATAAAGCTGGCGCGTAACCGAAAACAAGCTTTAGCAGAGATGCGGGGATTATTAAATTTAATTCAGTTGGGTTCTTCCCAGACAAATGAAACGAAAGTTATTGACGATGAAACTTTTAATAATGCCCATGACGATGCTTTGAAGCTTCTCAAAGATTTACCCGACTCAGCAACAAAAGTCTATGGAACAATTGATTTAGCATATTTGCAGCGCCATTCTCAAGGTACTTCACCCTTTACCTACTGTCCAACTGCGATGGTATTGTCAGACACCGAAGCATTAAATTTCCTCAAAAGCTCAGTATTAACTAGTAATAAATTACAAGACAATCGCTTGCAATCTTATGCTAATGGTGCTTTAGGACATTTTTGGGAATGCCGCAAAGATAGTAAACAAGCATTAAAATATACTCAAGCTGCAATTATCGCCGCAGATAAGAACTTGAGTGCAAAAGATAGCTTGTATTTGTGGGAGTGGCAAGCTGGACGGATTTTAGATGAACAAGAGGGAAAAAAAGAAGAAGCGATCGCATCTTATCAACGAGCATTTGATACTCTAGAAGATATTCGCCAGGATATATTGACCGCAGAACGTGATGTGCAGTTTGACTTCCGCGATGTCGTGCAACCATTGTACCGAACATTGGCGCGATCGCGGCTAGATTTGTTAGGAGTTGGTGCAATTGCAGACGAACGACGTGCCAAGGAATTATCGCAAGTAGTTAATACTATCGATGCGTTGAAACTGGCAGAATTACAAAATTATTTTGGCAATGATTGTATTTTGAGTGGGTTGAATCCCAAACAGGTAGGCGAACTTCTGCAAGATAATAGTGTAGCGTTTAAGAATACTGGGTTTTTGAGTTCGATAATTTTTGATAACAAAACCGGAATATTATTGCAATTACCTAATCAGACAACCAAATTTAAATGGATTGAAGACTCCAATCAAGAAGGTACAAATAAGATAATTCACAGTGACAAATTACAGAAAAAAATTGCCGAGTTTCGTACCGGATTAATTAAAGGAGAAGTACAAGTTAACTATGATACAACAACTGCGGCACAGCTTTATGATTGGATAATTCGCCCTTTTGCTGAAGATATTAAACCTGAGACAGTCAAAACCCTGGTGTTTATTCAAGATGGGTTTTTGCGTAGTGTACCAATGGCAGCACTTTATGATAGTCAACAACAGAAATACTTAATCGAAACCTACGCAGTTGCCACAACTCCTAGTTTACGACTTACTACACCAAAAGTCCGCGACCGTAGTACACAAAAGGCGCTAATTTTAGGTTTAACACAACAAGCAACAATCGACGGAAAATCTTTTGATCAGCTTTTTTCAGTTCCCGAAGAAGTCGATGCAGTTGAAAGCATATTTCCCAATCATACCGACCTTATCGATGATAAGTTTTTTCCCGAAAGTTTTAAACAAAAACTTGAGAAAACAACATATCCCATCGTCCATATAGCTAGTCACGCTCAATTTGGCATCATTCCCGAAGACACCTTTATTGTCACAGGTAAAAACCAAAAACTCACCATCAGTCAATTAGAAAACTCACTAGGAAACCTCAACAGCAAATTAGATAGCGTCGAACTTCTGGCACTGACTGCATGTGAAACCGCAGTGGGTGATGATCGCTCTACACTAGGATTAGCTGGAGTTGCATTACAAGTGGGCGTTAAAAGTGCGATCGCATCTTTGTGGAGCGTCAACGATCAATCAACATCTGAACTAGTCAAAACATTTTACACCAACTACCGCGACACTGGAATTAGTATTGCAGAAGCATTGCAAAAAGCCCAAATTCGGATGATTAATGCTAAAAACTTACCGCCATCTGAAGGTATAAATATTAAGTATGATAACCCAGTATATTGGGCATCAATGATTGCGATCGGTAATTGGCTTTAAATAATTCGTAATGACGCTCTCTACGAGACGCTGCGCGTAGCTTGCTTCCCCGTAGGGGTACGAGGACTCGCTCTAAACGAACGCGAACAGCGTGTCGCAGACAAGCCTCTCGTTCGCGTAGCGTTTCCCCTTGGGAGAAGAGAAGGCTTTACGCTGCGAAGACAGTAATTAAGTTGGCTCTCCGAGACTTACTATACAAAATTAATACTTAATACGACTTCAATTCATTAGATGGCAAGGAATTCAAGACAATCAAATTCTATTTTTATCAAATCTGTTGTTTTGTCTGTATGAAACCTTACCATATAAATGGTTTCACCATTTTTTATGTATTCATTTATCATACCCACACTCGCAGAGCCATTAAGTTTTGCTGGAAATTTTTTGGAGATATTCGATGCGTTGTTTGATGATTTTGATATCAGCTTTGCTTCCCGTGGGAATTTCTGACTGTGCCAGTTCTTGAACTAAAGTTGCTCCACTTTTACCTAGTTTACCATTACTGGTTGCTTTCAATGCTTCTTCAAATGCTTCATACCAGAGTTCATTTTCAGCATAATAATTTACACTTTCTGGGATGTTAGTAAATTGGTTTTTAGCTAGTGATTTAAAATTGATAACTATAAATTCTGCATTGCTAACAATTGGATGCGCTTCGCAGTCAATTGCAATTTGCCAGAAATATGTTTTACCTACAGTTAGTTCAGGATAATCGGCGGGAAGTTTTAGTTGGTTTATCCCGACTATTGTTGTTATTTCTTTAACTTTGCCAATTTGTTTAACCTTTGTTGCTGAATCGAATTCAAACAGTCGAAATTGCACGGTTTGGGAACTTGACATATACCAACCAAACATGGGACGTGTGGAAGCGGTTTTACCAATAAATGTCTGAGGTGCAAGCTGCGTCAAAGGGATACTGCTACTCGAACATTTACCTAAACCACGCGAACCACCCGCACGCGAATATCCACTAGCAGGTTTGCGATCGCGTGGTTTAAACTCAGCATAAGCGGGGACTGCGCTAATTAAAAAAACTACTCCCACAACCAAACTTGTAATTCTGCGGCGATGTAGCCAAAATCCCAAATATTGATGACTCATGGTAAATGCTGGTAATTGTTTTGAAGAAGAATAGAAAATCAATTAGTTTTTTAGGATGTATTATGCCGTAGACTAAGCACCATCCGAGATTACAGCTATTTTTAGGTAAATAAGCCACATTTTTTTATCTCATGCAGAGGAGCCACTGCGTTGGGCGGCTCTGCCAACTTAAAGCAAGTGGTGTCGCGCAGAGACGCAGAGACGCAGAGAGAAATACAAAAGTGTGGTCTAAATAGATGAAAACTGCTGTCAATCTAAAATCCCTTCTTAGGTCTCCAACTAAGTTCGCATATTGTTCCACCAGAGGAAAGCGATTCGCGTCGAAACTCTCCTCTTAATTGTCTAGCCAGTAATTTAGAATGTTTTGTACCTTTATTTTCGAGATTTGATTGAATCCCAGAACCGTTATCTTTGACGCATAAATTATATTGATTTTCACTATAAATACCCGTTGCTTGAACACGCTTTGCTCCTTCTGCATGTTTGCCAACATTACATAAAGCTTCTTCCATAAACAGACAAATTTCACGTTTATGTTCCATAGTTAAATACTTATCATCAATTGGATCAAAGTTGCGAGTTTTGACTTTTAAGTTTTTAAAATTTTCAAAATCTTTACGTTCTAACGTACTTGAATAAACTTCGTATAATAAATCATGAAGCGGCCGATTTAATTCCAGAATCAATCCGCTCCCTAAACGTAAAATCTCTTGTTTTGTTAATGTTTCGAGTTTGAGAAATTCGCCAATTTCCCGAATTTCTCGATCTAGCTTTTCAAATTGTCCCAGGAGTTGTTGATCGGGTACATCTTTAGCACGTATATGCTTTAATCCATAGGCAAGAGTTTGCAGAGGCCCATTATGAATTAGGGTAAAAGTACGTTGAATTGTGTTTTGACGTTCGTTAATTTGCGATCGCAAGAATTGATCGTGCTGATAAAATGTGAAAGCACTCAAGCCAACGCCATTGACAGCTAATATCAGAAAAATGGGTGCTACAGGAATCCATATACCCCACAACCACAGCATCACATCGCTGTAGCTAAACAGACAAACACCCGCTAAACCCACACTTAGTAAATTTCTCCAAACAGATTGGGTAAACCGTCCAATAATAATCGGCAAAAAACCCCAAATAACTATCCATGTGTATTCTTCCATGTCTCCCCAACTGTGCAACATTGGCCGGCCATCGATGACAGTACTGAGAATTTGACTAATAACGTGAGCATGATAGTCAACACCGTAAATTTGACCTTTTAATTCTAATGTTGGCAAAGCAGATGTATAAAAAATATCACCAACGCTCAGATTTCGGTTGCCAACTAACACAATGCGATCGCGCAACAATTTTGTATAAACATTCTCATTTTTATCATTGAGAATATCCCGCAGCGACACAACAGTAAAAGGCTGATGACTATTGCGGAAGCTCATCAAAATTGACAATCCACCACCACGATCATTAATGCCCACATATCCACCAAAATTATCAGTTATCCGGGGTAATTCAATCCCTTGAATCATAATTGTATTCGGGTCATTTTTCCCCGTTTCTAACTCAAGATTTTTCGATTTTAAGTATCTATTAACTAACTGTAGCGCTAGAGAATATTTATCTTGTCTGTAATTTTTTGGGTTCGTTGTATATAATAAATAGCGTCTATTTTTACTGTCTGCATCATTTAATAAATCAACAAATCCAATTTGTTCTGGTGGTAAACTGCGGACGGAATAAATCTCTTTTGGTGGTAATATTTTTTCAATACTAATAATATTAGTATTTTGCTGCCATACTTTAGCCAGTTGTGCGCCACCAGGTTCAACAGGAACATTTTTGAATATATCCAACCCAATTGCTAGCGGTTTATAAGTTTCCAGCTTAGTGAGTAACTCTGCAATCTTCCCATCTGGAACTGGATATTGCTTAACCCATTCAATATCTTTTTCATCAATCCCCACAATTACTACACGTTCATCGAGTTTTTCTCTGGGACGCAGACGTAACATGGTATCAAGAAACATCCATTCCCAAGATTGCATTCCTCCAACCATACGAATCAATATTACTAACACCAATACTAGTATTCCTGGTGGTGCAGCAAGAGACCATAACCCAAATTCTTGGTAAATGCGATTCCAAATTCTCCTTCTCATTTAGTTTTTTTCAGATTAATTTTTCCCATCCGCTTAATCAATTAAACCTTCTTCACGGCAACGAATTTCGGTTTGGATTCGCATATTTTTACCACCTTGCCTACAGTCTTCAGGATATATCCCCAAAACATCCTGAATCTTCGTCCAGTAAGTCCGCACTGCTCGTTCTGATTTATACATCTTTTCAGCGATCGCCCGATCTGTCAAACTCTCTTCAAAAGCCAAACGTAACACCTCTAACCATTCTGGTTTGAGTTCGATCCCTATTTTGATGTCTTTGGTGTGAGTTCCACCATGAAGCGCTAAACTAACCCGCATGAGCATTTCATTTTCGGGTAATCCTTTGTCTGCGATCGCAAAGCCACCTTGATGATTATCAATCTCGTGTTTGATTCTAATTAACGCTTTCACATAACTACTTTGTACCATGAAATTCTGAAGGGGATATTCTTTGAGCAAAATTTGCAACAGCTTAATTCCAGTATCAATTTCTGCTGTCTCTCCTTGCTGATTGGGAATTGATAAATCCATCACAATCAGGTCAAACTTCTTGTAAAATTGCAATTGATCAAGTGTCTCTTTTCCCGTCTGAGCCTTAACAATAGAAGCTTCGGGATACTCTCCATTTAATACATTCAAGGTACCAGTCAAAATTAATTGATGGTCATCGACAACAAGAATAACCAGCTTTTTTTCCACGGAAAAATGTCCATAAACTTGATGTTCTTTCAAACTAATCCTTACTATATTTTCACTTGTATTCATCCCAATAAAGCATCCTCTAACTTTACTCATTGAAATATATGCCTATTTTAATTGGAGATGAATTTTCAAGCTATGCAGAAAGGTGCAAATCTAAAGGTGTCAGGAGATGCTTGGTTAAGTTGGATTTTAAAATACTGACATGGTTAGCATCTTGTCCACTTAATTTTTATCCACAACAGGTACAACTTAAAGGCGATGGTATAAAAAGTCATCACTCGTATCATATCGGCTATTGACCAACCCTGTACTTAAATCTAAAATCTTTTGGTGTGTCTGCACCCACGGTTCCACAGCACACAATCGAAATTAAGTAAGTCGTGGAAAAAATTTATAAGTATATAACAAAAAATTAAGCAGAAGAATTAGAGTTAAATCTTACACATTTTGTACTGTAATTTCCTTTTTCTCCTCTCGTTTGGACTCCATCAATGACGGCATAGGCAATGGTAGTACTCATCCTCAAAAGTTTTCGCGGCTAGTTCATCCTTTTTGAGATGTTGGCATTCCAATTCAATCGGGTTCATTTCTGAGCAATATTTGGGTAGAAAGAAGATGTACTTTCCCCATGTCTTCCCACTTTGACCATAATTGCTGTACTTCTTTACACCGATGAATCGGGCCGTTGTCCTGGACGATTACTCTGATGCGTCCTGTTTTTTGAGCTTCAAGTGCTTCAAGCTCCATCATCTGTATATAAGATTTGCGTGAAACGCCCCCAATCACCAAACCATACACAAAACTAATTAGGGGTTGAAGAAATCCAATAATACTTAGCCTTCGACCCCGACGTTTACTCTGCTCTAAACGTAGGGGAAACGCACCTTATTTACTAATAAAATCTAAGAGAGATTTCAAAATGACATAGATAATTGTAAAAATCAATAAAGTGATAAATAAAATAAATTAA
>NZ_JACJSH010000126.1:0-8248 GCF_014698055.1 Nostoc sp. FACHB-133
GGAATAACTGAGATTCCGAGACAAATTGACGATTCAAGGTCAGCAAATCCATATTCCTTAGCCTTGCTAATTCCATAAGAGCTTCCAGACGTTCTACCCTCCACTGTTCTAGCTGATCCTCATACTGGATCAATTCTTCATGTTCCATATCGGTGAGTTCCCCCCACTCACCGCGTTTGCGTAACTCTTCTAATCGTTTCTGCTCATTAGGAGTCAGGCGACGTTGGATGACTTCAACCAGGGCTAACTCAATCGGATTGGATGCAGCAAACTTAGAGGGTTCAGACAGAAACTCTAATAATTGAACTACCGCAGTTAACCGCTCTTCTGACAACTGCTCAATCAGTTCGATCGCTCTTCTACGAATATCGGTTGCTGGAGTCATGGAAGATCATGCTTACCTATGTCTAATCAAATTGTACTAAGACTGGACGGTTTTTTCGATTTACAGCAGTTTGTGATCAAAAGTACTACAGAAAGAGTTATCTAAATAGGTTCAAAAAATAGACCGCAATGATTAAACCAATTTAGAGCATTATCGTCAGTAATGGCATTAACAGCCATAGTTATTGCAACATCTAGAGTATCGAATGTTCGAGTTTTAGCGCCAAAGTTGAATTTCTTTTAGCTTTGACCAACATAACTCAATTGGCGATAAATCAGGTGAGTATGGAGACAAAAACTTAACCTTTGAGCCAACAGATTCTATTAACGCTTTTGCAGTTGCAGCATAATGCACGGGTAAATTATCCATAACTATAATTGCTCCAATCCATAACTGAGGTAGTAATATTTGCTCAATAAAAACTAAAAAGCTAGCAGTGTTCAGACTACCTAGAAAAGTCATAGTGGCAATTAATCCTTGATCACTCATAGCTCCAATTACGGTGATGTTTTTGCCTTTATTACCTGGTCGCTCATCATAGATTCTTCCCCCGTCAATACTCCTAGTATAACGTCTTGTCATAGCCAGATTTACACCTGTTTCATCAATAAATATCAGGTTTTTGACATCTATAGTATCTAGAGTATCTAGCCAACGTCGAAATTCATAGCGCAATTTTTGTACTCTTTCTGTAGTTTGCTCAGTCGATACTAAAGTTTTTTTCCGATTCAATTTTAAGCGTTTAAGAGTGCGGGATAAACTAGATATACTTACGTCTATTTCTGTGCGCTCTTTTATGACTTCTTGAATTTCTCGCAAATATATATCGTTTTGCTTTGTCACGATTACCTTTAACAATTCTTGCTCAACACTATTAAGCTTCGAGCGGCGGTCTCCTCCTTGGGATTTGGCAGCAATCTCTCCCGTCTCTCGATACCGACGTAAAAAGTCACGGATGAACGACAAACTGACTTTAAATCGTTTTGCTAATTCCCTTTAACTACCTCCTTTGTTTTGCCACGCACTTAATATCTTTTGTCGTAAGTCAATTGAATATGCTACCATCTTTAAATACTAGTCTTTACATTTTTACAGTTTACTATCTTTGTGGCAGGGTTGATATCAAATTGCTGCTATACCCGCGTACTGCCTTGGCTTGCCACATAAAACCAAAGAAAAACCTGTGTTTCGACTCGGTGAGTTGGTCAAGTTTTGGTTTCATGGCAATGCCACCAATTCTGATTATCCAGGGCATTTTTAAGCTATGTAGGTAATAGCTAAAGCTCTATTCCTTCATCAATCCAAGCATCAATTGCTGTTTTTACTTCTAATTCAGTCACGGCCGCAACTTGGGATAAATTAAACAGCATCTACCCAAAAATCAGCTGTGACGATTTTGCCATTGCGATTAAACTGACCCCAGAGCTTATACTTTCCTGCTTGAGGAAAGCTAGTTATAAAATGAACCTGTCCAGCAGGGGTATCTTTTAGCGCGTGAGCATGAATGTAATCTGCTGCTGTTAATGAGGTTGACTGTCGCAGAATAACTAAATGTCCTTTTTCTCGTAAATATGGCTGCAAGTCTGTAAGCGGTTGATTGTTAGAAGCATCTTGTAATTTAAACATTAAAGTGACTTCTTTACCCGCTTTCACAGTAGGTTCATAAACAGCAAGATTAACTTTAATATCATTGAACGTTTTACTGCGATTTAGGTTAATTCCTGGGGTAGCAATACTGTTCCCAGGAACTTGTGTTTTCAATACTGAGACTTGTTCTGTTTGACCAGCAGGTTTGTAGTCACTAAAAAATGTGTAATTGCCTGCTTGCGGAAAACGGGCTGCAACTTCAAA
The DNA here is from genome assembly GCF_014698055.1 of Nostoc sp. FACHB-133. Taxonomy (NCBI): domain Bacteria; kingdom Bacillati; phylum Cyanobacteriota; class Cyanophyceae; order Nostocales; family Nostocaceae; genus Nostoc; species Nostoc sp. FACHB-133. The sequence goes on from NZ_JACJSH010000126.1 coordinate 2,237, forward strand.
CTGCCCATTTTCTTTATATGTGGGATGAAGATGACTGAAAAACTGAAGATTATCACTGACAAGAATGAGGTGCATGAGATTTTCTTGGAAAGTGTCAAACTTTGCTATTTTTTTTCCATCCGAATCTTGAACATCAATCAATATCGGAATACTTTTATTGGGGGTAATGATGCTTGGAACTTTGAGCTTTGCTAGAGTAAATGCTTTCTTCCCATTACCTGTACTACTTATTGAAGGTTCTCTGTGATTAATCTCGCCCATAGAATGCTCCTCATGTTGATGTGTCCCAGCAGATATTGGTTTCCCTTCGTCTTTAAGTAATAAGGAGCAGCTTTGAACCAGTATCAAAGTAGTAGTTATGGCAATTGCATTCAGAAATCGATTCATTGATTTTGCTCCATTTTTTAATGATTGAAGTTATTCAAAAGTCTCACTTCGTCTGGGAGTTAATATGGCAAGCATTAGAAACACAACTTTTAGTTGCCAAGGTACTAATATTAAACTGACAATTAGACAAGCAACTGTAGATAAACTTGTTAATTCTGCAATGTCGTCAGTAGAATTTTTAAACAGGTAACTAACTGCTAAACCAATTGTCAGTGGAATCAGAAAAAGTAAACTCATATAAGTCACATCTCTTCTAAAAGCAGAAGAACTTTTCTGAAAGGAATATTTGACTATTAGCAGTTCATCCAATGCTAACTACTGATAGTAGAATAAACTCAAAAACCTAAACAGATGGATAGCCTATAGCAGCTATTACTTCTTTAATCTTAGTCTCAGGTGCTTGAGTTTCGACCTGACAAGTTTTGTTTTTGGATCAGCTTGCACTGTAGCTGTAGAATCAATTAATTGAATTGCTTTCATGATGGTGTTCACGCAAGCAGAACAAGCGAGTTTGGGAACTGTTAGTTGCAGCGTCATAGTGTTAAATTCCTTACTGAAGATAACTAATTTTCTGAAAATCGTTGAATAGATATACGATTAATCTATTCGACTAAAAATAGTTTAATTTCTCCAGCTTACGGGAGAGTCAAGAGCTAAAATTGAAAAAACAATTAAATTATTTACATCAATATAAAATCAGCATATCAACTTAGCTTAATGCATTGATATGCTGATAAAAAATCAAATTAAATCAACTCAAATTAACAGCTTGATTGTTTAATTTCTTTCAATAATAGGACAAATCGTTTGTTCATGATTTTCAGGTATTGTTTCCCAACCAGAAACTAATTTTGATAATTCTTGTCTCAAAATAAGTAATTGATGAATTTGTTCATCAATAGCTTTAATCTTATCTTCTAGTTTAATTTTTATATGCTCACAAGGTAATTCCCCTTCATCATGAACATTTAAAAATTCCTTAATCTCTGACAAGCTTAATCCTAAGCTTTGAGCGCGTTTAATAAAGTGCAGCCGCTCCAAAACATCAGAGTTAAATAATCTAAACCCACCCTCGGTTCTCCCTAATGACCTGAGTAAACCTAGCTCCTCATAGTAGCGAATAGTTTTAATTGGTACACCGCTAGACTTGGCAACATTACCAATGAGTTTTGGCGCTTCTTGAACTAACATACTTAGCTGCTCTCATGCCATATAAATGTATTTACCTTATCTTAAACTCTCCAGTTAACTGGAGAGTCAAGTGAGAACAGGATCATCTTGCTAATTATTTGCTACTAGATTATGTGGCAGGCTTTACTTCCACAACACCACGATACATTTTCATACCGCAGGTGAACTGATATTCACCAGGATACTTAGGAGTAAATTCCACTGAAGTGGTTTGGTTAGGAGCAAGGTCAACGGCTAAGTCAAAGTCCGGTATTAGCAATTTATCAAAACACTTGCTCAAATTGTGACGTTGGAAGTCCAATTTTACTGGTTGTCCCGCTTCTACAATTACTCGTTCCGGTTTGTAACCCTTTTCAACCGTAACAGTCGCTTCTTGAGTACCTTCTGGTGTTTTCACTGCTTTTGTTGCTGACTCTGTAGGCAAAGAAAGCTCTGGTTGGATCTGGTGAGTAGTTTGAGAATTAATTGCTGGGGTTGCTTTTGCAGTCAAGTCAGGAGGTTGAACTTCTATGACTCCTCGGAACATATTCATACCGCAGTTGAAAGTATAAGTACCTGGTTTGTCAGATGTGAACTCAATGGATGTGACTTCGTTGAGTGGTAGGTTTTTGGCTATATGGAAATCAGGTAGGCGTATTTCTTCAAGACAACTACTAGGGTCACGGCGTAGGAAATTCAAGCGGACTCTTTGACCTGCATTGACTAGAATTCGACTAGGTTCGTAGCCTCCATCTACAGTAATATCAATTTCTTGAATACCATCATGGGCTTCGGCTTTTTGCGACTTTGGTTTACTCAAGAGAAACCACCAAATTTCTAATCCGATTAACCCCAAGCCGACTGCTGTAACTGTACCTTTTACCGAGAGTGGTTGCTCAATGCGGCGGAACTGAGTTGTCTGCAACCGCTCGGTAGTTGGCATTTCATGATTCATCTGTGCAACTACTTTACTTGAGGCAACACTGAATGCCAATGCCAAGCTTGCTATACTGCCAAGAATTATTTTACTCAACATTTGCTACCTCCTTATGCTACTGGTTTAGCTTGAAATTTACGCAGACGTAGGGCATTCGTAACCACTGAAACCGAACTAAATGCCATTGCTGCACCTGCAATGATGGGGTTAAGCAACCAACCGAAGATGGGGAAGAGAATACCCGCAGCAATCGGAATGCCAGCAACGTTGTAGATGAAGGCGAAGAATAGGTTTTGTCGAATGTTGCGAATTGTGGCACGGCTGAGTTGAATTGCAGTGACAATGCTTCGTAAGTCACCGGATATGAGCGTGATGTCACTAGCGGCGATCGCTACATCTGTACCTGTGCCAATTGCCATCCCTACATCGGCTTGAGCTAGTGCTGGTGCATCATTAATACCATCACCAACCATTGCTACAATCTTTGCTTCTGATTGTAGTTTCTGCACTGTAGCAGCTTTTTGGTCGGGGCGGACTTCTGCCAAGACACGCTTGATACCAACTTCACGGGCAATGGTTTCTGCGGTGCGCCGATTATCTCCTGTGAGCATTACCACCTCTAAACCCAGTTTTTGCAAAGCACGAATTGCCTGTATTGAAGTAGGTTTGATGGCATCAGAAATCCCCATTAATCCCTGAATTTGTCCGTCAACTGCAATCCAAATCGCAGTTTTGCCTAGATATTCCAAACGCTCTTTATCGTGTTGTAAGGCTTGGGTGTCAATGCCTAATTCTGACATCCAGCGTTGCGTTCCAATTTGCACAAGATGACCAGACACTATACCTTGTACACCACTGCCTGTAATTGCTTCAAACTCTCTGACATCTGCTAACGCCACTTCTTGAGATTGGGCGTATCTCACAACCGCTTCTGCCAATGGATGTTCGGAATTGCGTTCCACAGATGCCGTAAGTTGCACCAACCTCATCTCATTACCATTAGCAGTTCCATTGACGGTGACAAAATCGGTGATTGTTGGTTTACCTTGAGTGATGGTTCCAGTTTTATCTAGTACTATTGTTTGGATTTTGTGCGCCAGTTCTAAGCTTTCGGCACCTTTAATCAAAATGCCATTTTCTGCACCTTTACCCGTTCCTACCATTACAGAAGTTGGTGTGGCTAAACCCAACGCACAAGGACAGGCGATAATTAGTACCCCAACAGTGGTGATTAGCGCCAAAGTCACGTTGCCTGTAAAATTAAACCAAATGATGAAAGTGAGCAGTGCGATCGCAATTACCGCAGGTACAAACCATCCAGTTACTTGGTCTGCTAATCTTTGAATTGGGGCTTTGGAACCCTGTGCCTGCTGTACTAATTGGACAATCTGCGCTAGTACAGTATCACTTCCGACGCGTGTCGCTCGAAACTTGAAACTCCCAGTTTTGTTAATGGTAGCTCCAATCACTTCATCGCCTGGTTGCTTTTTGACAGGCACGCTTTCCCCTGTCACCATCCCTTCATCGATTGTAGATGCTCCCTCAATTACTTCCCCGTCAACAGGAATTTTCTCGCCAGGACGAACCAATATCACATCTCCAATCTGCACTTCTTCAATTGGGACATCTACTTCTCGTCCATTGCGAATCATACGTGCCGTTTTAGCTTGTAAACCAATCAGCTTGCGGATAGCTTCTGAAGTTTGTCCTCTAGCACGATTCTCAAACAGCCTTCCCAGCAAAATCAAGGTAATTACAATAGCGGCAGTTTCATAATACACATCTGGAGATAACCCTTGATTAATGAAAAAGCTGGGGAATAAAGTTGGAAATAGCGAATAAAAATACGCTGCACTTGTACCCAAAGCGATTAGGGTATCCATTGTGGCAGCATGACGTTTTAAAGCTTTCCAACCATTGATATAGAAGGAGTAACCACACCAGAACTGTACTGGGGTAGTAAGTATCAACTGCACCCAAGGATTATGCAACCATGCTGGGATAAAGGGTAAGTGCAATCCTGTCATCATTGGCAGTGACCCAATGAGCAATACAATGCTAATGATGCTCCCTACCGTCACTTTTCGCATTAAATCGCGGGATTCTCTTAAGCGATGTCTTCTTTCAGCATCATCTTCTCCCGTCATCAGGTTTTGTTCTTGGAGTGGGTAGGCAGAGTAACCGGCTGCATCTACCGCCTCTTGAATGGCTTCTAAATCAGTTCTTCTAGGGTCATATTCAACTGTTGCCTGTTCTGCTCCAAAATTCACGATACATTCATCGACACCGGGGACAGAATTAATCGCGCCTTCAATGCTGCTGGCACAGGAGGCACAACTCATGCCGCGCAGTTTAAGTGTGACTGTTTCCATTTTTCTGGCTCCTTAACACTCTGTTGTTTTGACGACAAGATGGAAAAGTTCAATGTCATGCGACCGAATAGCCAGCAGATGTAATTGCTTCTTGTACTGCTGCTTCGGTTGTCTGAGTTTCGATCCTGACTAGCTTAGTTTTCGGATCGGCCTCAACCTTAGCCGTGGGGTCAACTGCTTGGATGGCTTTCGTAATCGTTTCTCCACAAGCAGAACAAGCCATGTTAGGAACTTTTAGTTGGAGTATCATCTTTACTTTACTTTCCTTTTATGAACTAATTCCATTGTGAAATCTCCATTTCACTGGAGAGTCAAGAGGGGGAAGAAAATTTTTTTAGCCTCTAATTAGAAACTTGGAATGGCTTCAGCCATATTAAAAATAAAGCTGCACTATATAAGGATTAGACGCAATAAACCAAGCCCAATACAACACCCTTAACCTCAAGGGAACAATCGCAGGCTGTAGAGAGGTGGTTGTAACAAGGGCACAGGAGAGACGATCGCTTACGTTGGCACACTTTCACAAAAATACTATACTGAGTTATTCACATCAATAGAGTATATAAATTTACTATAATCATCTTTTACCAGCATTAAGTTTATACTTAGGCAACTATTTATACCGTTGTACAAGTACTGCAAATCTTGCCTACAGCGATCGCATGAAGCACTGCATGAGGTCAATCACTCCTTAATCTACTCTCATCACTGTCGCTATCTCCTAATACGTCTTAATTAACCTGGCAGATAGTGCTGTTGACTGCTACTAACTTGGCGATTAAGAGAGACAGAATCAGCCGCAGATATACCAGAGAAATATCCGTCTTTTGAACCACACGATGGTAACGCCATTTGTTTAACTTTCACATTATTTAGATATGCTTCTAACTCAGATTCTAGTTTTTCGTAGAGCGCTTGCACGATAATCGCCGGTACTGCAACCGATTCAGTAGTTCCAGCAATCCCTTGATCTTTCTGTTGATCACGATTCTCAAGAATCCTACTTACAAGTCTATTAGCAGCACCTAACTTAAAAGCATTTCTAAGAGGATGTTTTAAAAGTCGAAGCGAGTTAAAAATTATGCCAGTCGCCTGACCATAATCCGGATCATCGCAATGTAAATAAAAGTCTCAGAGGTTTCTGGT
>NZ_JACJSH010000127.1:0-7929 GCF_014698055.1 Nostoc sp. FACHB-133
ATACCCTTAAACGGCTGCCCATATACCTGTTACCGTGGTAGATACATTATGTGTATTTACTTATCTTTACACAATTTGGTTTTTTCACCCTGTCCTACTTAAACCATGAAGGCAGAGGGCTAAATTTATATTTTCTTCCTTCTGCCCTCTGCCTTCTGCCCTCTGCCTTTCTTCGGTAATTAATATACTTTTACTCAATAAAATAGGTAAGTGCAAGCTACTTTTCATAGAAAAATCGTTTGATTTACGAATATCTGAACAGTTGTCTGGGCTGGCACTACAAACACTTTGCCATCTGACTGTAAAGATTGTATTTGTTGAGTATTTGATGACTGGATTGATTGTAGTACTTGGCTAAAACTTCCTTGAGCAAACCCAGCTAATAAATTTTTATTGTCATTACTCACGGTACTAGTCGAAAATCCAGATGAACTTATAGTAGTTTGGCTGTTGGGATTATTTTCTACTTCAGCAGCTTTTGATATTCCAGCAATTACTGCTGTCATGAAATCGCTACCCAAACTACTGCCTTGACGTGATTGCCCCCGGAGAGTTTCTCCATTCTTATTGAGAATAATAATGGAATTCTCCGGTATAGTCTTTTCTAATGTCTGACCATCAACATTAATTAAAGCTGCGATGGCAGACATTTGAATATATTCGCCACTATTTGAGCCATTCAGCACAACAACCAGATAAGAATCCACGGGTAAAACCTCACTGCCATCTGATGCTTTTAATGCTGAGGTTAGTCTAATCAGATATTTTTGAACTTGATTTGCATTGCCAGCACTTATCGCAATTGGGGTTTCTATTTTGCCCTGTATCCGAGTTCCTACTATCACACGTCTAGCATTATAATCAATGTTTTGTGACTCATTACTTGAAGTTTTTACTGTCACATTAGGTCTACCAGTGCCACCTGATAGCCCTTGGATACTAATTGGTTCTTCAGCCGTAGTAACAGTATTATTAGCGCTGAAACTACCGACATTAGAAACAGTTAACCATTGTTGTATTGGATCTAGGTTTGGTTTATTACTTGATGATGAAACTAAAGCTATGGATTGAGGTCGCAGTCTAGGCGAAAGGGTGGGGAAAGACTTTGTTGCTAGAGGTTCTCTCGATATAGTGGGATTCGGAGGAATAACTATTGGTTGAGATGGACTAATAGAGGCGTACTGTCGTTGGGTTGGTGGTGAAACTATTGGTGGGGAACTAGTTGATGCAGTTACAGGACTACTTTTTACAATGGTGTTTTCTTCCTTAACTGGGGCTTTGCTTCTTGAAGTATTACGAAGACTTTCTAATTCTGGTTTTTGGGAAGTAATCGCTAGTGCCGTCTTAATCTTGCCAGGATTTTCTGATTGTGATTCTAAATCTTGAGCGTTGCCAGATACCCCTTGCTTTATCGCTTCCGGTTTGACTGTGGTGGAATTGCTTAAAGCATCCATAGAAGTATTTATCATCCCACCTGCCACTGCAATCAGTAGAAAAATTCCACTCCCGATTACCCCAGCTTTGAGTAAGGGATGCTGAGAAATGACGCGAGTGGTTACAATCTCTTCTGGTTGTGGGCGCGTTTGAGGTTCATTTGCTTCTTCTCGATCTGAGAACTCAATTTCAAAAGTTACGCCATTCATCGCTGCAAAACTTTTTTTATCCTGGGGGACTTTGGGAGTTGCCAAAACTGATTCCTCTAACGCATCTATTGCGTCATTTTCTTCAATAGATAGTACATCTGTGACTGCCATTTGATTACTTCCCGATTTCTAAATCTTGGATCTTATAAATTTCTAATCCCGCTTTGCGAACGCTATATGCGATTCGTTGAATGGAGGATGAGTTAGACGGAGGAATTGGTGTATCAATTGCTCTGACAAATACAGTTTTATTAAATGCGATCGCTTTACCAACTTGATTGCTGCCCTGGAAGACTACGAGGTTGGCTACCATATCAATTGACCAGTGACCCGGTGCCAATTTCTGGGGTTCCGAGAAATACCGCACGGCCAAAACTGATTGCGTCGTGCCGTTGAAAACGTCAACTGGTGTCAGATTGCCTAATTCCTCTAAGAAATTACCTCGAAAATCTTCAGATAATGCAAATCCTATAACCCATACATTCGTCGTGATTTTTTTCTCCCCTACTTGTACACCAGCATCTAGTACCGCTTTTTTAGTTGGGTCGGAGTTAGAGTCATCAGACTTTGGAATTCCAGTCCAGCTTAATAGCCCCGTCATTGTCTGTCCCACAAAATAGGTAATCGCTTGTAGCGATCGTTCGTCATTGCCAATGGGGGACGCTCGTATCGAAGACCCATCATTTAGTTCAACTAGAGTTGGTGTTTTGGAATCTGCAACTTTCCCAATCCGAGCAAAATTAATTATTTGAATTAAAAGTAGAACAATAAGTAAAACCGCATTCCCCATCAAAAATATGGGAGTGAAGTTTATTTCTTTTTTCTCCAGTAGTTGCATTCCATTCTCCTACTTCTCAAACATTATCGTAAATTAAAGGATTTCAGAACCTGCAATCTAGATGTAGCACCCATTTCAGTCCTTCGACATGCTCAGGAACCATCGGGGTTTAAATCCCCGTCACAAAACTTACTTGCGTTAGCGGAGCGGGGCGTTAGCCCATTGCAACTTGCGACTTGCGACTTGTTTTAATCTCTTCTTGGCATCACTACAAACTTGGCTGCGCTGGTAAAGCCAGAAAACAGAGCCATTCCTCCACCTGTTCCAATCGCTACTGCAAGTATTGGTGAAAATATTGCCTCTATTAACTGTAGAAGTAATGGATTATTTGACGGGGAATTAACTATAGAGCTAGCAGCTACACCGACAATAATTGAGTAAGACATAAGGATTAATGTTAGTGCTAACCACCCCGAAAGCCAAGCAAAAATTGGTTTGGCTCCTATCGGTAGCATAGATAATACTAAGAATATCGGTGCCACATAAGCTGTTAACAGGAAAGAAAACTGAACGAGAAACTGAAAAGCTGCTGATAGACCGCTAAAAATTATATAGGATAGTCCCTGAACAATTGTGTTAACTGCTCCTCCAGCGACATCTAAAGGATTCCAATTATTTTGCCCTTGAATCCTTTTCTTTTGTTTATACTCTTGTGATTGAGCGTCAATTTCTTGAGCTACCTTATTTTTACAATCTTTCTTAGGAGTAATTTGATTGCCATTTTTATCTATTTCTACATCAGTTAGTTTTTCACATTCTGCCATTGCCGTCTTCGCAGCGAGAATAAAAGTTTGATCTGTATTAACACTCCGAATAGCTTCTTTGAGGGTTATACCATTTCTTGTAACAGTCAATACAGTAGAGTTTAACTTATTTGAAACATTTCTGAATACCAAGGAGGTAGTCGCAAGCATTGCTCCATTATTGTTGAGCATCAGAATTACTATCATTGGGAAAGCCATTTCTTTGACAACTCCACTCGAAAAGCCCTCTGACATTATTTGCTCGTACCATTGCAATGACCAAAAACTTACTAAAACTACCGCCGCCAGCATCGAGACATTAACAATAGCGATATAAACGGGGTTTTGACCACTCGCAAATAGTTTCCAGTCATTATCAAATGCCGAAACAAAAATCTCCGAACCATTTATTGCGCCTTGTACAATAGTTCCAGCATCAGTTGGGAGATTTTTATCAGCCTCATTTCCATTCGTTTGAGCAAGAATAAAAGGAATTAAATTAGTTAGACAAAGAAGATACATTGTTAAACCTCATTTTGAAAATGCTTTTAACAGAAAGGAGGAGCGAAAGCAAAAGAGGTAGATTTTGCAACTGTTAAGTTGCTCACTTATTTATAAAATATAGAACAAGTATTTGAAAACATAGTATTAAACAAGATAATACCCGCAGTGCGATTAGTCACGTCCATATTTGAAACCCACACCCATTAAATATGTGTTTCCCTTTCCCCTTTTCCCTATTTTTCATTGTCTCTCCCAGAAAGCGTCGTTATAAGCACCAGCCTCCAACAATTGCATAGCCACAGATCGACTTTGTGCATCTTCTTTACGGGATTGTGACGAAATATTTTTCGAGATGTCAACCAAATTGACATTAGCTGCTGCTAAGGCTCGTGTTTGTTTTTGAGTCTCTCCATGTATTGCTTTGGAAATGACAACATTCTGTAGATTTTGAGTTGCCATTTTTTTGAGAATATCTTGAGTTACGATGTCTGACTGCGCGTTGTCAGCGTTAGTTGAAGAAGTAGTTAATGCAATATTAGTTAAATCAGCCTCTTGTGCCTGTACTCGTTGTCCATCAACTCCTAAAGTTGATTGAGATTGACCTAGAGTATATTGACGATGCCATGACAACTCTGCATTCTCAGCTTGAGTATTAGAATTGGGCTGAGTCATATCTGGATTTTGTGAGCGAATAACTTCTTTGATTTTTTCACCTGATTCTAGGGGGTCTGGAATTCCCAAAGACCCAATTGTAGAATCAACTGCCTCCCCGAGTTGTCGAGTTATTTCAGCATTTATTTCTCCATAACCTTGCCCTAAAGCTTGGTTCAACTCAGTTTCATAGCTTGATATTCGGCTTTTTAAGCTCGTATAAACTTGCTGAAATTGAGTCAAAAATGGTAATTCTAATCCCCAAGCTTGATTACAACTATCGCCAATCAATATCGTCGCAGTTAAGAGAGAACTAACGCCAAGATAAATTACCATTGGGCGTAAAATCATGCTTTTGTGTGATTTCATATAGATCCTCAAAAGATACAGCAAAAGGTTTTGGTGAGCAGGGACTAGTAACAAGAGCTTCAAAATCGTTCAAAGGCTCGGCAATCACAATTGCATCAACATTTGTTTCTCCTCCTGGTGGTTTGGAATAACTTTCAAAGTAAGTACTTTTATAATGTGGAGTATTACTTGGAATCAAAGGATGCTTTTTACTTCTAATTAATACATAAGATTTCTTTTGCAACTGTGTGTTAATCCCTGGCTGCTGAATTTTATCTTTAGGAATAGCATGACGACCATTTCCTGAATTGAAAGCTGAATAGAGAGTTCGACTTTTGAAAATCAAGTCATCAGCATCTTTTAAAGATTTTTCACAAAGGACTTTTTGATTAGCCAATAATTTTTGATATTGCTCATCTTGATACTTCCACATTTGAAAACTTAAGCTGGCGACTCCTATACCTAAAATTGCCAAAAGAATTTTTTGTTGAATTGCAAAAGCAATTAGACTTTTCATAATGACTGTCCCTGTTTGATGCACTTCACATAATACTTAGAAAACTCCGACACCCATTCAAACTTGTTCGGATATTGAGCTTGAAAGCGATTGCGCGTTGCCTGCTCCTCTCTGCTGTTGGCAACTAGTGCCAACATCACGTAGGAGGGATAATAACGGCAACGAATGTAAGTCCGGTTGTAATCCAGCAACCATGTTGTGTACATTTGCTGAAGATTAGGCCGAAATAGCTCATTCTTCTCAATAATTGAGTGAGGAATCGAAAGGATATCAGTAAAGCTTTTCGCCGCCCCGGAAACCAACCGCCCAATCAACCTTATGGGCATATTTTGTAGAATCTGTTCTCCCGCCTCAGATTTGGCAATGGAAATTACATCCTGGGCAGCAAGGATAATTCGGCTACCAGATTTCCGAGCCGTTGCACATTTTCTACCTACTAATCGGGATAATGCAGAAAACCTCAGTAAGACACTGGCTTCATCCATGAAAAACACACTATTAGGTGAAGATAGTGATTGCCTGGAAGCCGCCATATATGCACTCATCCCAAATACTTCTGCATCTTTATCTGATTGCAGATTGGTTAGCGCAAAAGTAATTAACTTAGAATCTGTTTGGAAGGTGGAAGGTTTGCAAATCGCATCCCCAATCGCGCTTGCTTTCCAGTATTTCAAACGCAAACGAATATAATTAAGCCCTTTCTCAACATTCTCATCTTCATAACCCAAATCAATATATTCTGTTGAGAAAAATTGCTCCATATCTACTAGAGTTGGCGTATTATCCCACTCTGGCGTTCCAATTTGGCTGATTCGTGCTAACTCAAAACGACGTTGGATGTCTGGATGTTCATAAAACGCTTTTGTGCCTAGTGGAATCAGCGACTCAATTGTTTGTGCCAAAAACCCATCGAATTTTTGTGAACCCAAAACCAACTGCAAGATAATCAGATTCATATCATTTCTATGGAGCTTTATTCTTTCTTTTCTCCCCTCTATATCCCACTCTGGAATTGCTGATAAATCAAGAGGCTGGACAAGATTGTTTGATTCTTTGGCGATATTAAAGTAAAACCCGTTGTGGTATGGGGTGAAATCTCCAAATGTCCCCGTTCCATCATCATTGGGTAAGTCAATAATCAAAACTGACATTCCTTTTGCCAAGCATTCTGCTATGATTGTGGCAACCAAAACAGATTTTCCCGAGCCTGTCGTTCCTAGAATCATCATATTCTTGGTTATCGACAAGTCTAGATGTACCGGGGAATGACCTTGATCTGCGATTAATTCAAAACCCTGATTATCAGCCTTGGCAATTTGTACTGTGCTGGTCAATCCCAACACTTCACTCGCAAAAAATGTTAATCGACGATTATAAGGGCGTGATAATAACTGTTCCATTTTGGCTCCCAATGTTTGCAGCCAAATCAGCCAAGCATATTGCGTTTCTCGAATTAGTTCTGCTGGTTGGTTAATATACCCAGAAATCAATCTACAAGTATCGTCAATTTCTTCAGGTGTATCCCGATAAATTAACACTACTAACCCTAATGTTTCTGGTGTGTCCCCTGTGTATAATTGCTTTTGGGCTGTTACACTCCACTCAACATTTATTTGTGAAGCTACGTCAATTGTTTTCTTTTGAGCGCTGATTTCTGCATTTCGCGCTCTCCGGGTAATCATTTGTTGCGCCAATCGGGTTAGTTTCTGGTCGGCAGGACTGATTTCGGTAATCACTTCCACATCATTAATTGGCTCTCGTGCAAATATATTCCATAGAAACCTTATTTGTGCTTCTGTTGATGCGAATACTTCTGGTTTTTGCGACAAAACCATCACGCCGACATATTTTTTACCGCCCTCAACATCAGGCAGACATACCCACTTTCTATCTGCGAAAGGTATACCATTATTCATCAATACTGATGTTGCATGAGCTTGATCTATATATGATTTATTTGTTGCTGGGGTTTCGTTAAATTCCTCCCTCAGTCCCAATGAATCAAATACTAAAGTATGCGGGATTTTTACAATCTTTGCTCCCACACACTTACTTAACTCTTTCCATAGTTGCTCTGCACTTTTTGGCTTTGGGTCAAAACCCATCTCTGTTAATATCTGTAGATGTCTTTGTGAAACATCTATCGCTTTTTCTAATATCCTTTTTAAGTTCTTTTTCGTAACTTCCGTCGCCCCTGTGGGTGTAAATCGTCTTGTCAGAAAATCTGCTAGCTTTACCAATGCTCGGTCTATCGGGTCGCCGCTCTCTGTTCCCCCTGGTACTATAGTGAAAGTCGTGTAGACGCTGAGAGTTATATTTTTCCTCTGACGCAAACGTGTCAATTCCTGAATTCTCCCTAACTGCCCCCAGTCCAGAAACTCGCTCTCATCTGATACAGGATTTTGCAATCGCCTATAGAAACACTCTTTTGCATTACTATCATCGCAAAACGAACTCCAGCGAAATGTAAATTTCTCCCCAAGCCCTATCTCTTTGCACCCATTTTCAAAAGCTTTGGCTATTGCTTCTACTTCTTCACTCGAATTAAATAATGGATGAATTCCTGTGCAACTATATCCAAATAGGGAGCTATGCGGTTTCGTCAGATCCAGTAAAAAACAAGCGATCACTAAATCATTTTCCCAGTAGTATAAATTTATTTATACTTTTTAAGCAGTATTAACA
>NZ_JACJSH010000128.1:0-7559 GCF_014698055.1 Nostoc sp. FACHB-133
GAAAACTTATCAGTCCAAGCCATTGAAAAGAAAAGCGGTGGTGCGTTTGTAATTCGGCTAGAAGTTCCACCAGAAGCCAATAAAGCAGATATTGAAAGTCAAACTAAAGCATTATATGAAATTCAGCTAAAAGTATTGGAAGCAAGGTATCATGCTGAACTACAAGCTAAGGATGAACAGATAGTAATTTACCGTCAGCAGAACGCTACTTTAGAAAACGTCATTAATATACTAGGAAATAGACCTATTCAAAATATTATTACTGTTACAGCTAACGCGGAGAATAATTCAGTGTCAGAAACCTTCAACAATAATTTTAATCAACCTAATATTGCTAACTTTGCAAATAAAAACCAGGATGATGCACGTCAGCAAGCTAATCAAAATATCTACCAGTCACAGCAAAATCAGAATTTGGATGGAACCAAAAAGGAAATTCAGCAACTTCTTAATCAATTAGCTCAAACTAATCCAACAACAGACGTAGTTACAGAAGCGATTCATCAAAAAATTAAAACCGATCCAACTTTCAAAGCTAGGCTGTTAGCCGCACTGAAAGTAGGAGGACTAGAAGCGTTGAAGGCAATATTTAACCATCCTGCCTTTAGTATTCCGCTTGAAACAATAAAAGGATATCTGGAAGCCGAATAAATCACGCTTTGGGTGCGCTAATTTTAGCGAACTACAAACATCCTTTTCCCGACATTTTTAAGTTTTCAGGAACGCAATTAACGAAGTAAGTTAGTTCCCAAGGTTCTGAGGAGTGTGTCAAAATGAGCGAACCGTGAGTAATATTGCTCATCCTTACCACATTGCCCCAGCCGGATAAAGGTCAAAGCCATCTCTAGACGGTCTGAATGCATATATTTTCCCATCAGCTAAATTGCCGCTTTTCAATTTGTTACCTACCCTAAATTTAATGATTCCGCCATAAGGCGTATAAATATCATTATTACTCCTACCAGATTTTACATTGTATTGCTCATTATCTATCGTGTAGTTGATATTGTATTTGGTTAGATTCTTTATAGTAAATACTTCCCCTCCACTAATCGTTTCAGCATCCTCCTCATTTAAATCCATAAAAAGTTCTTGATTAGTAGCAGTGATTTTAATATCGGTATTTGACATGATTTTTTTGCCTAATTAAAAATACTAAGTAGAGCCATTTTTCAATAAGTAAAGGTTATATATTTTTTATAATTAGATTTTATATCTATTGATAGATATAATTCTATATCAATAGGTTGAATAAACAGTTGCCCTTGCACTGCTTGACTAACAAAACTCAAGGACATAGTAGTATGATTTGACAGTGAACTTTGTTTGATACTCCATTTGAGTCGATTTATGACCTCGCAAGGAGACTATTCGCATCAATTTCTAGCTTTTTATCAAACCCCAGTTCTACACCGCTTCTACCCACTGGTGACAGCATAGCCAAGCTTGCAGCCGCTCCCAGTACTTGATTGTCAGTCACTTCTAAATATCTCTGTAACTGTTCTAAATTCCGATGCCCTGATATCTCCTGAATCACTCGCAATGGTATGCCAGCATTACTCATCTGAGTTAAAGCAGTCCTTCTAAAGCTATGGCTACTCACTCCAAAAATATCTACTTGCTGACAAGCTTCTCTCAAAATCCTAGCGGCAGAGTCTTCGCTGATGTGTCCATCACTGCGACCGGGAAAGAGATAATCATCTCCGGCCAGTGGGTAGTATTCAGTGAGCAACCGCCGTAGGTCTTCAATCACTGGGATTGACCTAGTAGCCAGCTTCCCCTTCGTGTTTGCTTTCCGAATCACCAGCCGGGGTCTGACATTGCCCTTGGGTGTATAGATGTCTTGAGTTTGCAGCGTACAGCATTCGCGGATTCTACAGGCACTAAACAGGCAGACACCGAACAAGGTCTTATCGCGGTCATTGTCTAAGCCATGACTGAAGATTAGCTGTATCTCTTGCTGAGTCAGAACTTTGGCGCGTCCGTGCCGATTGATTTTCATCGTAGACTGTAGTCTCTTTAATCCACAGCTTACAACGATTTAACACCTGATTCTCTACACCAAATTACAGCCACAAGTCTGGTGAATAAATTGATCTAACTTTCCCAACATTTTTATTAAGCTAAAAATACTGTTAACGTGTTATCTATGAGCAAATATATTCACGGCTATACTAGAAAGGAACAAGATCGCCTGTTCCGACAAAGCGTTTTTTTTGAATCTTACATTTACAATAAGATTGATTTTTCTAATTGCAATCACATTGTTGAAATAGGTTGTGGGGTAGGAGCGCAAATACAAATTTTATTAAATCATTTTCCGCATTTAAAAATTACTGGTGTTGATATTTCTGAAGCGCAGATTAGCCGTGCTGGCGAATTTCTCAAGCCGCATATTGAAGCCGGACGGGTATCTCTACATATTACTTATGGGGACGTACTTCCTTTCCCAGATCAATCATTCGATGGTGCGTTGATCTGCTTTGTTCTAGAACATATCAACAATCCCCTCTACCTCCTCAAAGAGGTAAAACGGATAATGAAATCAGGTACTAATCTTTATTGCACAGAAGCGTTTAATACAGGTTTATATATCCATCCACCTTGTCTAGCTTTTCAAACTTACTGGGAAATCTTCAATCGCTACCAAGAGCAATTAAACGGAGATCCAAACGTGGGAGTAAAACTCTCTAACTTGGCATTGCAGTCCGGTTTTTCTGAAACTACTCTTGACTATATTCCTCTTTACTTAGATGGCAGAATTAAAAATATGTCACAGAGAACAGATTTTATTGATTACATTACTGAAGTTTTGCTAAGTGCTGCTTCAGGTTTAATTGCTCTGGAAAAAATTACACCATTATTACCAGACGCAATGATACTAGAATTACAAGAAATAAAAAATAACCAAGACAGTATTTTCGTTTGGCCATTACAGCAACTTAAAGCTGTAAAGTGAGTAGATACGCCAATTATCCCGACTTCCTTACAAGCTGTTCTCAATATCTTTGCGGCTGAATCTTCGCTGATGTGTCCATCACTGCGACCGGGGAATAAATAGATGTCACCAGCCTCGGTGTAGTAGCTAATCAACAACTGCCGCAAGTCTTCAATCACTGGGATTGACCTAGTAGCCAGCTTCCCCTTCGTGTTTGCTTTCCGAATCACCAGCCGGGGTCTGACATTGCCCTTGGGCGTGTAGATGTCTTGGGTTTGTAGCGTACAGCATTCACGGATACGGCAAGCACTAAACAGGCAGACACCGAACAAAGTCTTATCGCGGTTATTGTCTAAGCCATGACTGAAAATTAGCTGTATCTCTTGTTGAGTGAGAACTTTGGCGCGTCCGTGCCGATTGATTTTCATTGCCAGACTGTAGACCCTGTGATCCACAGCCTACAACGATTTGACACTTATTAACCGGAATTGTTTAACTTAAGGTAGTAATGAGCGATTACCTATTACTGGCTTAATATTTGAACCAATTCATCCTTACCTTTTCTGCTACATCCAGGTATTCCCCTTTTTTTAGCCATTTTTCTTAATTCTGTAACTGTCAATGTCTTCAAGATAATTGGGTCTTTTATAACATCAGGTAATGTTTCAGGCGTAAGTTCAAAAACTTCCTTCAAAGCATTTAACTTAACCCCTTTGGTAATTTGACATTTAAGTGTTGTTATAGGGTCTAGAGATGTCCAATATTTACGAGGGGCTTCCTCAATTCGGTTAGTAGCAACCGAAAGATTCACCCTCTTAAGAACACTATCTGGTTTCTCAATTAAATATTCAAGTGCAGATTTTATTTCATCTCTACCAGCATAGGATAGGTTAATTTTTGGTCTGATCTCCCCAGCCAGAATCTTAGTAACTTCAGATGTCTCTTTACTATCATCGGCGATGATGCACCAAACCTTATCTAACCTTGCTTCTTCGGCGACTGCATAAATAAACGAGTTACCTATCACTTCATATTGGTCTTCACCAGTCTCTTTAACAATTATAGGTATCCAGTTACGACCCCCCAAGTTATTTAGGGCTTGTGCCGTGGACTTAATTAAAAACTCAGGAGCATCTGTACCTACACATGAAGAGATTTCTTTTCTGTACAAATACATTAAATTACCAATGTCATCTATTTTCATTGCAATAAATATTCCTTTGCTAAGTCTAAATAATAGTTATAAGCTGTTATATCTTTATAGACAGCAGGTAAATGAGAAAAGGCAGAATTAGCTATGTGTGCATAGCTCGGCAGTTCAAATATAAGTTGTTTCTGTATGTTGACAGAATTTTTAAATCGTGGGTAAAAATATGGTTGTAAATCAAATGGAGTCTCTTGATTTTTTTCAGATTGTTCTATCAGGTTATCAATTGCTTTATACGCAGTACGCTTTTGAGGTTCAGTAATCTTTTCGCCATTCCAAAATATAGGTAATGCAACAGGAGTACCGTCTCTCTTCAATTTTTGAACTTCAGGTATATAATCTTTGATAGTTATAGCAGCATTTTCTAAAGAAAAAATATTGTTTGGTTTTGTTGGAATTATTACTACATCAGAGGCAATAACAGCACTTCTACTAAAAAAACGCCAGTTAGGTGGAGAGTCGATTAGAATATAGTCATAATCAAACTTTACTTTGTCCAAAACTTGACGTAATCTGTTTTCTTTAAATAACTGTTTAAGTTCTACTTCAGAACAATCCCCTAGTTTTTCGTCACATGGCAAAATATCAAAACTCAATGTTTTGGCTGGAGTTTTAAAATTAACTGTATAACTGACCAATTCCCCCTTGAAAGAAATCCGATCATTTTTATCTTCTAATAGGGAGAAAATAGAGTCTTTTTTGGGTTTGATATTAAAGTAGCGAGTTAAGTCCTTTTGGTTGGGATCAAAGTCTACAATCAATACTTTTTTGCCCTGAACAGTTAACGTAGCTGCTAGATTAACTGTAGTTGTCGTTTTTCCCACCCCTCCTTTATTGTTATAGATAGCTACTGTTAAAGCTCTAGGCGTATTATCTATTTTTTGTCTTATATCTTTAGTAATCTTACTAATATTATCAGGCGTTATCTCTAGACAGAGCGAAGATGGATGAACTACTTTCCCATGCTTTCTAAATAACTGTATATGAGAAGCATTAGTAATAATTCCCCATTGAACTGTTTTGCAGTTTGGAGCAAGTAAATAACTTTTTAGCTGGCAGACTGTTTCCTTGTATTGGGGTGTTCCTTCTTGAAGATTATCGTTTCTTTTCTTTATTTCAACTATGACATTAGGATTGGTTCTACTTTTTACAAAACTATCGCAATCTTCTTTGTTATGACGTAGAGCATAATCAACCTTTTCTGCACCTCTCTTTGTGCTAAATTCTGCTAAAATCTCCGTTGATTGAAAACCGAGCGCTTCAAAAAAGGGAGGCATAAACATGTGACCTACAGTAGCTTCTGGCGCATCATCAGGAAGGCTGATCAACACTTGCTCAAGGGACAATTGGACATTCATCATAAAAACAAGGCAGCTTTAGCTGAGTCATAGTTAATAAGCAGTCACCTTTTAAGAGTTCCCGTATCACTGTAAAAACTAACACCTGAGCCGCACCCTATACCCCGACCTCGACCCTACCCATAGTCCCAAGAGCGATCGCATTTAGTTGAAGTGCGATAGCTTTTGCCTGTCTTTTAAAATACCTGTGCTAGTAGCCTTTAGAACGGGCTGGCACTGGATTACATACGAATAACCCATTTTTATAGTTAGTGCGTCGTGAGCCTCATTTTTAGGCATGGTTACGGACTGATAAGGCTTCCACGCATCCACACCCATAACCCCAGTAGCGATCACACTTTGGCACTTCTTTTTGTCTGCACAAGGCATTGCATCCCATAGGATACTGTTGACACTCTCCTGGCTCATATTCATCCTGTGCAGTTATTCTGCCATTCTTTTATAGGAAAATCTGCATATCTAATGCAAGCTGTAACTATTGCTGGGTAAGCCTCCAGGGTGTATCAGCCATTGGCGAAAATCTGCATAAAAGTCAACTAGCTATCAATCAGGGCTAAAGCAGTCCAATAAGCCTACTGCATAAGGGTTACAGCCAATTGGGGCTGTGCAGCCTAAGAAAGGTGCGATCACTCCTGGGTGTGTGGGGTCGGTGCGGTGGTGTAGTGTGGTGCTATCTAACTATTTAACTATCTAATCTCGTAACTGACTATTTTCTCGTCTTTTAGGACGTAGTAAAGAATTTTAATTTCTGATGGGTTTATCTGTCTCCAGGCTGTTCCGTTATTTACTTGTAGTTTATAGTCCAAACCTTTTATGAGTTCTTCTGCTTCTTCTACTGTTTTGCTTATTATTTGATTAGGGTTGAACATTGGGATACCTCGATTAGTAACCTTAGTATTCTCGGTTTGTTTAGAGAACAGTGATTCTGGTTTAGCTGCGATCGGAGGGGGAACAATGGTAGGAGGTATTGTTGTTGCCGCCGCCGCACCAGTTGCAGCAGCAGCAGCACTAGTAGTCTGCCAACCCAAAAATGCTAAGTGAGGACTGGGGAAAGGGGGAAGGGGGAAAGGATTTAAACCCTTTCCCCCTTCCCCCTTACCCTTTACCCCGCCAAGTTCCCTTGGCGTACTACTAGGTTATGGTGCTTACTTGTTTTATTTAAACTTTATGGATTATTAAGCTACACAGTCAGCAAACCGCGATCGCCTTCCCCTAACTTCCCAATTCCAATATCCAATACCCAATACCTCACCTGTAAGCTAGGTGGGGTTAATTTTGCGATTCTAAGGGCGTGTAGATTGCTGGCTGTGGAATCTAAAAATCACGTCTAATTCGTCATCCAGTTTTCAACTAGAAATCCGCTTTTCAACTATTAACATTAAGCCTTTCAAATTCCCATCTTCTGTAAAACTTTGGCTGGTGCGACATTTATTATCGTTATTTACAAGATTAATCATTTCCGTTGCGAGTAATTTTCCCGTCGTTTTATTCCAGACATTAAAAATGATAATGCTATCTCCATGTTCACGCGCAATAGTGGTGAAATTTTCCCATGTGGGAACATCTACTGCTTCTATTTCTATTTCATCATTACTAATTACCTTACCAACAAAACTGTTAGTGACAATTCTACCGTCAGCATAATGGTAAGTATTGGTTTGTAGCCATTGATTATCAACTATTTTTTGTGTAATTTCTGCTTCAAAGCGTTCTGTTTCTTGAGCATTTGCATCCATTCTGATCCAGTAGCCTGACCAAGTGCCGATATGTTTGGGGAAAACCTGAAAATCACTCAATTGTTTAGGCATATTGCTAATACAAACAAAGTTTGTTTACTGATTTTTTATTTATACAATTTTTTATTTATACATTAGAGAGCGGCACTCATGGAAAAAGATTTTGTATTTTTTTACTCACAGAGCGAATAGGGGTTCAGCCGAGATAGGGGTCAAATGGGCGTTACCGTGCCGAAACGGGTAAATTGTACGCTAAGGCTGAAACCAAGATGGGGTAGGCTTTTCAAGAAGTGCTTTTTCCTATAAAATTCGTGAAAGAC
>NZ_JACJSH010000129.1:0-7094 GCF_014698055.1 Nostoc sp. FACHB-133
AGTCGTTAACTTGCGTCGCCTTATAACCTCGGCGGGACTGCATCCACCGCCATAAAAATGTTGGTAGTGGTAAATATCTAGCGATCGCCAATTCTCATTTTTTGGACATGGTATAAGAGTTTTAGTTGGTCAGAATCTGCCCTGGGTTTTTTCTCGTCCCAAATCAACACAAGTAGTTCAATTGAGATCCAGCTTGCTCCCGTAACTTCTATGTGAACGCACGAAAGTGGGTGTATTTGTTTGAGATTAGGAAGTGGAATACACAAGTAAATATTATGCTTAGTCAATTACCGAATTGCATTACTAGTCCTTCATGGTGGCAACTGATAAAATGGATTGCCGATCCGATTGGATTTCAGCAAAAGTATAGTCAAAAGTATGGAGACATTTTTTCCATGCGACTGAGTGGACTCGGTTCTTGTGTAATTCTTAGCCATCCCCAAGCCATTCAAGAAGTTTTCAGTCAAGATTCTAAATTTGATATTGGTCGTGGTAATAAACTTGCAGAGCCTTTGATTGGGCAAAATTCTATCATGTTAATAGATGGTGCCCGCCATCGACGAGAACGAAAATTATTAATGCCCTCCTTTCATGGAGAAAGGCTACAGGCTTATGGTCAACAAATCTGCTTAATTACCGAGCAAATCGCCAGTCAATGGCAAACCGATCAACCTTTTGTGGCTCGGTCTGCTATGCAGAAAGTGAGTCTAGAAGTAATTTTACAAATTGTCTTTGGTTTAAGTGAAGGGGAACGCTATCAACTAATTTTACCTCTCCTTACTAGTTGGTTGGATATGACTGATTCTCCTTTGCGCTCCAGTATGCTATTTTTCCGATTCTTACAACAAGATTGGGGAAAATGGACTCCTTGGGGACAGATGAAAAGTAGACAAAACTATATTTATCAGCTACTTCTTGCAGAAATTGAAGAGAAAAGAACAAAGGAGGATCAGAGCCAGGGCGATGTTCTGAGCTTGATGATGGCAGCACGGGATGAAAATGGGCAAGCAATGACCGACGATGAATTAAAAGATGAATTGCTCACAATTTTATTTGCTGGACATGAAACTACTGCAACAACGCTAGCGTGGGTTTTCTATCAAATTCACCTTTATCTAGTACGCCCCTGGTGGTGAGGTGCTATTCATGCAACAACGCTAGCGTGGGTTTTCTATCAAATTCACCGAAATCCAGATGTCCTCTTAAAATTGCAGCAGGAACTTGACAGTTTGGGAGAAA
This sequence comes from Nostoc sp. FACHB-133, assembly GCF_014698055.1. Taxonomy (NCBI): domain Bacteria; kingdom Bacillati; phylum Cyanobacteriota; class Cyanophyceae; order Nostocales; family Nostocaceae; genus Nostoc; species Nostoc sp. FACHB-133. The sequence goes on from NZ_JACJSH010000129.1 coordinate 1,240, forward strand.
ATCCAAACCCGATGGAAATTGCCCAACTTCCTTATTTAACCGCAGTATGCCTTGAAACCCTGCGGATGTATCCAGTCCTTCCAGGGCTTTTCCCACGCATTACCAAATCATCCATAAATATTGCAGGATACCAGTTTCCTCCTGACACAACCTTAATGCCAAGTATCTACCTTTTGCATTATCGGGAAGACTTGTATCCTAATCCTCAACAATTTAATCCAGAACGTTTTTTAGGACGGCAGTATTCCCCTTGGGAGTTCATTCCTTTTGGTGGTGGAAGTCGGCGATGTTTAGGATATGCCCTGGCTTTGTTAGAAATGAAGTTAGTCTTGGCAACCGTTTTATCTAATTATCAACTTGCATTAGTAGAAAATAAACCTCTTAAATTGCAAAGACGTGGGTTTACCCTTGCTCCTGAAGGTGGAGTTCGGATGATGATTAAAAAACGAATTACACAGATTGTAAGGACATAAGAGCGATTCTAAAAATTTTGAAAGTCATTCTGGATAAAAGTTAGTTTTTTTCTAGAACGGCAAAACTAACTGGAGAGGTGAGACTAAAGGCTTAATTACGTATGCGTCTTAGAAAATATCAAACGAGTTTACTATGCTTCCAACCTACCTCTAGCAAGTTTTACCGCTCTAGGTTTTTTTTGCTTGGGAGGAACTGACCTTTTAGCGATCGCAATCTGTGCCGAAAAATCACCCCATCCATTCAAGTCCACTGGGGCGCATTTGACACCAATTGAGCAAACTTTTGAGGATCTTGACCCTCAAAAGTTTGCATCACGCCACAACGCTCATCAATCGTCAGGGTACTGAGTAATTCTTTAATAGTATTGCCCATTTCTGGGCTTGAGCGATTCTTCGAGAACATCGCAGGCATCGCAGAACTTTTTGGTGTACTGAGTGTATCTTAAATTGCCACGGATGTGATAGCATACCTTCAACAATTTTAGATAGCATAACCAATCCATGAATCAAGTTCGACTCCCCAAGATTAGCGTCGCCGTGATTGGTTTGGTAGTTGCAAGCGTATTTCATGCTACTTCCGTGCTGGGAGCGATTCTAACTAGACAAGAATTTTCAGGTGATTTTACTTTAGTCAATGCTACTACCCCATTCCTCACGAACTCTTTGCCACAAGAGAGCGAATATTCTGGATTTGTGGTTTACTCAGAGTCCGGGACTTTGAGCGATTGGGAGCTATCCGTCAACAATCTAAACTTGAATTTGAATCCAGGATCTACTAATGGCGGTAACTTAACCCCAGATGTTGATTTTGAGCTTGGTTTTGGGTCGAATTGGAATTTAGTAGTTGATTTTGGCATTGCTTCTGATGCTCCAAGATATACCTTAGAAAGAACTTCAAGCTCTGAAATTAGCTTGACGGGTGAAGTGGGACGGGCAGGAACATACATCTATCAAGATTCTGCTGCCAATATTACCTTGAGTTCCTCATCTACATCAGTACCAGAACCTGTTTCCCTACTAGGTCTATTGTTTGTAGTTGGTGCAATTGCTGTCTCTAAAAAAGCCGGGAAGACGAAATCTGAAGCATGAATTACTCAACTCTTTACCAAAGCTTTCTCGATCTACACCCCCACCAACCAATCACAGACCACAGACTTACACCCGTCCGTAAAGCTGACCCAAACCTGCCATTGCCCCAGGTATGCGTTCTGTGTAAGGCTCACCATCAGCCATAGCAACAGAAAAGTCAATTCTTTTGAGATCGATTGTCTTAAAATAGGCTAAAAGCCAGATTAAGAGAGATTTTGAAAAAAGGTATAATTTTATTCAATAAGAATATGCCATCATCTGACCAAACTTGTCTTTTGTCTGAGTACTTATAAGTTGATACTAATGCACAACTGTGTGTCTCTACAGCTAGGGTATTGATTGAATGGCACTAAGAAAAGCGTAAATCCCTGCTATTCCTAGCTTTTGGGTGTGGGGTTGCAGGTTCGGGTGTGGGGAATTAAGAAGATGTTGAACTCCTTAACGTACTGGCATTGAAATTGTCTGAAACACTACACCCTACCCCCTACCCCCAACACCCTGCCCTGGCGAGGTTTCACCTTTTCTTAGTGCCATTCGGTATTGATTAAACCTTCTCTTTAGCTGGGGTTGCAATACCGCGCTTAACTAGACTCGCTTCCAGTTCCTTAATAAATCTTAAGTCTTCCTCCAATAGATGCTGGCTTTTGCTAGAAGAAAAGTCATTACTTACAGAGGGATTTTTTTCAAGAAAAGCAAAAGCTTGCCGAAATTGACGCGGATTTGCAAAAATTAGCGAGTCAAAGTGACAGGGGATAATCTGCTGAAAATCCCAACTTGCAACTGTATCTGCCCAGTTGAGGACTTGTCTTGGTGCTTGGGGAAAAATAAGGATTTGCAGAATCGGTGCGACAAATGGCCGCCCCTGACCTTGTAGAGCATCGAATGCCTGCTTCCAAGTTTCTCGCCAGCGAAAAGGAAATAAACCAAAGTACGTTTTTAGGGTTCGCTGTGGTGCTTTGAGAGCATCACGAAACATCTGTCTGATTGGAGTAAGTTCCAGCGCACTTGGACGGAAGTAAAGTGCAAACAATGAAATGCGTTGCCATCCCTTGCGGCGGTTGTCTTCATTGTCGTCGCTAGTCTCCAAGGCATTGTCCCTTGCATGAAACAGTAAGGGATAAGGATCTAATTGGAGGATTTCTGGTGGGTCAACTGGAACAGAAAGGATAGAATCAGTTACAAGTAGAGTGCGCGTTTGCTTGTGAAACACTGCAACTTCTGCAAAAGAACCTCGTCCCAGGTTGATGTCCAAGATTGCATAGTCAAACTCCAGAGCGAAGGGAGCAAGGCTTGAGTCTTCTGGGAGTTCTTGAGTTCGTTTTTTTGGAAAACCTAGCCAACTAAGTGGCAGGTTAAACGGGAAACTCCACTGGTGCGGAGCAACAAAGACTTGTGCTTCAGGAAAGCGGCGAGAAAAGGGGCCAACGAAGACTTTATGCTCGAGACCAGAACTGGTTGGCAGCATGATGTACTTAACTTCACCGTGCTTTGCTACCAATTCATTAACCAAGCGGACACACTCAGTTGTTGGAGCAACGGGTGCATAGACCAGAAGACCTCCGGCAGCGAGTTTGACGACAGTCATACGAATCGGCACTATGGTGTAGAGAATGCCGTGAAGCTGCTCGAAAGTCCAGATAGTGTCAAAAACTATTTCCTTGCGAAGTGTCCGCCGCCTGCCGTAAGGGTAAAGTGGGACAGCAGCCCAGAATGGCCATGACCAATCTTTTGGGTGGCTCAAAGAATACATCCCTTGGTCTTGTAGTTCTACCTTCGACTTAGATCCAGGTGATATCATCGTTGTTCCATTATTCAGGGTAATGACAGATGGCTTCAATATTATGTCCGTCTGGGTCAAGAACGAAGGCAGCATAGTAGTTAGGATGATAGTGAGTCCGAAAACCAGGCGCACCATTGTCTTGTCCACCAGCAGCTAAAGCTACGTTGTAAAATACCTCAACAGCAGCATGGTTGTGAACTCTGAACGCTACATGAACTTTTACAGAACCAGGATTACCGTGAGTAAGCCAGAATTCAGCTTCTGGCGGCTGACCGAAACCAGCAATATCGGTACTTCCAGTGGTAGAGGCTGAATACTCTGCAATCAGTGAAAGCCCAATTGGTTCTAATGCCACACCATAAAAGGACTTGCTTTGCTCAAAATCACTGACAACGATACCAATGCGATCAATCATAATTGATCTCCGCTTTTTAGTTGAATTGAAACTAGATTAGTACAGTTGACCTAATCATTCAAGCCTTATCTAAATTTACTAGTCCAGTTATTACATACGACTACGCCTTTAAAGCCAGACTTATTATTGCAGTGCTTGCCTTGATTCATGTGAATTGGTTGACAGGTTGATGCTTTGAGGTTTTGCGTTGATAGCTAATACCAATTTAATATGAAGCTGCATAGAAAAGAGCTTCTAAAATAAAGTTATAAGATGAAATAGACATTACCTGCTCAAATGTTAATTGCGTAGCCTTTGAGACTTTATAAGGAAGTTGTTCCGCTCTATCAAATCCTAAGTCTAATGCTTCTGGCGGGATTTCAAGGTATTTTCCCTTTTCATCCTGTCCAATAGTTAAGCATAAATCTTTATTGCTGTAAGTGTAAAAAATTTCTACGGGAGAATCGTAGCCAGCTTCTCTCGCTTCTGGTGCTACCCAAGGGTCAACTTCTAGTGTTGGTATTTTCCATAGTTGATCTATTTCTGGAAGCCACTTTTGATACGGAAGAAAACACCATCTATTTTGACTTAAGAGTGCATTGTACTTACAGGATTTGATATTAGGACATTTATCAGCAGGAATGCCTGTTAACATCTCACAATCAAGAAATAGCCAACAGCTTTCTTTACTGGAGTATTTAGTTTTCTTATTGTATTTACGTTTAACCATATTCATCAATTATTATCGAACTTTTATCATGATAAAAACTGTTTACTACTGAATTTTTTGATGTTTACTGTTGTCCTACAGCATCACGTTTAGGTTTGCGTTGGTCAACACGCCCCGAAGACTTTTTAGGCGTTTGCTGTTGAGGGGGTGTTTCATTTGCATGGTCCCCAAAAAAATGGGGAGGGTTAGAAACTTCTTGATTAATCGATGAGTCAACGCGACTATCCCCAGAACCCTCCCCATTTTTTTTACGTGGAAGACCCTCATCTATCTTCTGTGCGTCCGTGGGAGAGGGGGTAATATTTGTTTCCAGTAGTGTCTCACTAATGGAAGAATCATCTTGTTTTGTCTTCTTACGAGTTTGTTTTTTTTTAGGTGCTGGTTCTATAGAAGTTTCGCTTGGTGTCGTAGAAGCCGTTTCATCATTGCTCTGGGGTGCAGGCTTTTTACGAGTCCGTTTTGCTGGAGACGTTGGTTTGTCAGATTTCTTTGGCGATGCAGTTGCAGTCGCCGCGCCCTTGGATAAATCCACTGCTGCTTTTGGTACAGAGGTTGAACCCATGCCTATCTGTAGCAAATACCATAAGTGTTCACGGCGACTTTCCATGTAAGAGAGTTTTTGTTCACCCTCAGTGGTATCCATTGCCTCAGAAGCCAAAGCCTTTGGGAAAGCCAGAGGATATGCAGACGGAGGCACGGTGACTTGGATTGTAGAGTTACTAGTAGCAATGTACACATCTAAAACGATTTCAAGACTACGGTGGAATGGAATGCTATCCCCTGGCGAAAGCTGGAAAGGAAAGTATTCAAGTTGCAAAAGCGCATCTACAAAGCCTCTCAGCGTGGTGATGTCAAAGCAGTTCGTCAACTTCAAAAAACGTTGTTGCACTCCTGGTCAGCAAAGTGTTTGGCGGTTCGTAGGGTAACACAAGACAACCGAGGTAAGAAGACGGCAGGAGTGGACGGGTTGAAAAACTTGTCCCCAAAAGCACGGCTTATCTTAGTACATTCCCTGAAACTAGGTGAAAAAGCCGCTCCCACTCGAAGGGTGTGGATACCAAAACCCGGCTCAAAGGGAGAAAAAAGACCCCTTTCTATACCCACTCTGTACGACCGCGCCTTGCAATCGCTAGTAAAACTAGCTCTGGAACCTGAATGGGAAGCTCGCTTTGAGCCAAACTCATTCGGTTTTCGACCAGGAAGAAACGCCCATGATGCGATTAAGGCAATATTCAACACTATTAAGTTTAAACCTAAATATGTGTTGGATGCCGATATTGCGAAATGTGTGCGCCGTGACAGTTAACGCGGTATCCCCAATTAAATTGGGAGAGATTAAGAAGAACATCTCTAAGTCAACCAACTTACCTAGAGTCGAAAGACAAAAGG
>NZ_JACJSH010000013.1:0-156942 GCF_014698055.1 Nostoc sp. FACHB-133
ACCAGAAACCTCTGAGACTTTTATTTACATTGCGATGATCCGGATTATGGTCAGGCGACTGGCATAATTTTTAACTCGCTTCGACTTTTAAAACATCCTCTTTGTTGTGTGCTAGCAGAGAGCGATATACCGATATATTTATAAATATCTTTTACTGCATTTTCATAAGAGACATTTGCACTGGCTCTCAAACAACATTCCTATAAATAAAGACTGATTTTTTGATGATTTTCTAGTTTTAACTTTCGCGCTTGTTTCTCACTGACTGGTAATTCTCCGAAAATACTTTTAATTATTCTTACTCTTCCCGATGAAGTTCCTGTTGCTTCTTTGAGAAAAAAACTCCTAATTCTGGCGTAATATACTCCAGAGTCTGCCCTCGGATTGTTTTTTCAATTCCAGCTAGACTCTGTAATTCTTCAGTTTCCGCTTTTTGATAGAGAATTTCGGCTATGGCTTGTAGATGCTCCTGGAGTTTTTTCTGATTAGCTGGTTCCATTATTGGGTAGGGATTAATTTCTTCCCTTATTTTCGCTGATTTTGATTTCCACTTGCTAGTTCATATGTTCTAACAATTCTGAGATGCTCCCCATATTCATTCCCCGGATGTCGAACGTCAATTTTCACTGTCTTGTAGTTTACCTTGGCACGTTCAGCCACCTCTTTGATTGTCCAACTTCTTTCTGCTGCGAGTTCCCTAATCTTTAGTCTAACTACCCCTATTTTATTTTGGCAAAAGCGAGATTCCACTTTTTAAAAATTAATAAGGTGGGATTCTACCTATTATATGAATAACATCAAAAATGATCACTCATCCAGCCTGGAAAACTAAAAGAGCGATCGCTATCTTCAGTTTTCAAGGCAAGCATAGAAGTTACTTCCCATAATATTTAGGTTAAAGGTTGATCACCCTCTCCCTGTCTTCCCGTCCTCGTCTCTGGTCGTGGTGCAGACATGATTCGCTTTTGCTGTTCTTGTAACCAAGTTTCAAAGAGTTCATTCAGTAGTCGGACTTTCATAAATTCATCTAGTTGTGCGGGGATAAATTTTTCCAGCCGCAAAATCACGAACCACTCGGCGATGCGGGTAGGGGGCAATATCTGGCCTGGTTGACTGCTAGATAGCATTTGCACCATTACCGGATGTAGTGCATTCAGTTCAATCGGACCTACTAAGCCGCCAGTTTGGGCTTCTGGCCCGAGCGAATATTCACGCGCCAAATCAGCAAAAGAATTTTCTTTTGCCTGAATCCGGAAGTAAAGTTCTTGGGCAATTCCCACATCCTGGGTTCGCAGTAGGGAATAAATTACTTTGTCTAATTTTGCTTTGGACTGAAAAAAGTAGGATTCCAGTTTATTACCCCAAGTGGCTTGCTTGAATTTTTCAATTTTAAGCTTACGAGTTGTAATAACTTCTAGCTGTTCGGTAGTCAGCCCTTGATGTGCCATCCAAGCCTGGATATCTTCTTCATTTTTGAACTGTTTTTCAACGTAAAACTGCTGTTTGGCTTGGGCTATTTCCTCAGGTGTACACTCTATTGCTATCTTCTCGGAGCGTGAATTTTGCTCTATGGCCTCATCGATGATCAATTCTCTCTGCAACTGTGGCAGCATTTGGTAATTTCCTAGCAAGGAAATCAGCTCACTCGCTGTGATTGTACGATTACCGATTTGGATCGCTTCAGTCATTAGCTTTCGGGCATCTCAATAATATCTAGTTTGTTAAAGAAGCTAAACCTTAGCCCATTCACTGGGAGCTTTTGTCTTAATTTTACCCAATTAGGTACACTTACCTCACTTTCTCAATAATTACACACTTTAAAATATACAGATCATGTATGTTTGTATAAAAATTTTACGTAAAAACGGTCATACGTGAAGACAAGATTAAAAGGGATAATCCCTCTTTCATGAAAGTGGGTTAAAACCTGATAGCAGTTCTCGACAATGGTGAGATACGTTATCTAAGCTACTAAAGCTTGGGAAAAAATATTTGGGTGTACCTCAGTAGCTTAGAAAACGCTATACTTCATTGACTGTAACGTAGAAAACTCGTTAATTTATCCGAGATTGACAAAATAGGGTTATTCCTCTTTCGCTCCCAGCCAGAAGATGGGTAAAATCTGCTAGCTAAGTGCAGGAAACCATAAATCTAGCTATTGCTAGATGCTGTAATTCTCTCAAACGCTATAATCTACATCTGTTGCACAGAGAGATTAACTTGTGGATGTCATATTAGAACGATCGCACGAATTAAAACAAGCCTTAGTTGATTTTGTCCTTGATGCTGAAGGCGAACTGGCACAAGCATTGGAAACTTATGCAGCAGCACAGTTGCGCCGTGGAAGTGGGGATAGTACACAGCAGGACTTAATCATTGATAGCTTTCTAACAGCAGGGAAAGTCGGTGATAAGTCTCCATTAGAGTTGTTTATCGAAAGCCATCCAGATTTAGAAGAGAGCGATCGCAATCTGATCAAAAGTTGGCATCATAGTTTTATTGGTTTATTTGCCATTAGTAACATCCTACCTGATGGCTTTGAATTGACGAACTGGTTAACAGATAAATGCTACGTCGTCAAGCCTAACAATACCCAAACATTACAGGCAATATCTCGGTTGAAAATAGGAGAAATTTTACTAACTCGCATTTCTCCTGTTACCGATAGCTACTGGATGTTGTCTGGGCCCTATACAATAATGGGTAAATTAGGTAAACCCAAACTGGCTGTAGCAATTGGCAACTTCAAAGAAAACTATAAAAGTAATCTTTACAGCGATGCTCCAGACTTGCTAGAAGAAGCTTGGCAGTCAGTAGAACAATATCATCAGCAGTTTGTAGACTTTTTTGGTACTGATGAAATCACCCTATCTGGATACCATCTTAATAAGAAAATCGCGGAATTTCAAGAAATAATTACTGAAAAGACCTTCGCAGCAGCAGGAATTGATACTTCCAAATCCTTGGCGGAAGTGGCAGAAGCAGCTGGCATTGGAGACGAGGAAATCAAAGCAGCAGCACAAGAGTTTGGCGCTGATTCTAATGTAGTCTCTCAGATGTTGAACAGCAAAGGCAGCAATAGCAAAATGGTTATGCCAAAGGTTGATTTACCTGCCGAACTCAAGAAAGCAGAACAGGTAACGGCTCTTTCTCATCACCGTTGGGGACAAATGTTTTTACCTACATATAGTAAGGTACAAGCAATCTTATCAGCAGAAGACTGGCAAAGTGTTCAAGGGGCGGAAAAACTAATTCGCTACTATCTCGAAGATAAAAGTATTAATGCCTTTATTTGGCATCGATTAGCGCAACAATATCCAACTCAATTACAAAATATATTGCAAATAGTTCTACAACGTCCAGAGTTTCACCTTGAAAGCGACTTGGATGTGCTTTTGCAAGAATATCATAAACCTATTGAGCCAGAGTTACCAGATATTGCTAGTGTACCCATACATTTGCATAACTTATTTCAGGAAGCTTTAGGAGAAGTTAACAAATCTAAACCAAAGGGTAAAGGGCAAGCAAAGCCAGCAAAGGGTTTTCAACGAGGTTAGTAACTCACCGTTGCGTAATAGCATTCATGCTCGAAACCAAATAACCCTTCGATTCGGTGTTAGCGCAGAATTTCTGTAGCTTCTTGCAACAATTTTTTTGATGACATTTGGGAATGCCATAGCGATCGCCTGTTTGTGGAAAGCGTGTTTCTTTACATATCCCTTATTTCATCAAATTAATTCTCTATTAGGCGAACAGTACACAAAAAACCCCGACTTTATAGCCGAGGTAGATGGGAGAAGTCCAAATGTCGATGAAATATCGCGATACCGAAATCTGTTTTTCTTAGCTAACACCAGTTAGGTAGTTAAATTTATTTATTGCTAAGTTATGTAAACAAATTTAACAAAAATATTACAAATAGTCAACGAGGCTTGACAAAAAATTCTGATAGCTATTATGAGAACTACTTATCAGTCAGAGTATAGAATTTTTTTAGAGATGCGGTAAACGAAATAGGCAAAACAAAACGGGTTACTGGCTAAGATAGTGGGAAGAAAAGGAGAACCGATCTGCTTTAGAGTGAGAAAACTGAGGGATTAGCTGCATCAATCAAGGTAGTCGGAATTAAGCCAGAGATTTGAGAAGCTAGCTACTAGATCACCAAAGTCTTTACAATTCCTTTGTTAGCTCAAAAAGTATTTCTCGACCTATGACAAATCAAGCTCCTATCCCGGTTATTGTCAACGGTGCTGCTGGTAAAATGGGCCGTGAGGTGATTAAGGCAGTGGCGCAAGCGCCTGACTTAAACCTAGTGGGTGCAATTGACCACAGTTTGGAACATCAAGATAAAGACGCTGGAGAATTAGCGGGTTTAAGCGAACCCCTAGAAGTACCAATTACCAATCAATTAGAACCGATGTTGGGGTATGTGGCTGGCGACAGACAGTCTCCTCCGGGAGTAATTGTAGACTTTACTCATCCCGATTCAGTTTATGACAATATTCGTAGTGCGATCGCCTACGGTATTCGTCCAGTAGTCGGCACTACTGGGTTAAGTCCAGAACAAATTCAAGACTTGGCAGACTTTGCCGACAAAGCTAGCACTGGTTGTCTAATTATTCCTAACTTCTCCATTGGTATGGTGCTGTTACAACAAGCCGCGATCGCAGCCTCCAAATATTTTGACCATGTGGAAATTATCGAACTGCATCACAATCAAAAAGCTGATGCTCCCAGTGGTACTGCCATTCAAACGGCGCAGTTACTAGGAGAATTGGGTAAAACTTTTAACCCTGCTCTTGTAGAAGAGACGGAGAAATTACCAGGAGCGAGGGGTAGTATAGCAGATGAAGGGATTAGAATTCATAGCGTGCGCTTGCCAGGACTGATTGCTCATCAAGAAGTTATTTTTGGCGCAGCAGGACAGATTTATACTTTAAGACATGATACGAGCGATCGCGCTTGCTATATGCCAGGAGTACTACTAGCGATTCGCAAAGTCTTAGCGCTAAAGTCGTTAGTATATGGATTAGAAAAGATACTTTAGACTTTAAATACACTATTCAGCATTCATCACTCAGCACTCATGTTAGTACCACTGACTCGCCAGAAATTTGAACAAGTTATCCCCCTAATTGCCACTGGTTTGCAGTACAAGTACTATTGGGGGAAGTTTTCAAATTTTTTGCAACGGCTGTTAATTTCTGTAGTTGCCATAGTTGTTCTATTGCTTGTGACAGTCATTTTTAAACTTGAGTTTGCTTCAATAGTATTTGTGCTGGGGGTAGTTAGCGCTTTTTTTTGGCTGTGGTATCCAGTGTTTCAAGCAAGTATGCGGAATTTGCAATGCCGCCGTTATAAGTATGGCGGCTTTTTCCGTGGTCGAGTCCTAGATTGGTGGATCACAGACCAGTTGATGGGGAAACAAGAAACAGTCAACAGCAAGGGCCAACTGGTAATTGTGGAAAACCGAGAAAAACAAATTAACTTAGAGGTGGGTGATGAAACAGGATTTACCATTGAGTTTGTAGCACCATTACGTCCTGCTCACAAAGTTATTACTCGCGGTCAAATTGCCGAAATGGTAGTGCTGTCAAACCGTGCAGATTTAAGCAGTATTGAACAATTCAGCGATATATACATTCCCAGTCGTGACCTGTGGATTAGTGATTATCCTTATCTGCGGCGCGATTTCTTTAACGAAGTTGGTCGTCGCTTGCGTGAAGACCAACAACAAAAGCCGCGTCGTCGCCGTCGTAGAGACGAGGATTGAAAAAGAAGTCAAACAATTTTGGATTTTAGATTGACCCCATACCTTTGATGCTAAGGCTTGAATAAATAATTTTTAAATTTATTCTCGCGTTTAAATTTGGGGGCTTTAAACCTTTTTGAATTTTAAATCTTTCAATCGAAAAATTGCTGAAGGAGGTGGGATGATTTAATCAGTTTGCTAACGAGAGCATCCCACTTTGATGATTTTGCCTTTTAAACGATAGGTAACAGACCCACAAGCAAAACCTAGCAAATCAGACTCTGCATAAGTTTGCATAGGCGGATTTTGTTTATCTAGTCGCCATTTCCAATTGCCAGATATTTTTTCTAGAGTGGGATACTTTTTTAAAAACTATGAGTCTGCAACAATATCGTGAGTTCCCTTAAGACTTACCTTAGAACGATTAAGGTATATATTGTAATCGTAAATAACGTTTTTATTTTTATTACTACTATTAACAGCTTTGCCAGGATAAGCATAAAGAATGTTCCTTAAAATCCTGACATCAGATGATACATTAGCAAATATTTGCCCATCTTTAATTTCGGGACTTTGATTATTTAAAACAGCAGTATTATTTACAATATCAACATGATCGCTTAAAAATGTATGAATACCTGAACCACCATTATTAAATGTAAGATTGTTTTTAACTAAAGTGCGTCCTTTATATACACCCAACTTTGAGTTATTTTGATTATTTCTTGATGTATCGAGAATAATGCCATTACCATCTGTGATCTTTCCGACTGCAATCCAAGGGATGAACATGCGATTGTTATAGGTCTTGTTGTTGGTTACAAACATCTTGTATCCCCGATTGTTGTCAAAATTCCAATTGCTCAACATGGAAATACCACTGCAACCATAAACGCTGTACCAGGCATTATCGAACACCACGTTATTATTTATTGTCACGTAGTCTGATTCAATGGCTGAAATGCCTGCTCCTCCACACTTGTGTACCTTGTTGTTGACAATACGTATATGGTGAGTATGACCATTTTTTCGTCCATCTACGTTGATGCAGTTTCCATTAGTGAGGGGGTTTAGTTTGTTAGTTTTCTGACTCATTGCATAATCTAGGGTTACATTGTCATTGTTCCCTATGACTTCAAGCCCATTTATCTCAATATATGACGCTCCACTGTGAATCAAAATTCCATTCCATCCATTGTGCTTAATTTTCGGACGATGCCCAGGATATGCCTTAAACTTAATCCATGCGTTTGCTTTTCCAGAGCGAGTAATAGAGACTACCTGCCCATTTGGGCTTGAATTCCTGTACACTCCGTTCATAATCAGTATGGTGTCCCCAGGATTGGTCAGATTTGCTGCCTTTTGAATTGTCCTAAAGGGGGATGAATTAGAGAGTCCGCTATTTGTGTCTTTTCCAGTACCACTAACGTAGTATGTTTTCGGTGTCGTCTTAGTGCTGATTAGCTGGCGACTGGATAAGATCATTTCCTTGTTAGTAGATACTTGATGGACGTTTTCAACTAAAGATACTTTTATATTTTCTCCCTTAGCCAAAAGACTCAATACTAAGGGAATTGCAAAGTATGCACTTAAGTTGAAACCTGTAATTACCACAAGAAACGGCTCCTTGTTCGGGACTACTTAACAAAAATATCAGGATATTCAGTGATTTTGAATGCTCTTTTGAATACAAAATACAATAGAGTCGACTTTCCTAGCTCCCCCGATTTCCATCTTGTCCATAAGCTTGCCAAGCCAAGTCTACCAATCCATCAACGATCGCAGCTGCTACAACTGCATTACCTTTACGACTCTCAATTGTAATATGGGGCACTAAGGAGTCTTGTAAACGCGCTTTCGCTTCATCAACATTGACAAATCCTACTGGAGTCGCAATTATCAAAGCGGGTCTAATTTCCTCAGCCTCAATTAAATCAACTAGTGCTGTTAGTGCTGTTTGTGCTTGACCAATCACAAAAATGCCCTCTGGATAACGCTTTGCTAAGGTTTCGATTCCCCATGCTGCCCGAGTTTTTTCTTTTTGAGGGCGTGTCAAAGCTTCCATACTGCAATACACCGGATTAGCAAAGGTGTTTTGAATCTCAGATGCAATACCTACTTGTACCATCGGGACATCTACCACAATCGTGGTACGCGCGGCTAGTGCTGCTGCTCCTGCTTGTAAGGCACGCTCAGAGAAACGAATCAAAGACTTGTACTCAAAGTCAGCTGTAGAGTATATTACCCGACGCACAATCTCGTATTCTGCGGGTGAAAAGACATGATTTTCAATTTCATTATCAATGATTGCTAAACTTTGAGCATCAGTTACGTGCCATTCCATTTTTCTTGAGCTTCTTAAATATTAGCTTTCAGCTTATCAGCTTCAGGGATTTAGGAGTTAGGAGTTAGGAGTTAATTAAAAACTCATAACTCCTAATTCAGCACTTATAACTCATTACTAGAAGAAGGTCGGCTGAAAACAGGAGATAAGTAGGCAACCAAGACACCGATAATAAAGCCAGAGATATTGCGAACTAGAGGTAGCCAGTCGCTTGTACGTGTCACCACTGGCCCAATACCAAAGGCAATAAATAAGATCCCCCATAAAGGTGAGAAAATTAAAGCCCATTGCCAAGCAAAAACTTGTCCTTTCTCGCGGGGTTGAGCTGCAAATCCACAAATTATCCCACCAATAACTGAGGTAATCAAGGTGAGAATCCATTGCTCTCGTGGTAGTCCAGGAACAACATTGCAACCACCTTTGAGCAAACAGCCTTTAACAGATTCTAAAGCTTGCAGAATGGCTTGGTCTTCGCCTTGTTCGCGCACAAAGTACAAATTACCGAAGCGAGTTTGCAGTTCTATCCAGAATGTTCTGGGTAAAAGTTCATAAACAGCATCCCCGACGCTAAAACTGAGGATGTTACCGCCACGAGAATCGGCAACTAGTAAAATGCTTTTGTCATCCAAACCCCAATATTTTATAACTGCCCGGCCTGGGGTGCGGTCATACTGGGTCAATACTCGCAGTTTCCAGCCTGTATCGGCTTCAAACTGTTCTAAATCTTTGACAAGCTTTTCTTCTTGCAGCACAGGCAGAGATTTAGCTAAGTCTACAACTGGGGTAAAGGTATCAGGGAGTAACTCAGGATTGTCATAAGCCAATGCTGGGGGAGAATTCATGACCCAAATTGACCCAGCCAGAAAAAAGACTGCGATAGATAGCAGAATTCGTCGCCAAAAACAAGATTGCATGGACGTTTTTATACAAATATCAACGGTAGAGGTGAACAAGTTGTTTTAAAAGAGTACGGGAAAAATGATAGTTCTTTACACTTGTTTACTTTACTCTAATCTAAGGGATCAAAGCAAAGCGTTTTTGGGAATAGGGCATTGGGCAATACGGTTCGGTTAAAGGGGAAAGGGGAAAGGGAAAAGGTTTTGAATACATCCTTTCCCCTTTACCCAGACCACAAAGAAAGTGAAAAATGCTTATCCGAACCGTATTGGGGCATTGGGCACAAAAAGCAGAGGAAAAAGAGATAATTTTTATTCTCCCCCTAGTTCCTTGCCCTCTGCTTTGCGGCTTCTTTCCTTAGCTCCTAGTCCCTAGTTCCCATAACCTATCCCCAATTCAATCTTCGTCATCAAAATTGGTTTCCCAGTTAGCAGCGTCGTCGTAACCTTCGTTAGCGCGGTATACTTCTGTTTTTATGCGGCGATTTTCTTGCCTTAGCACTTCTCGTTCTCGCAACTTTAGTGGTGATTGTTCATTGCTTGGCAAGCGATCGCTATTTCGCCTCGTCGGTTTTGGGCGTGTGAAGTTTCTCCAAGCAGCTTTCGCGCCAACAAAGATGCTGCGTGTACCTACTTGCAGATTTTTAGCCTGAATTCTTGCACTATCGAAGGTTTGATCGACTTGTTTAGCTACTTGACTGGCATTTTTGACACCTTCACTAACATCATCAGTTAAGTCAGTTATTTCCAAACCAGTCACGCGAATAGCTTCTAGAGTGGGCGGTAACTCTCGTGAGAGTGTATCAAATAGCTTTTCTGCACTGCGAGCAGCGCGTGCTAACTCTTGCAAAGCAGGTATGGCCGCCACTAAAACCGCAGTCAAGCTTGTGGCGACTAGAAGTAAGGAGAGTCCCAACCAAAACAGGGGATCAATCACGGTAATGTCATTTATGAGCGTTCTAATGGCTGGGGAAGATAATCTGAGTCTTCAACAGATGTTTGCCGCTGTAAGATTTGGCTTTCCTTCTGACTGGCATCTACACCTGCTGCGATCGCTTCCCGTAATCGATCTAAAGTCTCATCCCAGTTTCGTAGTGCGCTGGCAGAGAGACGATCTGCTTGGATTTGCACACTCGTTGATAAATCTTCTGCCAATTCTGGGATAGCATTGGCAGATTTCTTCAAGATTTTACGCGTTTCGCGCCCTGTACGTGGAGCCACGAGCAAACCGGTTAAAGCACCGATGGTAGCTCCCAGCATCAAACCGCCAATAAATACTCCAGAACGGTTATTAGACATATTGTTGTTTCTCTCCTTACACCTATTTTAGGTGCGTTTTCTCTCCTTGTAAGGCTCACCGATTTTATTCAGTTAATCTATCCTGACAAAATATCAGCCAAAAATGTTGCTTTTATTCATTAAACATTAAAACCATTAATTACTTATGATTCAAAACTCCCTGGGTTCCTTTTCCTCTGTATCTTTTTACCCTTGTGTCAGCCCTAATTATAAATGTTCATGTGAACTTGACATAACTCATTTGGCAACAGTTCTTTTCCCGGATATTAACTCTAGCCTGCGAAAATAACGCTGCCAGATTTGTTGTCCTTGCAAAAGTAGACTGATAATTTGTCGCACTTGTTGGATTTGCATTTTTAGTGCTTGATTTTTCTGCCGTAAGTTATAAATATTCTCCTGGCTGAGATAAATATTTTCGGGTGCTTTATTTAATACTGTATGAGTACAATTTTCATAAACAGTTAACGTATCTGCTATATATGCTAGCTGCTGCTTGAGTTGCCACACTCGCCAAGCCACATAGAGTAGTATCAACGAAATGAGGGTATTAACGAGGATAACTAAAATTACCATTGTTTATCTTCACCAATATCAGCTTTGAGGAATTGTTCTATATACTTGACTACGAATTTTAGATTTTAGATTTTTTGGGGATGAACCAAAAAATCGCCAATTCACCAATTTTGTAACAACTATATGCCCACACCTCGCAAAACCACAGCTACAATTGCCTTAGATTCATGACTCGGTTTGCGAAATCAACCCGTATGCTTAAAAAGCCCCAGTTTTACTACGTTTCACTCCTTAACCTGATAATCCTAGTCAATTTGCGACCTTTGCGGTATCTAAGCACAATGGCATAGCCCTTCAACATCCTGTGAGAGAACTACACTCCTTATTGGAGCCTCCTCAGCATCGCCTTTATTATTGTGCTATTACCTCTACCAGTTTTCCAGTCTGTCGCGTGAAGTTCACTAACATTTTGCTTGCAAACCCTCGCCAGTGCTTCAAATTGCTGGATGTGCGGTGGAGACAAGGAAAGTGGGAAAGGAAAGAGTCCATTAATTCCTCTTCCCTTATACAATTTTCCTAGCCGATGGCTTGTCCCTCTTCCTTTAAACTTCTTGTTGAAGGCTTATCCCTGATATTTCACTAATTCGTTACTAATAATGATTACTTTTTCTCTATATCCAGTAGAAGGTAAGGATGTCAAAAAAATTACCATCAACTAATTCCTTCCGAGCCATTTTAGTTGCTTTGACAATTGGATTTGTTGGGTGTGGAAATCAAGCTGCAAGAACTGCATTCACTCAAACTACCACCCCGGTAAATGAGAACCTTCCTCAAGTTGTAGCAACAACAAGTGTACTATGTGATTTAACCAAGCAAGTTGCTGGGGATACAGTTAACCTCACCTGCTTAATTGACCCTAGTGCCGATCCTCATACTTATAAACCAAAGCCGGAAGATCGTAGAGCCATCGAGCAAGCTAATCTTATTCTCTATAGTGGCTATAATTTAGAACCAAATCTGATCAAATTAATTAAAGCGACTAAAAACACTGTACCGAGAATAGCCGTTGGGCAACTTGCGGTATCTAAACCACAAAAATTTCAGAAAGACGGCAAGAATTTCATTAATCCTCATCTTTGGCACAATACCAAGAATACTATCAGAATGGTGGAGGTAATTAATAGTAATCTGAGAAAATTAGAATCTAGTGATGCAGAAACTTATAACAGCAATACCAAAAAAATTACAAATGAACTTACTCAGCTAGATAGTTGGATTAAGTCAAGAATTACGAGTATTCCTGCCAAAGAACGTAAGTTAGTTACAACATCTAATGCACTGAGTTATTACGCTAAAGCATACAATATTCCATTAGCAGGAGGATTACAAGGTATTAGTACTGACGAAAACTTAACAGCGACACGAATGAAAAATTTGGTTGCAAATATTAAACGAACTCAAGTCTCAACAATTTTTTCTGACGCGGCAACTAACGAGAATTCACTTCAATCTGTAGCGAGAGTTGCTGAAGTGAAAATTTCTGATAGGAAGTTATATATTGAGGGGCTTGGTGAACCAGGAACCGAGGCAGATACTTATCAGAAAATGATGATCGCCAACACACGCACAATTGTAGAAGGATTAGGAGGAACGTATTTGATGTTTCAAGCGAGAGCTGCTAATTAGTTAGAATTTAGATTAATGAATCTGATAAACCGAAGTTTTTTATTTAGATTACAGGAACTTCGGTTTATTAGCCTCTTTTTTGAAGATGAGCAGATGAATGTTATTTGTCTTTTAATCTGATATCAATAACAGTTGCATTGAAGTTGTAGTTAAAGCCTTCCAACTCAAATGGCATTCCAATTTTAACTTTACTGTTACCTAGAACGGGGCCATTGTCAGTAACCTGGGCTTTACCGTCTAGAGTCAAAAGCAAATCTGTACTAAAATTGTTAGTTTTTGGATCTGGTAATTCTTTTACACTGCCATCAGGTTGGAAAACATTGACTGTTCTAGGTAGCTGTTGAATGGATTTAATTTCAATCTGCCCATAAGGTTGATTGCGGATAATCACATTAGTCTTTCCACCTTTTTTTAAACCTTGGTTAAATAATTGCTCAGGGTCACGGACATTTAAGCCACGAACTACTAAGTCTACTTCTATAGGTATTGTTTTCGCACCAACTTGGGCAACAGAACCAGAAGTTCCAGGAAAGACAAAGATGCCGAATATCACTAGCAGAATTACCAGTGCAGCACCTAAATCTAAGAGGTTGATTTTGCCGAACAAGCGACCTTTTGAATCTAAAATAGCCATAAAAATTTTTCCGAGGTAATAGCGAAGTAATTGATTGTAGCAAGAAGGCTTTCGATGAAAACGGCAATTTTTCCTATTTGGTAATAACTCAAAGCGGCTGGGCGTTGCAGTTATGCGACAGTTTATCACGAGTTTCGTAAGTTAGCAGGGGTGGCAGCTAACCCTGAAACTTTTGCCCGTTCAGACTGACGCACCCAGAAAGTAATATCTAGTGTTTAAGCCTATCTCTAGAGGGAATCTCTAGTCCACCACAATTCGGTAGATTTGCGTAAGCATTAGCTGTATCACAACTCATTTACTATTGAGTTAAGAATGCAACTTAGAATCCTCTAAATCCGTCTCATAATTTGTCCGATTATTTTATGTCCTCCCAAAATAATATTCAGAGCTTATTATGTTCAATTGGAAAGTTTTTGTTGCAAATTACCGAGTGTGGCGGCGTAGCTGGTTTTATCCTTTAATTTCGGTGGTAGTTGCCCTGAGTGTGTGCCTGAGTACACCCGTGCCTGGAAGAGCTTTAGATTTCTTGCCTCTTCTACTCCAAGGAGTTCAGGCATTTCAGCTTTCTAATATATCCCCTAACCAAGAAGTTGATCTTGGTAAGCAGATTAATCAGGAATTAGTTGGCAGTCAAGTGCGACTTTACCGTAATCCCGAAGTTAATCGCTATGTAGAACAAGTTGGTCGGCGTTTAGCAGCCAATAGTGATCGCCCGAATCTTCCTTATACCTTTCAGGTTGTTGAGGATGACAGTATTAATGCTTTTGCTACCTTGGGTGGCTATGTCTATGTTCATACGGGTTTGCTGAAAATCGCAGACAATGAAGCGGAACTAGCAGGTGTACTTGCCCATGAGATTGGTCACATTGGTGGGAAACACGTAGTCAAACAGATGCAACAAAAAGCGCTCGAAAGTGGTCTATTAACAGCAGCAGGCTTAGATCGAAGTACGGCGGTGCAAATTGGTGTCCAGTTAGCGCGAGACTTACCCCGCAGTCGTAACAATGAATTTGAGGCCGATCAAAGAGGACTACGAACTTTGACACGCACTGGTTACGCCCAGTCTGCAATGGTTTCGTTTATGAAAAAGCTGCTTGGAAAGGGTTCTGCACCAACATTTTTGAGTACACACCCCGGAACTAGCGATCGCATTGATGCCCTCAGACGTGCAATTAACTCCCAACCTAGTAATGGGAACTATGGGTTGGATAATGCTAGTTATAAAGCTAATATTCGACCATTAGTAAAGTCTTGAGGGAATGGGGAATGGGGAATTGCTTACTTCCCTTGTCTCCCTAATCTTCCACATCTTTCCCTCCACCTCATCTCGAATATTATTCAATTCTTATTGCGACGATCAACTTTGATTTTGGCTGGATTAACGGTAATTACAACTTCTTCTAAAGGGAGGGTACGGAGATAGTTTTTAAAAATGTTAACTTGATAAACCAGGTTATTCGTTATATCCAGTCCAGTCAACCAGCCACTCCGGGGATGATAAGCGCCAGTATCTATGTCTAGCCATCCCTGTCCTTGTGCCAGTTTCCCAGGAGAAACACCAGGCAGAGTAAAAGTAATCGTGTGACCGATAATAATAAGCTTATCTGGAAAGTAGGGTTTTTCGATGCTGTGAAATTCCTCTCGTATCCAGCACAGTTGATCGGCAGTTTGTTCTGTCACCGACTTGGAAGGGTCAACCCCAGCATGAGTTAACCAAATATCTCCCAAGTCGAGATATGTAGGCAAACTCTTGAACCAATCCAGATGGTCATCGGGGATTGAAGCCTCGTGGTAACTGGCTACGGTAGCTTGCCCTCCACTGTACAACCATGCTTGCATCGTCGGGGAGGAAGTTCTTTCATTAGTCAGAATGTTTAATAACATCTGCTCATGATTTCCCAGCAAACATGGGTAGTTATGTCGTTTGACAAAATTAACTACTTGTGAGCTATGAGGCCCGCGATCAATTAAGTCTCCCAAAAAATAGATTTGATCGTCTGACGTGGGGGCGATCGCCTCCAACAAAGTCATCAAACCTTCATAGTGTCCATGTACATCCCCAATTACTATTCGTCTGGGGCTAGTTTCGCTCATTGTCTCTTAGCTTCAATAGTTTTGCTAATACTTCTGCTACAGTTTAAGCTGTCTGGTTTCCGTAATGAAAGGTAAAAATACTGAACTAAGTTTTATTTTAATTTAATTATTATTCCAGAAATAAATATTATTAATGATGAACATAGAGTAATATGGACAGTCTTTACTGCTAAGAAAGAAAACTAGCAAATTCCACTCGCGTTAGCTTAAAATCTAAGCTGTTGCTGTATTTCTAACTTTTTACCTCAAAAATGTCTAAAGATTTTTCTGCTGAGATTAGTTCGCGCATCTGCCAGCACATGAATGACGATCATGCTGATGCTGTAGTTCTTTATGCTAAAGCTTTTGGTGGTGTAACAGATGCGATCGCAGCAAAAATGTTGTCAATTGATGCACAAGGTATGTATTTGACAGCACAAGTCAATGGTGAAGCTGTACCAGTTCACATTCAGTTTGATCATGTTTTAGTGGATGCAGAAGATGCTCATCAAACTCTCATTGCAATGGTGAAGCAGGCGCGGGTAAACGCAAAGTAGAAGTTTGGAACTCCCTAAAGACCGCCATTGCGCTTCATGTTAGCTCTCACCCAGAGATAACTACCTCTTCCTTGACTACTGTGGTATGAGGCTTGGTTTGAATAATTTCAAACTTCCAGTCTGAAGAATAATCAGGTAAATCATAGCCAACACTCTTAACATGAGCCAGCATCAACTCATCCCGTTGATGCCAAACAGCAAATATGCTTTCTCTGCCATCGTCAAGCGTTTCTAGGTCGATTTTATAAACCTCATTTACCCGCTTTAGTTTCAAGCCCAACAAATTTAAGAGTCGGCTGAGTATTTTTATTGCCGAAACCTGCTCTTTTTCCCCGACTAAGTTAATACCAAGCGCCCTTTTAATATGCTTACTATGCTGAAAAACAATATTTTTAAGCATTATTAAATCTGGATTACTCTCGGCAAACTCTCGTTCTGCTTCGAGAAACTGAAGCATACCCAACGCTTTCATCGCCTCAACTTTGAGTGTGTAAGTTTTTAAATCTGGTAGAAAAACTTTCCCTTCACCCCAAGACAATTGTTGATGCCATTCTTGCTGGTCTCTAACGTGAAAGTACTCGCTTTCGTGAGTTAGATAATAATGAATTAACAGTTGACGATAATATCCTTGGTCATCCTGCAATTTTAGCCAAGGAGTAACTTCTACACCATACCTTTGTCTGAGAACATATTTATTAATTTGGTTACGTTCTCCATCAGTTAGAGAATGCTTTACTAATAGCTGCTCATATTCTACATAATCGATATCTTTAGCATTAGCTACAGCCTTTGCTACTGATAGTTGATTTTGCTGCTTAATATCTTTAATTTTACGTTTAATTTCTTTAGCTTTTTGACGGCTTTGCGCCCAATCTTTTTGAACTTTGACAATTTCTAAAACTAATCTTCTGCGGGTAGCTAAATCATCGGCATCAGTTGCCAAAAATGCCAGCCGTAAATCTCGAATAATATTATTGTGAACAGCATTACTCCGCATCTGAATTTGATGCCCATCAGCAATCAAACCATCTTGCATCGATTGACGATAGAGGCGGATAGAAGCATTTACCCGTGCAGATAACTTGGCCCAAGTTCGCAAATGAATCGGGTCATGAACTAAAGGTAAATCGACATCTATTTTGTGTAATGGACTAAGCAAAGCTAAGTTTTCTTTTTGATTTTCTTGATACCAGTCAGATAGCAAGCGATAATTTGTACTACCACTACCAATTAAGCCAATACCTCGTTTCGCACACCAAACAACACGCGGCACATCATCTCGCACTCTTGCTAATGCTTGTCTTGCTTCCGAGTCAGGAATTACCCCTTGAAAAATGCCATAAACTCGGTCGAAATGTTGGACATCAATACTAATTCCCGTACCAAGGCTAGGGGTAACAAAAACGCCGTCATATTCAGAGATTTTTTGATTGATAGCTGCAATAAAGTCAACTGCTTCGTGGCCAGGCGTATTTGTAGTGTGGCTACTAACTACTAAAGTTTTAGGAAATTGCCGTCGTAATTTTTGTAAGCGTTCTTTGAGATAACGTTCAATTGTTTCACAACTGTAACGCCCAGCGCGACTATCGGTAGTAACATAACATTTACGTCCAGCAAGTAAATCTAATTCTAGTTGGTGAATTAGCGGTGTTGGGTTCGGCGAATCGTAAAAAGTTACATCCCAACCTTGTTGAGGCTTCCACTGGTTGAGAACTACCCAAGGTGTTAATTTAATTCCGGCTAATCCCTGGAGATATTCAAGTGATACATCTGACAAATCAGCATCTTGGGCAATTACTAAACCCCCAGTTGTTAAAACTGTGGAAATTAGTTGCTGGAATAATCTTAATATTTTTACACGTTTATGTTTACAAGTATTACTGTTTAGTAGATGCCACAAAGATTGCTCTACTTCATCTAAAATTATTATTGCACCGTGCCAATTTTCAGGATTAAGTTTCCAAATGGAATCAACGCACAGTCCAAGGGATTGCTGTGGAGAGAGTGAACGGAGGATGGGAGGAGCGGGGGTAAGTGTTTTATTAATCCTTTTATCCCCATCTTCTTTATGCGTTCCCCATTGAATACCAATTTTTTCGCACAAAAATCGTCCTAGTAAAATTCTGTGAGTAATTAATAAAACGGGTTGATTTCTAATTTTTGCTTGCTGAACAACGGCTTGCAGTGCTGTAGTTTTACCTGTTCCTTTTGCAGACTTAACTCCTACTAATCCAGAAGTTGGAAAAGGGATTTCACCTATAAAAGGTCGATTCAAGGTGAGTGCAGCAGGAATAGTTAACTCAGTGTGGGGTTTGGTTTGAGCAAGATAAATTTCTAAGTCAACGCTTTGCCGATAAATTTTCTCGAAACTACTTGCACCTTTGGCAACGATAAACTCGTCAACCCCTTTTTCTATTCCTGGAAGTTCGATAACTTTAACAGGGCAATTTTCTTGCTGGAATAAACAACCAAGTTGAGAAATAGCATTATTTACAGCAGCAATTGTTTTAGGTTGAGTTTCAAAATCAAAACAAATATAAAAGCTACGCTTTGTAATTGCAAACGCTGCTAAGTCAGGAATTAGCTGACGACGGGTAACTTTGCCAAATTCATCTTTAACAACCCGATAACCACTAGTAATTCCGGGAATAGCAATAGCTGCATATCCTTGTGTCAACAGCGTTGCTGCTTTTTTCACACCCTCGCACAGAATCAGGGGAATGTTATGTTGCATCACCCATTGCCAAAAACCTCTAGCTTCACCATCAGCAGTAATGGTGATATTTTCAGGCATGACCAGATTGTAACGTCCAGCAACTTGCTGCCACACTTGCAGCGTTACCCGCAAACAAAATACCCGCGTTGGTGTGCTAGGGGGATGCTCGTATTTGATGGACTTAGCATTGTGATTCTGTCGGGGTTGGTTTGGTTTAAAGCATCCCCATTCCATCTTTTGCCAACTATTCAAAGGGTCTAGTCCCGAACACCACCAACCCCCTTCAGTAATATGAGCATAACGCTGCAACCAGCCAGCTTTCAACATTCCGGTATTGGTGCGGGGGAGTAGCTCAGAAATCAATAGGTACTCATAAGCAGTTACGCCTTGAAGCGACCTAAAATTGAGTTGCACTAAGTGTAAGTCTATACCACTACTCTTGACTAATTCCTCAAGGTGTTGGGGGTGTAAATAGTGCAGATGCATAGGGAAAGACCCGAAGAGAAGACGATGAGATTAAAACATTAGCACGCATCTGTTTTTTTTCTATAAGCGAGATTGCTAGGCTTTTATGATGCTTTTTTTACTTCGTCACGGGAGACACATCGGTTAAGCCTCTAGTAGGTTATTCTGCCTATTAGATCCCCAAAGTAATAATTTTGTATTGTGATATTTGTTCTATTTTAATTTTTATTTATCAGTAAATCTCTGCTTAAAGAATGCGATCGCTGGAGGGGTTGCAGCAGCGATCGCTAGAGGGTAACATCTTGCAAGATAAGCTTTGTCAAGATTTGTAGACTCACAGTAGGTTGTCGTCAAATATCACTTACAGCACTTGCGGCAGCTATGAGGTACATCCTCAAATCTGAAAGCTTTGATAGAAGAGGGCAAGGAGAAAAACTGTATTGCATAATAGCCGGAAGCGCTGTATATCAAGAAACTAAGCAAAGCCCCGATAGCCTCTTTCGCGGGCTAAAACATCTCTCAACATTGATTTTTGTTTTGAACCCGTGATCGCAGACAAATTTATTGTTGCTGTAATAGATTTATATTCTGTTAACTAAAATTATTACTAAATAGCACGTAAAAGTTCTAATTGACATTTCACGAATAGTTGTGGTTATTTCCACTTTAGACAAATTGTATCCTCTACTTGCTATGGGTGCATATAATGGGATTATTGAATATCCGTAACTGGTGAATCAAATGGCTAAAACATTAACAATACAGTTGTCAGATGAATTAGAAAGTAAATTAACTACTCAGGCGCAAAAGCTGAATCTATCTTTAGAAGATTTAATTCTGCAATCATTATCTCAATCAGCTAAACAGGAAAATATCTCCGAATTAGATCCAATTTTACCTTTACTCGGTACATTGGAATTTGATAATTCTGATGTAGGAGAAAA
Organism: Nostoc sp. FACHB-133; assembly: GCF_014698055.1. Classification (NCBI taxonomy): domain Bacteria; kingdom Bacillati; phylum Cyanobacteriota; class Cyanophyceae; order Nostocales; family Nostocaceae; genus Nostoc; species Nostoc sp. FACHB-133. The sequence continues at coordinate 19,880 of NZ_JACJSH010000013.1, forward strand.
CCACGATCAATATCTCCAGCAAACTTTGCAGCAGGAGTTAAAAATTGGCGAATAAAGTCTTTATAGATACATCGGGGTGGGCTAATTTATTTATTGCAACTGAGTCCTACCATGAACAAGCAAAGCAGTGGTTTCAACATAAACGTCAGCAAAATCAAGCAATGGTAACAACTAATTATGTTGTTATTGAACTGGTGGCTTTGCTGAATAGCCCTTTACGCGTACCTCGTCCGCAGTTATTTAAATACGTAGAAGCTGTTAGAACTGCTCCTTATATCAACTTGATTTATATTGAACCAACAATAGATTCAGCAGCTTGGGAGCTACTCAAAACTAGAGAAGATAAAGCTTGGTCTTTGGTAGATAGCACTTCTTTTATAGTCATGCAAAAGCTTGGCATAAAAGAGGCATTAACTACAGATCACCACTTTGAACAAGCTGGCTTTATTCGTCTGCTGAAATCAGAATAAATAATAATAAAAGGCATTCATTAAGATATGCCCTTTATTATTAAAAATCGCTAACCCGTTAACCTACGCCCCGACAGCTTCCTTAGCTGCGTACAACACCTCAGCGTTGATTTCTTTGAAACCACGATCACGGGCAAATTTCTCAGTATTACGCTTCACTTTGCCGCGAACAAATCCAGGAATCTTATTCAATTCTGCTTGACCATCTTTTGTCCAATTCAAATCAGAATCAGCAGAAATTCCCCTAGTAATAACTTCTTTGGTATCGTGACCGCCAAAGATTTCTAACAAGTGATCTTCCATTCCCAAAGTGAAAGAATTGTAGATCAAATCTGTAATCTGATTGGTGCCTTCATAACCCATAAATGGTTTGTAACCAATGGGGAAGTTTTGGACGTGGATTGGTGCTGCAATTACGCCGCAAGGAATATCCAAACGCTTACCAACGTGGCGTTCCATTTGAGTACCGAAAATGGCAGAGGGTTCGACACGAGCGATCGCATCCCCAATTTCACCATGATCTTCGGAAATTAGCACTTCATCGCAATACTCGCTCACCTGTTCGCGGAACCAATCCGCATCATATTTACAGTAGGTTCCAGCCCAAACAACATGGATTCCCATTTCTCGCGCCAGAATCTTGGTAATAGCGGCGGCGTGGGTGTTGTCACCAAAAACTACAGCTTTTTTGCCAGTCAAGTTTTGACAGTCAATTGAACGGGAAAACCAAGCAGCTTGAGATACATGCAAGGTTTGCTCATTGATGAAGTTTTCGTAGTCAACTTCTGCACCTTGAGCATTAATTACCTGCTGAATCTTGCGAATACAACGGGCAGTTTCCACTACACCCATTGGAGTAATGTCTATATAAGGTGTGCCAAATTGTTCTTCTAGGTAACGAGCGGTGGTTAAACCGAGTTCGCGGTAAGGTACTAGGTTAAACCAGGCTTGGGACATCTTTTTCAAGTCATTCACCGAAGCACCTTCGGGAATTAAGGTATTTACCTCAATTCCCAAGTCAGCCATCAGCCGTTTGAGTTCGGTGGAGTCGTGATTGTTGTGGAAACCAAGGGTGGTAGTACCGATAATGTTCACCGAGGGCTTTGCTGTTTTGCCCTGTGCTAATTCGCCCCGCTTCCGGGCTTTTTCAATGTAGTATTGGACGATTTGATCCAGAGTGCGATCGGCGGCTTGCAGTTCGTTATAGCGGTAGTGGTTCACATCCGCCAGCATTACGTCTCCTTTCGCTTCCAGTTGCGCCCGTTCGACAAAGTTGTGCAGATCCTCTTGCAAGATGCTGGAGGTGCAGGTGGGAGTTAACACAATTAAGTCTGGGTGTTCCTCGGCATCCTTGCGGACGATGTTATCTACTACCTTCTCTTGGGAGCCGCGTGCCAAAACGTTGCGATCGACGACACTGGTTGTTACCGGAGTGAAATCCCTCTCCCGCGATAGCATTGAGCGCATGACGTTAAAGTAGTCATCGCCAATGGGGGCGTGCATGATCGCATGGACATTTTTAAAAGAGCTAGCGATTCGCAGAGTGCCGATGTGGGCTGGGCCTGCATACATCCAGTAAGCCAATTTCATGTTTGTGTTCTCCCTTTTCAATAGAAATAACACGGAGTCCGATAAGAGTGGACTATAAGTGCTTGATTATTATTAAATCGTTTCTGATTGTCTCAAAACTTGTATCCCTAATGAAGTGAAGAGTTGTAAGGGTTTATCTGGAGTTCATAGGCTTAGGCATACCTCAAACCTGCTTACTGATTGGGATGTAGCTGCTGATTTTAACAACATGGCTGTTGTTTTATTTAAATAAATCTTAATTTTTCGGAAAGTTTGTTTTCAATTTGGGGTGGGGTGCTAATCATCATTGGAAAAGAATGCAGAATACAGAAGTCAGAATTCAGAATCAAGTAGGTATACAGCCATTGATTTTCCAACTATTCTGAATTCTGAACGGCAGTTGCTCATGGGGAAACCCCTTCAGACCGCACTGCCTCCTCCTGACTCCTGAATTCTTACTAGAGAGATGTTAATTACTGCCGAAAAATTTCTACTTTTTGTAACACCACTTCTTGATTCGGACGATCTCTAGTCGTAGGCACATTAGCAATCTTGCTGACTACATCTAGACCTTGGACAACTTCACCAAAAACACTGTGTTTGTTGTCAAGGTGAGGCGTTGGTGCTTCTGTAATGAACCATTGCGAACCATTTGTACCGCGTCCAGCATTAGCCATCGACAGGATACCTGCACCAGTGTGTCTCAATTCAGGATGAAACTCATCCTCAAATTGATATCCTGGGCCACCAGTACCCCATCGGCTGGCTGTATCTAGATAACGACTCAGGGGATCGCCACACTGAATCATAAAATCAGGGATGACCCGGTGAAAGCGAACCCCATCGTAAGCTGGAGTTCCTTTGCCAGATTCACCAGTTTTAGGGTCTTTCCAGTCGATTGTTCCGGTTGCTAGACCGACAAAATTTTTGACGGTGTTGGGGGTTCGCTCTTCTTCCAAACGAACTACAATTTCACCCAAGGAAGTAATTAAACGAGCGTGCAGCTTGCCATTACCGGGAATATTAATTTCTGGAAAGTTCATTAGATATCCTATTTAACAAGTGCCAGTATTTGACCTATATAAGTTTATCAGCATTCAAGTTACCGCCTTTAGACATGACAAAAAACCTGAAGGAAGGAAACTTAAGCCAACAAATATTTTACTCAGGTAAATTTATTGCTGGATTCCGGCTAAAGAATCCTCTAGGGACTAGCTTAAAGCCAACTCGGTGAACAGGCATCACAGGCCAATCTTCCGATCGCGGAATATGAGTTACGCCCATTGTGTACCACAGCACGATATCTTCACCCATCAAGGATTCATCGTCTGCAATATATTTTGGTAAACCTTGTCCTGGTTGAGTCTGGTTGGGATAATCTCCGCCCGCATAGAGTTCAGCAGGTTTATATTTTGTTACCCAGACGTGATGAGTCGCAAATTCTGCCCGTTGACGGATTTTTGAGCCTTCCACTGGCAAAAACATGGAGTTTCCACCAGGCATTAGCATATATCCAGGTGCAGCCCCTAGCGGATTTTCCTTATCAGCACTCACAATCATCCATTCCCGACTGCTTTTTAGATCCAAATCGCGCACAGCAGCCGTTTCTTTAGTGAGTGGGGTTTCTGCAACTGCGATCGCATTTCCTAATGGATTTTTCTCATCCATCGGCAAAGCTTTCACGTTCATTTCCATTACAGAATTAGCCTGACCATCGACATCAAAATCCAGGCGGTAGTTGAAAAAGTGTTGGTGATTTACTCCAAAGATATTCTTTGCGATTAGGCGACCATAGGAATTATCCTCAGATTGCTTTTGAGCAGCTGTTCCCTGCGCCAGTACGATACCCGTTAATTCATTTTGGAGTTCCAAAGTCCCATCCTGGTGAAAAATCCAATTAATGCTGTAATCATAGTTGTCAATGGCCGCAGTCATCGTCATGACTAGTTCTCGACTACGACGAACATCATTACGCTGAGTGCCATAATCATAATGCTTCCAGAGCATACCGTTATTTCGCTCGTATATGCCGATAACTCCTGGTATGACATAAGACTCTCCATCGCCATTAGCAAACACAGCATCTAGCAAAAGACCGTTTTCAGGAATTTCCTTACCTAATTCCATCGTGGTTGCGAGGGAACCAAAATTGTATTCCCCAACATCAAAAGCATTTCTGAATGACCAAGTGGGATCTGGATCGCCGTAAGGCACTACCGTCTCTGATAAGCTAGCGCGGTATAAAACTGGTCGGATATTTTTGCCGTCGTTGTATGTCACTTGATACAGCACCAATCCACTACGGGGATTCATTACATAGCGGAACTTCCAACCTTGCCAGCTAATTTCATTGCCATTGAGCCGGAAACTTGCACCATTTGGTTGCAGAATCTTTAATGCTTTAAGTGGTGAAAGTAATTTACCCAAGGACTTGACATCGTAGTTCCAGTTTTCCTGGGAAAAAGGAACTATCCCCCTATCCACGAAACTAGAAATTTTACCTGTGTTCAAATTGACGGTTCCTAATATTCCTTCAATTGGACTGCCGTAATAATTCCAGCGTTCGCTTTCGCCCTTGTAGTAAAATAAACCTCGACAAAGACGGTTTCCTGCTGCTGCTTCCTGTTTACTCAGGATTCCTGGCGACCAACAACTTATTTTGACTTGGTTGAAGTCTGTAATTCCCCGCTTTCGCATCGCTGTTTGCCATCGGGGATCGGATTTAAAAGCCTGAGTTGCCAGTTCATATTCTGAAGCAACGATCGCAGGTTGAACAGAGGGTATTTCTTTCCAAGAACTTAAGGTTTTGCTTCTCAGGTCAACGATACCCTCATAAGTTTTGTTTTGCGATCGCTCATAAATTACTAAAAAAGCTTTTCTTGCGAAAGCTTTACCAGGTGTAAATTTTAGAACTTCTTCTTTATCTGGTTCTTGTAAAGCAATCAGTGGAAAAGCTGCCATTTCGCTCAAAGTTTTTTCTTTTTGAATGACCGAAACAGCTGTACTAATTTCTGCCTCTGTTAGCGAAGCGAGAGGATGGGAAATCGCAGGCTGTTGAGCCGTCAATATTCCGATGAAACCAAGTGAGATACAAATAAAAACAATTATGGCAATAGCTAGCCACAAAAAATGCCTTAGCCGCTTAATCATCTTTCACATTCTTACAAAAGACGTATAGTTATCTATTTCTAAGCCGAAGCTTGAAACCCGATAAATTAAGAAGCTAAAGCCAAATTAATTTGTTAGCGATTAGGGTAATTGGGGACTAATAAAGTTTTTTTCCATACCTCATGTCCAATTCTCTCACAATACTGTTCGGATAAGGTTTTTTGATGACACGCCCTAGATCACAAAGACGCGATAAATCGCCGTCTTTACAATAATCAGTCCTTTGTCTTGACGGCAATTTATCGCGTCTCTTTCCTTAACCGAACCGTATTGTATTCTCTCATTTACGCAGAAACCAAACGGCGTAAAGATTCAGCACGGCGTTTAGCAATAGGGTTATTTGGATCAAACTTTAGTGCTTCTTCGTAACTTTGTAACGCCTGAGTAGTTAATTTTTTCTTCTCGTAAGCGTGACCGATATTATTCAACCCTGTTACGTAGTCTGGTTTAGATTTCAGGGCTTCTTTATACTGACGAATTGCGAGGTCATATTGCTCTTGGGTAAAATAAATATAACCCAGCCCGTTGTAAATAGGAGCAATATTTTCTTCTCCCTCTTCTTCGGCAGCTTTCAGAGCTTTTTGAAACAGCGCGATCGCTTGGGAATATAGTTTTTTTTCTGAATAGATACTGGCTAACTCATAATATTCTTGAGTCGTACCCTTTTCTTTCTCTAACTTCTTTCGCAATTTTGCAAAGGAGCCTTCAATCTTGCGAGTTTTGAAAATCTGGCGAAAAACACTCACGGCTGCAATTGTGAGTATAAACACCAAAATTGAGAGATAAACAACGGCTAGACTGTTATCCATTGCTGCAAATACAAATATTATAAAGTTTGTTATTTATCATTTGTCATTTGTCCTTTGTTATTTGTTATTCACTAATGACTAATGACCAATTTACGGTAAACCCCAATATTGAGAGCGTTGCTGGAGCCAACCTTGTTCTAAGTAACGAGCGATCGCTTGATTCACATTTCGTCTTAATTCATCGTACTGCAATCCCTTGGGCATAACTACAGACAAGGGTTCAGTTGATAACTTAGTTGGCAGTAGCCGATATTGAGGATATTGTTGCACCCAACCGCTTAGAACGCTAGCATCTGCGGCAAAGGCTACGGCGGTATTACTTTCTATTTTCTCTCGCGCTTCGTGATATGAATTTACTCCTACCAACTCGGCGTTTGGCAGATAGAACCGTACTTGAGCAATGGTGCTGGAGTTGTTAAGTACGGCAATTTTTTGTTTTGCCAAATCACTCAACTTATTCACAGAGGCATCTTTTGTAACTAATACAGTGCCATCCAAATAGTAGGGAACACTGAAACTAACTATACGGCTGCGTGACTCGGTTGCTGTCACCCTAGCGATCGCAAAATCAACTTTCTTGTCTAAAACAACAGACAGGCGATCGCGATTCGCTACAGGTTGCAATTTGACAGCATCTCTTTTCCCAATCAAGTCAAGTGCTAATCGCTGTGCCAAGTCAATTTCTAAGCCTTGCAAATTACCATTGGCATCTTTAAATCCCAAGGGACGCAAGTTGTCTTTAACAGCAACAGTTAGATAGCCGCGCTGCTGAATTTCTGGCATTTCGGCGGCAGATGCAGTGAATCCTGTCCCCACTATGGAAAAGCAAGATATCCAAAATATCGTGGCGGATAATACCAGATGTAACCGAGTAATTATTTGCCATCTGTTACATCTGTTATACATCCCTTGCCACCTTTATCCTTTAGCTTGATTTGCTAGTTCCGCAACTTTGCCAAAGCTAGCTGGATCGAGGACTGCCAATTGTGCCAACATCTTGCGATTTAGTTGGATATCAGCTTTTTTCAAGTTACCGATCAATTGGCTGTAGCTCAAGCCGTGTTGTCTTGAAGCAGCGTTGATGCGGGTGATCCAGAGGCGACGAAAATCGCGCTTTTTCTTTTTGCGATCGCGGTAGGCACTGCGTAGTGCCTTCATTACTTGTTGGTTGGCAGTTCTAAACAGAGTTGAGTGAGAACCGCGAAAACCTTTAGCTAGTTTGAGAATTTTATTGCGGCGCTTCCGAGCTACATTACCGCGTTTTACCCGTGTCATAACTTATTTCCTGAAGGACTTACAAATATGGGAGCATTAAGCGCACGTTGAGTTCATCGCGTTCATGTACAAGTGTGGTCTTGGACATGCTACGTTTTTTGTCGGAAGATTTGTGTTCTAAAAGGTGGCTTTTGCCAGCTTTCCGACGGACGATTTTACCGGTGCCGGTGGCACGGAATCGCTTCGCTGCGGCTTTACGAGTCTTGAGTTTAGGCATGGTATAGCTTTAATTCGACACGATCCATTATTATACTAATAAAATTGCTGGAATGGAAATTAAGTTAGATAGTCCGTTATAACTCTCTTCTGTCACTCTCCGGAAAGGCGATCGCTAAGATCAAATGCAATTTTAAGGGATATCCTCACTTAAAAAAACTGTCTCTAAATCCCGATAACCACTCACAATACGTACAACTTCGACACTGCCATCAATGGGACGATAAAATATCAAATAATCTTCTACTGGAAAACTCCGTAAACCGATTGCAAAATTATCGCAACTTTGCCCCATATTAGGAAAATCAGCCAATAGTTTACACTGCTGTTTTATTTTTTCGTTGAGGCTTCGAGCCGCACCAGGATTAAAGCGGATAATATAGCGATTAATCTCCTTGAGGTCTTGCTTGGCTGGAATTGTTAAAACATACCGACTCATTATTTAGCGGCCTCTGCTTCTTGCATTTGAGCTTCAGCGCGTCGGATATCTTCTTCAATTTCTGCAAATACCTCTTCGCCATCGACTACTTCACCACGCTCTGAGGCTTCTATTCCTTCTTGGATTTTAGCTTTCAATTCTGCTAGACGCTGATCTCGAAGGCGATCGCGTTCTTCTAGCAATCTCAATGCTTCGCCCATCACTTCACTAACTGAGTGGTATTTCCCACTACTAACTTTATCCTTAACCAACTGCTCCAGTTCTGGGGTCAAAGATATATTCACAACTATTACCTCATTCCATTTACCCTATATCCTAACCGACAGGGGTTAGAGCAAGGCTAAAATAATTTGTAATTGATAAGACTAGCCTCTAGCAAGTATTACAAATGACAAATTAGTTAATTCGCTGCTGTTTGGGCTTCTTGATAAATTATTTCTTGAAACTGAATCATATCTTTTTGCGGATCGGCATGGCTAACTTTCACTACTATCTGTTCGCCCAAGTTCACAGAACGTTTGAAAACCATTGGTAACTGCAAACCTAAATCTTCGATCAAAATTAAGGCCAAGTTGCTGTCTTCTCGCAGCCACATCAATACAGTTACATCCCAAGTTTCCTCTGGATGACGGCGTAAATACTCTAGAGCATAATATCTATTGGTTTGCCGTTCTACCATCGTCACCTCTTGGGTAATGCTGGTGACATTCATCATCACTTCTTTCAGTTGATCTGCGGAAAATGGCAGAACTTCACCGCGCAAATGGGCTTTCAGTTGAAAGTGGGTAAGCAAATCACTGTAGCGGCGGATGGGAGAGGTTGCTTGAGTGTAGGTATCCAAACCTAAACCAGCATGGCGCAGAGGCGTAATGCTCATTTCACTCTTGGGCATACAACGACGCATGGCGCAGGCGCGAACGAATCCGGCTGGAAGTAGCAGTAATTCTTCTTCTGGGGGTAATTCCGGTTGGGGCTGACCGCGAAAGGGTAAAGGTATGTTATGAGCTTTACCATAACGAGCCGCAACTTCACCGGCAACAATCATCATTTCTGCGACTACTTGCCGTGATGGGGAATCGTCCAAAATATCAATGTTGATCTCGTCACCTTTGACTTTGATCATCGCTTCGGGCATTGTGATACTAATTGCCCCTTGAGCGTAACGCCAAGCTTTGCGCTTCTGTGCCCAACTTGCGATCGCAGCAATTTCTGGTTCTGCCTGTACCCGTAATTGCAGCATTTCATCTACATCTTCGTAGGTGAGGCGATAAGTCGGCTTAATGGAACTGGTATGAATGCTGTAATCTTCTACTCCCCCAGTTGTACCTAAAACAATTCCGAAACTGAGGGCGCAACAAACACGTCCCTGGATCAGACTCATTGGCCCAGTTGCCAATACCTCTGGGAACATCGGAATCATCCCCGTAGGTAAGTAGACTGTACTGCCCCGCTTTCTGGCTTCCAAATCTAATTCATCTTCCGGCACTAACCATCTGGTGGGATCGGCGATATGCACCCACAGGCGCTCCCGTCCATCGGGTAGAATTTCCCAACTTAGACCATCGTCGATCTCTGTGGTAGTTTCATCATCAATGGTGTAAACCTTCAGGTGAGTCAGATCAAGGCGGTTTGTATCTGAGTCAATCGGCGGGAAATCCAAACGCTGTTGCGCCACTTCTAACACCTTATTAGGAAATTGAATCGGAATTGAAGAACGACGCAGGAACAAGTTTTCATAAGGACTCCAGCAACCCAAATCTACTAATAGTTGAAAAGCCCCTTGAGGCGTTGTGGGCCGTCCCAGCATAGTCATAGTTTCTAATACTGGAGCGCTTGGCGGGTAAGCGCGAGCTAATGAGTCATAATTAACTCCCGTCCGCACTGTGTCAGCAAGCAACGCTGCGTATTTTTCTAGTCCTTCTAGACGCTGGCGATCGTGGCGCTGCCATTCTACTGCTTCACCTTTGAGCGCCTGCTCAACACGAGTTAAAAATTCCTGCTGTCCTTTAGCTTTTAATGCCTCTACTTCCATCTGGTGCTTACGTTCTGCCACCTGAGCAGCAGTTCTCGGCTCGTAAGCGTCTCCTTTTTGCTTGAAATAAAGTTTATCGTCTGATAACAAGCAATAGGCGGCGTAACAATGAGGCGCGGCTGATTCCGAAAATAACAGATTCGCCATCAGCTCTGGGGTGATTGTTTCCCCATCTTCAACCAGTATTTCCCAAGCTACCTCTAAGCTAGATGGGTCTAAATAAGGGTTGACTTGCTCTAAAAAGCTCGCGATCTCAGAGGGCTTGTAAGTTTGTCCGGTAACTGTATAAGTTATTTGTCTAGGCGCGAGGCTGTGGGATTGACCACGTTCGTCTACCACAAACCAGCGGGTTTTACCGTCTGGACGTTCTACGATCCCCAGACGGCGATCGCCTTGAACCCTAAATTCAACTAGCGTGCCCTTCTCCACAACTCTCGCGCTCTAATAATTTTAGATTTTGATTCCACCTTTGGTGCGCTTACAGCGCAACTTGGATTTTGGTGAAGCAGCGCGGTCTTGGGGGTTTCCCCCATGAGCGACTGCTGAACCCGAAGGGATTTTATAACTGGTGTTTATTAAATCCTAAATCCAACAATTTTTCATGCAGCAATTCATTTTACACTCTCTGATTCAGATTTGAGATTTTGGAATCAGAAAGACAAAGCCAGATGTTTATTTAAAATGCAGCTTCCCTTTATAATCCAAAATCTAAAATTCCAAATCTAAAATTGCTCTAACCTTCTGCATTGATAAATGGCAACAAAGCCACAATCCGCGAACGTTTAATTGCTAATGTCAACTCTCGCTGTTGCTGAGACGTAAGCCCAGTAATCCGCCGTGGCAGTATTTTACCCCGCTCGGTGACAAATTTACGCAATAAATCAACATCTTTATAATCGATTGGTTCTCCTGGCTTGATCGGAGAAAGACGACGACGGAAATAACTCATCTCTACTTAATTTCCTTGTGAACGGTATGTTTGTTGCAGTGGGTGCAGAACTTTTTCAGTTCTAGCCTGTTAGTGGTGTTGCGGCGATTCTTGGTACTGGTATAACGTGAAACACCAGCAGAACGCTTATCTGAATTTGTCCGACACTCGGTACACTCTAGTGTCACAATAATGCGGGCACCTTTACTCTTAGCCATAATCTTACAAACAGTGAAGCCTGAAGAGAATTAACACAAATGACTATCTTCTCACATTCCGCCGCATATTTTCAACTAATCTTTTAACTTTTATATCAAGTGAGTAGCCACGACGCGACGAAACAATGAAAGTTCCACAATAGCGATCGTGTAAAGCCTGCCGCATCTGGGTATCAGAGAAGGCAGCCCCACAATCAATTGCTAGGGGAAGTACTAGCAGTATAGCAGTGGGATTGGCTCTAATATTGCTCAGGGCAATTGACACCAAAAGCGCACCCAAGCCGATGATCGCCTCTCGCTTCACCAGTGAGAGCAAATCTGGAATTCTGCCCACGACTTCCCCATCTTCGACTTCTAACACCTTTAAATCGAACGCCCAACGCCCTAAACTTTGCCCTTGATTGTTGTATACCACCAACACCCGCAAAATCAGCCAAAATATGACAAAAACTAGGATTTGCAAAAATTGAATCCCAATATCGCCTCCTCCCAGTAGGGAACTGACTAACCAGACACCAAGGAAATCAAGCCCTAATGCCATACCTCGCCGCCCAATTTCAGCCTTGGGATAGTGTTTTTGGGGAAGTCGTTCGATAGTCATACAAAATTAAGTATTTTTATTTAGGGGTTGGAGAATAATGATTGCTGCTGTTTTTATATTAAGGTGATGACTTGGGTTTGGTCTTTAAACCCTTACATACAAACAAAAGTTCCATAATTAGGGCATTCATGTTGCCCATTCCACAAGAGTCTGTTTTTGGTAAATATTGTATTGTTTTGTTGTAAAACCTATTTGGAAGTTGTATCTATGACAAATCTGTTTGCTAAAACAGCTATTGGGATGGTGACGACTACTGCTTTAGCATTAGCGATCGCCATAACCACTCACGATCTAGCTGATGCTGCTGAGTTTAACTTTAATTGGAAGGGAGACACCGGTTATTCAGCTAAAGGTTCATTTAACTACGACACAACAACTGCTCCAAGCGTCATTTCTGAAACAGGTTTGGGAGCTACGAAGAACTTGCAGTCTCTCTCAATTTCCTTCTTCGATCCATTTAGTAATCTGATAAATAGTTTCACTCCAGTACTTGGTAGTGTATCTAACTACAGCTTTTTGAGATTTAACTTTGATAACACTACTCAGCAAATTTTTGGCCCCTTTGATGTTGGCAAGGATGATGAACTTCCTGGCGACACCTGGCTTAATAATAATCTCGCACTCATAGATGAAGGTTTTAGCGATGAGGTTCTAGCTAAAGAATTTGGTTTTAACAATAGAGATGCAGCAGGCACAAAGCAAATATTAGATTTAAGTAACAATTCCGTTCAGGTATCCCAAGTTCCCGAAGGAAGCATAATTATAGGTTTACTAGCAGTGTGTAGTTTGGGATTAACTGCTCATAGAAATCTCTCCAGAGCTAATCAAGAGTAGACTCAGTGCTACTTTACAGAGATAAAGTAAAAAGTCGGAGGCGATCGCTATGGTATCAGTCAGCGATGCACAAGCAATTATTTTAAATTTAGTACAACCGTTGGATTATCAACGAGATGCAGAAGTTGTAGATTTATTGGCAGCCAATAGTCGGATTTTGGCAACACCTGTCACCAGTCCGCTAGATTTTCCCCATTGGGATAATTCGGCAATGGATGGTTACGCAGTTCGCTACGAAGATGTGCAGCACTCTAGCATGGAACAACCAGCCGTTTTAGAAATTGTTGAAGATATTCCGGCTGGATATCAACCTAAGTCTAGGATTCAATCAGGAGAAGCCGCGCGGATTTTCACAGGTGCGGTGATTCCAGCAGGTGCGGATACTATAGTCATCCAAGAGAGGACACGCCGCGAGGAAAACTGTGTATTTATCCTGGCTGCGCCACAACCGCGAGAATTTGTCAGACACAAAGCATCTTTTTACCAAGCTGGAACACAACTGTTACCAGCCGGAATTAAGTTAAATGCCTCAGAAATAGCTGTATTGGCGGCAGCACAATGTCCGCAATTAAATGTTTACCGCCGTCCACGTGTGGCAATTTTTTCTACTGGTGATGAATTAGTGACTGTTGATCAACCGTTGCAATCAGGGCAAATTGTGGATTCTAATCAGTATGCGCTGGCAGCTTTGGTAAAGGAGAGTGGCGCAGAACCAATACTGTTAGGGATTGTGAAAGATGATCCAGTTGCTCTGGAGAGAGTTATTGCCCATGCCGTTGCGATCGCTGATATAGTTCTCTCTTCTGGTGGTGTCTCAGTGGGAGATTATGACTATGTTGACAAAATTATAGAGTCTCTAAAAGCAGAAATCCACATTCGATCTGTGGAAATGAGACCAGGGAAACCCCTTACTGTCGCCACTTTTCCCAATAGAGACGCGATTAATCCTACAGACGCGATTAATCGCGTCTCTACAAACTTCCCACTCTACTTTGGTTTACCAGGAAACCCTGCGGCTGTGTTGGTGACATTTTGGCGGTTTGTGCTACCAGCAATCAATAAACTTTCGGGAATTACTGAAGGTTGGGAACCAGTGTTTTTGAAAGTGCGATCGCATGATGAATTGCGATCTGATGGCAAGCGGGAAACTTACCTTTGGGGTAAATTGCATTTAATTGATGGTGTTTATGAATTTCACAAAGCTGGTGGTAGTCACAGTTCTGGAAATTTAATTAATTTGGCTCAAACTAATGCTTTAGCTGTTCTCCCGGTGGGTAAAACATTAATTTCTCCACAAGAAGAGGTACAAGTTTTGCAGCTTAGTAATGGGTAATAGGGAATGGGGAAGAAGCAAGGGAGCGGGGGAGGCAGGGGAAGAAGAATTATTGATTAATCACCAATGACCAATGCCCCATTCCCAATTCTCAATTCCCAAGTCCCAATTTTAAAATAATTGCTCAAAAGCCTCAATCAGGCTGTTAACTTCCTCAAGGGTGTTGTAATGTACCATACTCACCCGGACTATTCCACCTTGTGAGGCTAACCCCAAGTATTCAATAAGCCGTTTAGCGTAAAAGTCTCCGTAGCGAATCCCAATATGATGTTTGTCAATTTTTGGCGGAATGGTTGAGCTATTCATTCCATCTACTACAAAAGATATAGTCGGTACACGGCATTGACGGTCAGCATTTGGTTGGCCAATTACTCGGACATTAGGCTTACTGTTGAGGTAGCTTAAGAGGCGATCGCTAATTTCTTCTTCATGTATGCTAATTAAATCAAACGCTTGCACCATCTGACTTCTCAAATCAGGTGCAGTTTTATCGCCGTAGTGCAGTTGTGCTAATTCACTTAAATAATCACATAAGCCTAACATTCCATAACTTAATTCAAAATTGACATTCCCTAACTGAAATTTATAAGGTATATCTGTCTGTTGAATAAAATAATGATTAAGTCCGGGCAATCTTAATAAATGTTCTTCTTTGCCATAAAGTAAGGCATGGTGTGGCCCGTAGACTTTATAACAACTCAAAGCATAAAAATCAACATCCAAATCTTGCACATCAATTAATCTGTGGGGTGCATAAGCTACACCATCTACACAAATCATCGCGTTGCGATCGTGTACAAATGTAGCAATTTCTTTGATTGGGTTAATAGTTCCTAGAACATTAGAAGCATGAGTCAAAGTTACTAATTTAGTGCGCTGACTCATCAATTGTTCTAAATCTGCTAAATGAAGTTCTAAGGTATCTGGGCGAATTTGCCATACTTTAACCTTAATGCCTTGTTTTTCCAAAGCCACCCAAGCACCAATATTGGCTTCATGGTCACAATTAGTAATAATAATCTCATCACCAGATGTAAAGGTTTGACCTAGACAAATTGAGAGAACTTTCAACATCATTGTCGTAGATGGGCCCATCACTACTTCTTTAGAAGAATTGGCATTAATCAAAGTAGCCATTCCTCTAGTTGCTAAAGCTAATCTTTCTCCCGCAAGTTGAGAAACCGCATAAGAAGCTCCCAACTGGACATCGGAACTTAGGAGAAATTCGCTAATTCTATCTACTACTTTTTTTAGAGTTTGTGAACCGCCAGCATTATCAAAAAAAGTCCATTCACCAGCTAGCGCAGGAAAATATTGACGAACTTTATCAAGATTCAAAAGCATAGTATAAGTTTTGTAGAGAATGTTATTTACCCTAACCTACCTTTTGGTAAGTCGCCCAAAGAGTATCTACATCTGCTATTTACAGCTTCTTATATTAGCGTTATTGCTCTGCAAAAATCTCTCTGGGGGGGTATACTGGGAAACTCAAAGAGTATCTTACTGAGATATCTAACTTCCAGCAAGAGTTAATGTCTTGATTCTTCACAATTCTCGCTAATTTATTTGATAAGTTTAAGGTAGAGTCAAAGAAACCATTGTTTTGATTCTTAATTCCTTGATTGAAAATAAAGGAACGACCTATGAACACTACGGTTAAATACAACATCGAAGTTATCAAGGAAGAAGCACTTCAACTTGTTAAAAAGAGACTTGTTAACCGTCAGCAGCCGATTTATACCCTATGTAAATATATTCCTCATCGTGACTGGGTTAATTTTGAACTTGAGTTAGAAAAAAACGAATTTCTACTCAGAGATAGAATTATCGACCTACTCAATCATGAATCTTGGGAAGATGATACAGGGTACATCTAGAAGCAGTGCCCCATTAGCAGTATCCCGATAAAATCAAAATTAAAAATTCATTTTTCATGCATTTAAAACCCTCGAATTAAGTCGGGGGTTTTAAACAAGATAGGACTTACACAAAACTACACATGGTAGGGGCAATACCCTGCGGGTTCGCTGAAAGCGTTCTCGTAAGAGTAGCCGCTCCGCATCTACATGAATCGCCCCTACCAGAGAATCAGGGTTTTGACTATTGTTTGCGTAAGTCCTAGAAGAAATTATTGAAGTCAACAATAAATCTTAATGAATGGGTTAGGTGCTGGAGAATAGCAGAGAACCAGTGCTAGCGTTACGAATTGTTAATGGCTGACTAGAGGCAAGGCATCTATTAGCCATTCCTATGTAGAGGCGATAAATGAGATAACAATCGAAAATCAAGCTTTTTTAGACTTGATATTTCTAGCCGTGTCAGTTAATACCTTATGGTTGAACTCTAGCCTTACACTTTATGACTATTACTTGCCAAATTATTGAGATCTGAATTATACCAAAACGATCACGGTAAGTTCAGATTAGGCAGATAAATCTTGTAGCCCTATCCATTCTTTGATAGGTTGCCATTGGCTTGCGTAAACAGTATTATTTTTACATTTTTCTTTTTGAGGCTTCCTAGGTATTTTCCCTATGACAGCTTCTGTGAATAAACTGGATTCGTTCAGCTTATAAACTGGCATTTCTTGCCAGCAGTGTCGACAAAACCAGTAACTATCTGCACCGCGTATATGTTCTAAAAGTAAGCTTGAACAGCAAGGACAGTAATTCATATTTTCTCAAACCTGTTAATAAAAGTGTTATTGCAAATCAGAGTAGTCACTTGACAAGCACGTAGGTATTTAAAACAACTTGTTTATATTTTGACTATAGTTTAAAAAAATGAGGAACTTGTGAAGAAATTTAAGATACTTAATATTTCTGCAATATTTATACATAGTTTTTAAGTAATAACTTTAGGCTATTGAGAAATTCTCTAATTATCTGGGCTTAAGAGCAGCCTTACTGGTGGCGTGCAGGTCACTATGATTGAATAAACATGTAAAACCCTTTTCCTTTAAGGCTTCTGTCTCTTGAAAGTGTGGCTGGAGCCTTATCAATAAAAGCCAAAAGTACAAATGTTCGGGAGCAAGGTTTTAATCTTTACACTATTCAATTAATTGCAAATATTTCATACTCATAAGACTACCAAGACCATCAATTAGGGTAATCTCTTGAGATAGATGATCTGCTATCTCTAATTTGACAATAGAATGAGTTTAGCAATTCTAAAATTCTATCTACTTCCTGGTTTAGTTACTAACTTGTATCGTATCGCCTGTGTTAGCTCTTGTAAGGTTTACAGGGCAAATAGTTGACTTATTAGCAATTGCAGCAGAATAATTATTGATTTTCAACAATTTACTTACTCTAGCTTTTATTATTTCGTACTGATATCGAAAAGATCATTAGAATTGACGAATTAACTATGCGATTCAACGATCCTCTGATTAACATACCTAGTTTAACTAATGTTATTAATCGTTCTCCCTTAACGATTAGCATTGATAGTTTTGTAGTCGAAGCTATTGCCTTAATGAGTCAAGAAATAGCTAGCAATTATGCACCTATTAGTTTAAATTCATTAGATTTAGGCTTTAGAACTCAACCACTAACTAGTTGCATCTTCGTTTTGGAGGCAGGAAGATTATTAGGTATTTTTACAGGAAAGGACGTAATCAAACTTATAGCTTCTGGAGTAGACTTATCCACGCTGACAATGGCTGAAGTGATGACGCAGCCAGTAGTTACCCTTAGACAATCCGATTCTAATGATATTTTCATTGCCTTGTCATTATTGCGTCAGCATCAGACTGACTATTTGCCCGTTTTGGACGATCGCGGGCAGTTACTAGGAATCATTACCCAGGCTAGCCTGCTACAAGCATTTGACTTGGTAAAAATGGTTGGGGTCGTTGAAGGCTTGCAAGAATATTTACAAAAACCCACAGATGATTTCAGGCGGGTTAATCAGCCAATTGAGATAGAGCAAGTCCGCAGCCAAACTCAAAATTACTTAAAAGTATGGGTTGAGGCACAATCGGCTGAAATCATGCAAGTTAATCAGGAACTTCAGCTAGCTCTCGAAGAACTCCAAGTAGTGGAAGAAGAACTACGCGAACAAAACGAAGAGTTGTCTGTTGCCCGTGAGCTAGTAGAATTGGAGCGCCAACGTTACCAGGATTTGTTTGAATTTGCTCCAGATGGTTATTTGGTAACTGATGTAGCAGGGATTATCCAAGAGGCTAATCGAGCGGCAGCAACCATGCTGGCTGTCCGGCAAAAATATTTACGAAACAAACCATTAATTTTATTTATTGCTCATCAAGACCGTCAGGCTTTTAACGCCCGACTAAATAATTCGCAGCAGTTACAGGAGTGGGAAATTTCCCTAAAACCACGCGGAGGTAAAGCTTTTCCGGCTAGAATTAGAGTCGCTGCTATCTACGATTCGAAAGGGGATCTTGTTGGCTGGCGCTGGTTACTCTGCGATATTAGCGAACGTCAACAGACAAAGGAAGCACTGCGCCAAGCTTACGAGGAGTTAGAGCAACGAGTGGTGGAACGGACAGCAGAACTTGCCATGTCCAACGTTTTGTTGCAACAAGAAATTACCGATCGCCAACGCGCAGAACTTGCATTACGGCAAAGCGAAAACCTCTATCGCCAACTTGTGGAAAGTCAAATTGACATAGTTATCCGCATTGATTTGCAGGGGCAGATTACCTTCGCTAACATGGCTGCCTGTCAAACTTTTGGCTGGAAACAAGATGAGTATCATGGTCAGTCATTTTGGCAATTTTTTCACCCAGATGACTTGCCTCAAGTGATGGAGAATATCACAGCTTTAGGATCTTCATCCCAACCCTTGACTAATTCTGAACGACTGATATTTACAGTTAAAGGTATTCGTTGGTTTCAATGGAATGCGATCGCAATTCATAATGACAAAGGGGAAGTTGTTGAAATCCAAGGGGTAGGCAGAGATATTACTGAACAGCAAGCCGCGTTACACCAACGCCAACTTGCCGAAGCCGCATTACACCAAAGCGAGGAAAAATTTCGCACTTTTGCCGAAAATACCCATGCAGTCATCTGGATTGCCAGCCCAGATTCATTCCGAACCTTGTACGTTAGTCCTGCCTATGAAAAAATTTGGGGTCGCTCTTGCCAAAGTCTATTGGAGCAACCTGAGTCTTGGATAGACAACGTTCATCCAGACGATCGCGATTGCTTAACTATTGCAGCAAAGCAACAGCTTATTAGTGAGTTGGTTTCAATAGAATATCGAATTTTTCGACCTGATGGATCGATGCGCTGGATCTGGGATCGGGGCTTTGCTATCTATAATGACCAAGGAAAAGTTCAGTACTATGGTGGTATCGCCGAAGATATCACCGAGCGTAAATTGGCAGAAGAGTCATTGCGAGAAAGTGAAGCGCGATTGAGTTTAGCTACCGAAGCAGCCCAAATGGGTATATGGGATCGGAACCTGATCACCAATACTTGTATTTGGTCTGCCAATATGGGGCCACTTTATGGTCTACCGAGCAACACCTTGTGTCCAAGCTTTGAAGATTATTTCAATTTAATCCATCCAGAAGACCGGGAATCTGTGGCTGCGAATATAGCTCGGATGATTGCGGAAGGACAGGGATCTGTAGAGTATCGGATTATCTGGCCCGACGGCAGCCTACACTGGTTAAACTGCAAAGGTCAGACTTACTATAACGAAATTGGTCAGCCGATTCGGATGATCGGCACAAATAGGGATGTCACTGAGCGCAAGCTGGCCGAACAAAAAATTTCCGAACAAGCCGCTCTACTTGATATCACCACCGATGCCATATTAGTTAGAGATTTCCAATCTCAAATATTAGTTTGGAATAAAGGTGCAGAGAGGATGTATGGTTGGCTCTCTACAGAGGTTATAGGAAAAGACATCCGGAAAATTTTGTACCCAGCAGGAACCCAGCACCAACTGGAAGTACCTCTAAAAAGTGTAATTGAGAGTGGCTCGTGGCAAGGTGAGTTATCTAAAGTGACAAAATCCGGTAAAGAAATTGTTGTGCAAAGCCGATGGACATTGATGCGCGATCTTGAAGGAAAACCTAAATCTATCCTGAGTGTTGACACTGACATCACCGAAAAGAAACAACTTGAAGAACAGTTCTTTCGCGCTCAACGATTGGAGAGTATTGGTATCCTTGCAGGTGGTATTGCCCACGATTTAAACAATATATTGACACCAATTTTGGCAGCAGCCCAATTGATACAAGGAAAATTTTTCCAAGACGAAGAGCGGTCTGGACAACTGCTAGCACTTGTAGAAAGCAACGCCCAACGTGGAGCAGCTTTAGTGAAGCAAGTCTTGTCATTTGCGCGAGGATTTAAAGGAGAGCGGATAATTATCCAAGTTAAGTATCTGATTTCAGAAATTACCCAAATCGTTAAAGAAACATTTCCCAAATCTATTGAATTGTCCACGATTATCCCAGAAGACACTTGGGCTATCACTGGGGACATCACACAGCTGCATCAAGTGTTGATGAATCTGGTAGTAAATGCCCGCGATGCTTTACCAGATGGTGGCAAGATCACAATTTCTGTAGAAAATAAGTTTATTGATGAAGCTTACACCAGAATGAATCTCGATGCCCAAGTTGGGCATTACATTATGATTACCGTTGCCGATAACGGAGTTGGGATACCGCCAGAAATATTAGATAGAATTTTTGAGCCATTTTTCACTACAAAAGAAGTCAACACAGGTACAGGACTCGGACTTTCAACAGTGTTAGGCATCATTAAAAGCCATGCCGGTTTTATCAAAGTGTCTACCAATGTTGGTAAAGGCAGCAAATTTGACCTGTTTTTACCAGCAGTGGAAGCAACTGAAGCGTTCAAGATAGAAGACCTGGATGTCCTTCCAGGAGAGGGAGAATTTATCTTAGTTGTAGACGATGAAGCTCAAATTAGAGAAATTACTGCAATCATTTTAGAAAACTATAACTATAGGATACTAGCTGCCAGCAATGGCATAGAAGCGATCGCACTCTATGCCCAATACAAGCATCAAATCAATGCCGTGTTGATGGATATAATGATGCCGGAGATGGACGGAATCACCGCTATTCGCACCCTGCAAAAAATGAACAACCAGGTTAAAATCATTGCCTGTAGCGGACTGAACTCGATGGAAATCTTTTCTCAAGCTTGTGATGCTAATGTGAAAGCAGTTTTATCAAAACCCTATACGGCCAGAGAATTATTGAAAAGTTTACACAACTTATTTAGAGGCAGTGCTGAGTTATGAGCTAGGAGTAGGTATTGTGTATTGGTAAGAATTAATTCCCAATGCAATACTGCTCGGTTAAGAATTTTTAACTCGGAATTGGGTTTGGGGAAAAGGTTAAAGGTTTTTTCTTTCCCCAAACCCAATTCCCCAAAACCCGACAAGTCTTGATTCCCAATGCCCTATCCCTCACAAGTTCCTCAAATTGTTTTCTTAAATTTAGAGGATGGCCAACATTGATAAAAAGGGATAAATGTAGCTAATGAATATTGTTAGGAAGATTAACGATCAGTTAGCGATCGCCGGACAAATTACACTAGACCAGCTCAAACAAATAGCTGATGAGGGTTATAAGTCTGTATTGAACTTACGTTTACCCGATGAAACAGGCTTGTTAGCTGACGAACAGAAGAAGATTGAGTTTTTGGGATTGTACTATGTTAACTTCCCAACCAAAACTGAAGACATTAATCATCAAAGTATGCTCCAGATATATCAAATGATCGCTGAATTACCCAAACCGACTCTGATACATTGTGATAATTCAATTCGTTCCGCCGCAATAGTATTGTTGTATATCGCTATCAAACAGGGCATAACTTTTGAAAAAGCCTTGCAAAAAGTTATTACTTTAGGCTTAATATAATTACAAATTAAATTTATTTTTAATATAAAGAATTCAGGATTAAGAATTAATAATTAATTCGGTGCAAAAACCCTCACATCGCTAGCGCTACACTATCAGTGATGGATCGGAATTCTCTATTCTCTTGATTCCTATAGCGGTTCTCGAATAGAAGCAATACAGTTTGACCTCTCTCTTTTTAGGCTACGGTGTACACACAAGTCTTCTAGAGTTGCGCCACAGGCTTTTGATCCCCCCGATGGATTGGGGGGAAGCCGGAAATCTAATTCCCTCCCCTTTCCAAGGGGAGGGTTAGGGTGGGGTAAAAAGCACTAGAGCTAGTCACAGAAGATTTGATATTTGCTTGGCTCTGATTTGTTGTAGATGTAGACGAATTTGAAACCTGGCTATTGTCTTTAATTAAACGGCTGTAAGTTCGTTGGGGAATAAAGTGGAGTGGATTGTAACCAACGAAACGCAAAATTAGTACACAGGCCCAGGAATATCGACCATCACTAATGGCTTCCATAACTTGCTCTAATTGTTCTGGACTAATGGCTTTATGAAAATTTTTCCCAGAAGAAGAAATGTGGTAGTTCATAGCTAACCTGATGTAACTTATCTAAATCGAGGTGTATCAGTTTATGCCACCATAAGCTGTTGCTGGAATTTGGCTGAGTAGTATGTCTGCAATACAACGACGACGGATGATAATTTTAGCAGTGACTGTTTTACCAGCCTTTAATCTGCTTACATTTGGTTTGATTATGCTAAAACTTGCTGGATTTAACTTATTTATGGAGTAATTTTCTACTAGCGATCGCTCAAATTTGGCTGTATTGCTTGACCGAGAATAGTGTTTTATGCCTGATTGAGAACTAACTACTATACATAGAATAATCTGTCTTTGCTGTTACTCCAGCCAAATTGACAGTTTTTTGAATTGAGCATTGAGTATGGAATCAAACAAAAAGTTCTTCTCTGCTCACAAATGACAAATGACTAACTCCGGATTTCTCACGCATAGTGTAGGCAGAGGAGTGTGGGGAGTGTGTGGGGTCAGATTTCTTCCCCATCCTCCCACACCTTCCACACTCCTGGATTTCTCACTTATGAGAAATCCAGGTAACTCCCTCATCCCATAGATTTGAAGTCCTCGCAAGGTTTCATCCCATAGCTAGACGCGCGTGGTCTTTATAGTTACCTACTATTAGGTGGGAAATGTACCTCACGGAACCGGAAACTGGAAAAAAGAATGAGGTCGTGGACTAGCTAAAGTTTTGGAATTCGTCATCATGTATGAACTAGTTCAAGCTGTCTTCAACGGTGATGAAAAAACTGCTCTGCATCAGTTAATTTATACGTTGAGTGCTTCAGGTAAGGGTTATTTTCTGAGAAATGAGATTTTGCAAGCTTTTGCCGATTACTGTCATGAATCCCAAAAGCCAGCCTATTTTTACCACTCTTCTTCTATTGGCAAACTGATACAGTACACTCACGAAATAATTATCGAAGAGGAAAGTATCTGGTTTGTGATTCGACCCACGATTGCTAACCAGGAAGTTTGGCGATTGACAGCCAATTTGGATAGCTTCGAGCAGATGACGCAACAAGCGCTGTTAGATGTAAGAGATCGCCTAGTCAACCGCTACCAACCCGGTATCCTCGAAATCGACCTCCACCCCTTTTACGAGGATTCTCCAAGAATTGACGACCCCAGAAATATTGGTCAAGGTTTAGCCTACCTTAACCGTTACCTGTGCAATCAATTGTTGGCTGACCCCGAATATTGGGTAGAAATGTTGTTTAAAGCATTACAGGGGCTACAACATGATGGGATTCGGCTGCTGTTGAGCGATCGCATTCCCTCCGGTATTCATTTAGCCAAACAAATTAAGCTAGCGCTCAAATTACTGAATGAGCGATCGCCTGATGAACCTTATGAAAAATTCCGCTTAGACCTCCAAGAACTAGGCTTTGAACCAGGTTGGGGTAACACTGTGGCGCGAGTCTCCGAAACCCTAGCACTTCTCGACCGACTCATTTACTCTCCAGAACCGGGCATATTAGAAGCATTTGTGGCCCGCGTCCCCGCCGTTTTTCGTGTCGTCCTCATTTCCATCCACGGCTGGGTTGGACAGGAAGATGTTGTCGGAAGAGATGAAACACTCAGTCAAGTTATTTACGTCCTAGAACAAGCTCGCAGCTTAGAAAACGAACTGCGTGAACAAATCAAACTCGCTGGACTAGACCAGCTAGGTATCAAACCCCATGTAATTATTCTTACCCGACTAATCCCTAACTGTGAAGGGACATTTTGCTACCTGCCCCTAGAAAAAGTCGAAGATACTGAAAATGCTTGGATATTGCGCGTTCCTTTTGGTGAATTCAATCCAGAAATTACTAACAATTGGATTTCTAAATTTGACATTTGGCCTTATTTAGAACAATTTGCTATCGATGCAGAAAAAGAATTACTAACTCAATTCAAAGGTAAACCTAATCTTCTTGTTGGCAATTACAGCGACGGTAACTTAGTAGCTTCTCTTTTATCTCGCCGGATGAAAGTTACCCAGTGCAATATTGCCCATTCTTTAGAAAAGCCTAAATATCTATTTAGTAGTTTATATTGGCAAGATTTAGAAAATCAATACCACTTTTCGGCACAATTCACTGCTGATTTAATTAGCATGAATGCAGCCGACTTTATCATCACATCTTCCTATCAAGAAATTGTCGGCACACCAGACACTATAGGTCAATACGAATCGTATAAATGCTTTACTATGCCGCAGTTGTACCACGTAGTTGATGGGATTGATTTGTTTAGTCCCAAATTCAACTTAGTACCACCGGGAGTAAATGAAAGTATTTTCTTTCCCTATAGCCACAAAGAAAACCGAGATTCTAACCTTTGTACAGAAATTCACGACCTACTCTTTACCCGCGAAGATCCCCAAATATTAGGTCATTTAGATAGCCCTAATAAGCGACCAATCTTTTCCGTTAGTTCCATCAGTTCAATCAAAAACCTTGCGGGATTAGCTGAGTGCTTTGGTCAAAGTCAGAGGTTGCAAGAGCATTGTAACTTGATCCTCTTGAGTAGTAAACTGCATCCTGATGAAGCTACAAACCCAGAAGAAGCAGAAGAAATCCAAAAACTCCACAATATTATTGATGAATATCATCTCGATAGTAAGATTCGCTGGCTGGGGATGCGTATTCCTAGCAGCAACCTTGGCGAAGCCTACCGAGTAGTTGCAGATTGTCAGGGAATTTCTGTCCACTTTGCCCGCTTTGAATCCTTTGGACGGAGCATTTTGGAAGCGATGATTTCGGGCTTGCCAACTTTTGCTACTCAATTTGGCGGTTCTTTAGAAATTATCGAAAACCAAGAGGAGGAATTTAATGTTAATCCTACAGATTTAGGAGAAACAGCAAAGAAAATTTTAGATTTTATTGACCAATGCAATACTCATCCTGAACATTGGTACGAAGTTTCAGAGTGGATGAGTCAGCGAGTTCATAACCGATACAATTGGCATTTACATAGTAATCAATTACTACTACTGGCAAAAATGTTTACTTTTTGGAACTTTGTTGCGCCAGAAAATAACGAAGCCAGAGATCGCTATATGGAAACATTATTCCATCTCATTTATAAACCTAGAGCCGAAAAAATTTTAGAAAAGCACATGGGGCTAATTCGTAATTCGTAATTCGTAATTGTGACTGGATGGTGATTTTGAGTCTATCAGGAGGACTCAGAGGATGTTTGAAAAGTCTATAGTAGTGTATCAAATATTTTTTACCCCACCCTAACCCTCCCCGTATGTATTGGGGAGGGAACAGTTTTCCCCCTTTCCAAGGGGGATTAAGGGGGGTAAAAATGTGATTAACATCACACTCTTAGAACTTGAAACATTAGGCTCAAATCAGTGGTTCATCCACCTCTAAATCAAATTTCCCCATTTCCCATTTCCCATTTCCCCATTCCCCATTCCCTACTCCCCACTTTATGCAAACAAAAGACCATTCTCGCCATTTTATTTACACAGACTGGATATTAATCGAAACCCAGTTTGATCCTGACCAATTACAATCTAAAGAAACCGTCTTTACAATCGGCAATGGATACTTGGGAACTAGAGGTAGTTTTGAGGAAGGGTATCCTCATTCATTACCAGCTACTTTTATCAACGGTGTCTACGACGATGTGCCGGTAGTGTACACGGAACTGGTAAATTGCCCTGACTGGCTACCCATGATAGTAATTGTGAATGGCGATCGCTTCCGTCTCGATCAAGGTGAGATATTGAGCTACGATCGCCAACTCGATCTCCGTCAGGGATTAGTCATCCGGGCTTTGCGTTGGCGTTCTCCTAGTGGAAACACCATAGACATCAGCTTTGAACGCTTTGCCAGTCTCGCAGATCCGCACGTTTTGGCGCTACGCTGCCATTTAACGCCAATAGATTTTGATGGGTTAATTGAAATTCAAGCTAGTATCAACGGCTATCCCGAAAATCAGGGTTTTAATCACTGGGAAGGACTAGATCAGGGCAAAACTGACCAAGGAATCTGGTTGCAACGCCGCACCCGCCACTCCCGAATTGAACTTGGGATGGGAGCTAAGGTGACAATATTAGGTGCTGAAGCATCTTTGCAAGTCAATACTGCCCCTGGTTATCCAACCTTAAGCAGTAACTTCTTAGCTAAGGCACAACAGACTGTAACAGTAGAAAAATTAGTGACAATTTTTACCTCGCGGGAGATTGATACCCCAGTCTCAGCCGCTCAAGAAAAACTCGCACACCTCCCAGACTACGCAACACTACAAAAAGCCAATGAGCAGGCATGGGATGAGGTTTGGCAACAAAGTGACATCCTGATTGAGGGGGATAGCACAGCTGCTTTTGCTGTTCGCTACAATCTGTTTCAGCTGCTGATTGCTGGCGCACGGGATGATGATAGGGTGAGCATTCCTGCTAAAACCCTTTCAGGGTTTGGCTATCGCGGTCATATATTTTGGGATACAGAAATTTTTATGCTGCCCCTATTTATATTCACCCAGCCAGCGATCGCCCGAAACTTACTTACTTACCGTTGGCATACCTTACCAGGAGCTAGACGCAAGGCGGCCCATTACGGCTATAAAGGGGCAATGTTTGCCTGGGAAAGTGCTGATAGTGGAGATGAAGTAACACCACGTTGGGCCCTCGGAAATGATTTTTATGGTGAAGATGTGCGGATTTGGTGTCGCGATCGCGAAATTCATATCAATGCAGATATTCCCTACGCCGCTTGGAATTATTGGCAAACCACTGGTGATGATGAGTGGATGCAAAAGTGCGGCGCAGAGATCATCTTAGATACCGCTATCTTCTGGGCAAGTCGGGTAGAATTCAATCCTGAGCATCAACAGTATGAAATTCGCGGCGTGATCGGAGTAGATGAATACCATGAACTCGTTCACAACAACGCCTTTACAAACCGGATGGCGCAATGGCATTTAGAGAAAGCGATCGCAGTCTATGATTGGCTGGTTCAAAAATTCCCCGAACGAGCCAGAGAATTAGAAGAAAAACTACAACTCACCGTCCAAGAGCGAACGCACTGGCAAGATATTATCAACAAAATATTGTTTCTCTATGACCCATCAACACAACTCATTGAGCAGTGCGAGGGGTTTTTCCAATTAGAAGATATAAATTTAGCAGACTACGAACCACGTGATCGCTCTATGCAACCGATCTTGGGTGTTGAGAAAATCAACAAATATCAAGTAATCAAACAACCAGATATATTGATGCTTCTTTATTTAATGAGAGAATCAGCAGATTTTCCCTACAGCGAAAAAGCATTGCAGGCAAACTGGGATTATTACGCACCCCGTACCGATATTACTTATGGTTCTTCCCTTGGCCCAGCAGTTCACGCCATCTTAGCTTCCGATTTGGGCAAATCAACCAAAGCTTACGAAGTGTTTCTGCACGCATTAATGGTGGATCTTGAAGATAACCGAGGTAACACCAGCGATGGAATTCATGGTGCTAGTGCTGGTGGCATTTGGCAAGCTGTAATTTTTGGATTCGGTGGCATCCAAATCACCGAAAATGGCCCAGTAGCCAACCCCCATCTGCCTGATGGCTGGACGCGCCTGAAGTTTAAACTGCATTGGGGCGATAAATGGCACGACTTCGATCTCCGCAAAGGGCAAGTCCGCCAAGATATAAATCGTCAACTACAATATCTCCAACTTTCCCTATCTCCAAATCCCCCCTCAAATGAGGGAGGGGGCAGGGGGCAGGGGGCAGAAGGTAAGAGTTATTCTTCTTTATCTGTCTCATCTTCCCCAATACCGAATCCCCAGTCCCCCAACATCCAAGGATTCATTTTCGATTTAGATGGTGTGCTGACAGATACAGCAGAACTTCATTATCTAGCTTGGAAGAAGTTAGCAGATGAAGAGGGTATACCATTTAATCGGCAGGATAACGAAGCGCTGCGGGGTGTATCTCGTCGTGCTTCCCTCATGCTAATTCTTGGGGATAGACCATATTCGGAAGCACAAATCCAAGAGATGATGGAGCGGAAGAATCGCTACTATGTGGAATTGATTCAAAATATGACATCCAAGGATTTGTTACCAGGTGCGATTGCCTTCTTGGATGAACTGCGACAAGCTGGGATTAAAATCGGCATTGGTTCAGCCAGCAAAAATGCCCGTACAGTAATCGAGCGATTGGGCATTGCTGATAAAGTAGATGCGATCGCAGACGGTTATAGTGTACAGCAACCTAAACCAGCACCCGATCTATTTTTGTACTCAGCCAAGCAGCTAGGACTTGAACCAGCGCAATCTGTAGTTGTAGAAGATGCCGCAGCAGGCATTGAGGCGGCTCTAGCTGCTGGGATGTGGGCAGTAGGACTTGGCCCCGTTGAACGAGTTGGAGCCGCTCATGTTGTCTTACCCAGCTTAGAAGGTATCAAATGGGCAGATTTAAGAGCCAAATTGAGTGATATTGCCAGACAAAAACATTCAGGGACTTCCCAATAAAATTTATGAAGTGTGATGCGTAAAACCCCTTGCCTTTAGACCAGGAGATATAAAGCTAAGATCGTCCAAGAAGAGAATCTAAAATAAAACCCAACTTTAGAGTTCCAAATTAGGAGTAAAAGCGTGAATTTGGACGATTTAGCCTTACAGATACAGCTTATGCGTAAGCGCGTCGCCCTTTTGCAACGCCAGAGTGAACAGCAAAAAGCAGAGGAAGAGATTGAATTAATCACAGATGTATTCAAGGAACTCTACCTAGCTCTGGAAGAAATGCAAATAGCTAATGAAGACTTACAGCAACAGAATGAAGAATTATTCTACGCTCAACAGTCGTTAATAGCACAAGGTCAACGCTACCAAGAATTGTTTGAGGAAGTACCAGATGCCTATTTGGTAACTGATCCAAGAGGAGTAATTCAGGAAGCTAATTCTGCCGCCCAGAATATGTTGAACATCTTAAAGAATTTCCTGTTGGGCAAACCTTTAGGAATTTTTGTACTTGAGAAAGAACTGATTGCTTTTCATTTGAAACTGACTCATCTGAGCGATCGCTCCGAAATTCCAGACTGGAAAATGCAAGAGTGGGAAGTAAATCTGCGGCCACGTAACAAAACACCCATTGTTGCTGCAATGAAGGTGGCTGCTATCCGTAATCAACAAGGTAACTTAGTTGGTCTGCGTTGGCTATTGCGCGATATTAGCGAAAGCAAGCGCATTCAAGCCAAGCTGCAATGGGCAGAAGAGGCGATGCGACAAGCACTTGCCAAAGAAAGAGAGTTTAGTGAACTTAAATCTCGGTTGCTCACCACCGCCTCTCATGAGTTTCGCAACCCTTTGGCTACCATCCACTCTTCGGCGGAACTACTAGAACATTATCGCCATCTATGGAGCGACGAGCGCCAACAGATTCATCTACGTCGCATTCAAACATCTGTTATGCATATAACCCAGTTACTGAATGATTTATTGGTGCTGAATCAGGATGAAACAGGCAAGTTAGAATTTAATCCAACACCCTTAAATTTGGTGGAATTTTGCCGCGATTTATTAGAAGAATTAGAACAGAGCGATCACTCCCAACATGCGATCGTTTTTAGCAGTGAGTGCCAATGTACCACAGCTAACCTAGACGCAAAACTACTGCGACAAATCTTGAGTAATTTATTCTCGAATTGTCTAAAATACTCTCCCATTGGTAGCACAGTTACTTTTTCTGTAACCACTGCCAACGAGCGAGCTATATTCCAGACTCAAGACTCTGGTATTGGCATTCCTCCTGCTGACATTGAACATATATTTGAACCCTTCCATCGCGCCAGTAATACAGGTAATATCCCAGGAATGGGATTAGGGATGTCCATCGTCAAGCAGGCTGTAGATTTACATGGCGGCGAGATTATTGTCGAAAGTGCGATCGATGCAGGAACTACCTTTACAGTCATCCTGCCATTTTCGAGAGATTTGCATGTATAGTGGCTTGCACTAATGCTTCTTTTTATTTCTTATTGGTTTACTATTGAATGTTCTTGCCTTCCAATGGATGCGTAGACCTTCAATTTCAGGCTAACAAACTCTGACAACATTGGGTTTCAAGCTAGATATACTAAGTTTTTGAGTCACTTTAAACCGAGGAAGACCGTACAATAATCAATCACTTTTATTTATCGAATTCAAAACAAAAAATAATTGCTTCTATACTAAAAGGTCTTTAAAGTAGAGTTAGCCGGTCAACAATTAGTTGATTGTAAAGTTTTTCTTAACAATAGCTTAGGGAAACAAACTCAAGGAATTTGTATATTTAAGTGTGAGTTTAAAATATTACGCCTGTGGTAATCTCTAACAAATCAGAATACGCACTTCTAGCCCTGTTAGAGTTAGCAACCTGCTACCCTAAGGGTGAAGCGCTGCAAATTCGAGAAATAGCGGTCTTACAAGATATACCAAACCGCTATTTGGAACAACTTCTGGCAACATTAAGACGTGGAGGTTTAATTAAGAGTATACGCGGAGCCAAAGGTGGCTATGTTTTGGCACGAGACCCTGGAAAGATTACAGTGTTAGATGCTTTTAGCTGCATGGAGGGGTCAGATATTGTTGTATCTGATTCTGAGCCGACTCCCAACACGGTAGAAGGTGAGCTAATTCAAGAAGTCTGGCAGGAAGCACGTCAAGCTGCTAACTCCGTTTTGGAAAAATATACACTCCAAGACCTTTGTGAACGAAGATCGCTAAGAAAGCAGAAGGAACTCATGTATTACATTTAGAAAGGGTGAAGTGGGAAAATTTTCATCCTTTATCTTGAATTGATAGTCATTTCCGCTTTGACCATATTTAGCACATCTGGATGTTACATGTAGATTTGCAGTAATTTCAAGTAAGTAAGCAGAAAATTCTTAGTATGATATCAAGTCTGGGTAATTAGTTACAATTCCCACAGTCATTTCACCCTTCCCCTTAGCCTACGGTGTCTACACAAGTAATAAAAATCTAGCTTGATGAGGCTTTGCTCGTTCCCTTCCCATACACCGTATGGGAATGCATTCATTGAGGCTCTGGCTAAATGTATCACTAGAGTCAGAGCCTCTAATCTGCTATTTCTATACAGAGCAAAGGGAGTAGATACAAAGTATAGCTTTAGCAAGGCGGCTTTTTGTCGGTTTAGTAAGTAATCAGATGGACATAATATAAAATATTTTTTACAAAAAATATAGTCAAAAGAAGAAAATTTTGAGTAACTAGCCAGTTGAACCACACCTCAAGCAAGATAGGTTTCAAAAATTTGCTATCTCAATTGTCTAGTTAGACGTTTTTTGTGATGTAATCCTTATTAATATTAATAACCAGACAACCTGTGAGGCTGTTATATGCCTGAAGTTAATTCCCAACAGCCCATAAATACTGCCGCTACTCTTGTGGAGAGTTATGCAGCAGGAAAACGGGACTTTAGTAAAGCAGAACTGGGTGATGCCGATTTGCAAGGCATTAACTTGAAAGGATGTGACCTGAGTTATGCTGACTTGAGTGAAGCTAACCTAAGTGGCGCTAATCTCAGGGGAACCGACCTGAGTTTCGCCGATCTCGAACAAGCTAATTTGAGGGATGCCGATCTTAGGGGAGCATTGTTGATGTCAGCGAATCTTCGCCAAGCCGATCTCAAAGGAGCAAAGCTGGAAAAAGCAGACTACGATCGCAGCACCCATTTTCCCCAAGATTTCGACCCAGTGAAAGCTGGTATGCAAATAAAAGTTGAAGATTAATTAATTTTTCAAAAGAGAAGAATATTGCCCTCCTGCCTCCTTCAAGATCCTACTTGCCTCAAGATAGAAGATATTTTTGCCAAAAGAGTTGTATTTTGGTGAAAAAGCCTATCTATGAGGTTGACAATGGAGGCAAAAAGTGGAACCATCAACCGACGCGCACCATTAATTACTGCTGGGATTTTTCTTGGTGTGGGTCTTGGGGGGTTTATTGATGGAATTTTACTGCATCAGATCCTCCAGTGGCATCACATGCTTAGTAACATTCGACCTCTGACAAACAGAGCGAATATCGATTTGAACATGGTGTGGGATGGGTTCTTTCATACCTTAGATTGGATATTCACCGCGACTGGACTTGTGTTACTATGGCGTGCTGGACGGCGTGATGATGTTCCTTGGTCATCACAGACCTTTATTGGATCAATACTGATTGGCAGTGGGTTGTTCGACTTGGTTGAAGGTTTAATTGACCACCAAATTCTCGGTGTTCATCATGTGAAACCAGGCCCAAATGAGTTAGCTTGGGATCTAGGATTTCTGGCATTCGGTGCGCTACTTGTTGTTATCGGCTGGATAATGATAAAAAAGGAGTCAAGAGTAATTAGTCATTAGTCATTGGGCAAAACAGTTCCGAGTGCTGAGTGATGAGTGAAGAGTTAGGAGTTACGAATTCTCCCCCTGCTCCCCCTGCCTCCCCTGCTCCCTCTGCTCCCTCATCCCCTCTATGCCTACAGATACTTTTGAAAAAACTAGCTGGAGTTGGCAGCTTTCCCAATTTCAACAACAAGCGGGAGAATGGTGGGAATACCAGTTTTACCGCTTTGAGAAAACTCTACCAGAATTGCCTAATGGATGGTCGATTAGCCCTTGGTTAGGTGAGTTGCTGAAATTTCTGTTTTGGCTGGTAATTGGCTTATTTGTAGTTTGGGTGGGTTGGCAATTATGGCGGGAATTCAGCCCTTATGTATATTCTTGGCTGAATAGAAGTGGCAACCTGACTGATTTTCGTGCAAAAACTCGCTCTAGTGAGGCATCTACAGCACTTTTGTTGGAGCGATCGCAAGAATTTTATCGTCAAGGTAACTACCGTGAGGCTTGCCGTTGTGTCTATTTAGCAATGTTGCAGCAGTTGCATCAAAAAGCGATCGCACCCCACAAACTCAGCCGTACAGATGGAGAATATCTGCAATTGCTGCGATCGGCTGTGACTCCCATACAGCCTTATGAAACTTTAATTACCACTCACGAGCAATTATGTTTTGGGAATGCCGAGATTTTGCCAGACAATTATGAGCAGTGCCGACAAGCTTATCGGGAAATTTCCCCAGAATGAAAAAGAGACGTTGCATTGCAACGTCTCTACACAAAACAAACAATATTCTATTTGGTGAGAACCGCGATCGCCTTGTCTACAGCTTGCAAGGCAGTGTTTACTTCCGCCTCTGTGACAATTAGCGGTGGCACAAACCGGACTACTTTTGGCCCGGCTGGTACTAGTAATACACCCTCTTTGATGGCAGCGTTGACAATATCTGCTGCGGTTAATTGGATATCGGCTCGCAACTCCAAACCGTTGATTAAACCCCAACCCCGAACTTCGCTAATGTGCTGAGGATATTTCGCTGCGATCGCTCTCAACCCAGATCGCAACTGTTCACCCCTGTCTTGCACATTCTGCAAAATATTTTCCCGTTCCAATGTCTGGCAAACACTGAGTGCTACACCACACACAAAAGGATTGCCGCCAAAGGTGCTGGCGTGTTCCCCTGGCTGAAAAACATCGCAGAATTTCTTGCTCATCATTGCACCGATGGGGATACCGCCACCTAAGCCTTTGGCACTGGTGAAGATATCCGGCTCAACGCCAAGATGTTCGTAAGCCCATAATTTGCCACTGCGCCCCATACCAACTTGCACTTCGTCAAAAATCAATAAAATACCAGTTTCATCGCAAATCTGCCGGAGCTTTTTAAAATAAGCAACATCTCCCGGACGCACACCGCCTTCTCCCTGCAATGGCTCAATCAGAATTGCTGCTACTCGGTAATCACCTTCATCCAACTCGCTAATCGCCACTTCCACAGCGTTAATATCGTTGTAATTTACGTAGTAGAACCCAGGAACCAAAGGATCAAAATACTTTTGATATTTCGGTTGTCC
This sequence comes from Nostoc sp. FACHB-133, assembly GCF_014698055.1. Taxonomy (NCBI): domain Bacteria; kingdom Bacillati; phylum Cyanobacteriota; class Cyanophyceae; order Nostocales; family Nostocaceae; genus Nostoc; species Nostoc sp. FACHB-133. Next base: position 54,113 of record NZ_JACJSH010000013.1, read on the forward strand.
TGTAGCGGTAATGGTGGCCAAAGTCCGCCCGTGGAAACTGGCATTGGCGGTTAAAATAATTGGTTTTTCAATGTCTAATACTGTGTGGGCATATTTTCGTGCCAGTTTAATTGCAGCTTCGTTAGCTTCAGCTCCAGAGTTGCAGAAAAATACGCGATCGGCACAAGAATGTTCAACAAGCCATTTTGCCAATTCACCTTGTTCAGGAATATAGTACAAATTAGAGACATGGTGCAGCTTCTGAATTTGGCGTGTTACCGCTTCTACCATAACTGGGTGGGCGTGTCCCAAAGTGCAAGTGGCAATTCCCGCTACAAAGTCCAGATATTCTCGCCCCTGTGTATCCCAAACCCGGCATCCAGCACCCCGTTCTAGAGCTAAAGGAAACCGACCATAGGTAGACATGACAGCTTCATTGAAGCTATCTGCATCAAAGGGACTAGATGCTACAGACCCTGAATCTGGGGGGATGGTGGCTTGGTCAACGAGAGTTTGTAGGCTCACTACCGCTCCTCCTGAAAGTTTTTCATTATATAGTTATTTACTAGTTTCCTAGAAATCCCTAAAAAATACTTTTTATTTAGCACAATTCGCACTTCTTCTTAGAGTAACGCTTATATAACCTTGGCGGTGGTGAAAAAACTTTGGACTTTAACACTTGTGCAAGAGTCTGAGCGATAGCCAATCTAGGATGCAGGTTGGGTGCAGCGATCGCGTAACCCAACATAAATAAGGTGGTAATGTTGGGTTGCGTTTCACTCCACCTAACCTACTAGCACGGCTGCAAACCCTCTCCCTTGCTCCCTGTCCCCTGCGATCTCAATGTGCAAATTAAATGCTTAACAGCTTACGTCCAATGCACTATTTTAGTCTTGCCACGCTACCACGATGGTATATGTTTTTACCGGAAGTCCCTGGTTATGGTGTCCGGTAAAAGTGTATTCCCGCCATAATATGCTAAATCTGAGTGCTAGACAAAAACATTACCACCAACTACTAGATTTGTCGCTGTGAAATTATCTAAAGTTGCGAAGGTGTAAAAAGAATAATAACCAAGGACTTGAACTAATGTAAAAGTACCCGATTGCACAAATTGGAGATTGCCATCTAAGATGGGGTTGCTGCTACTGTAGCCCCGACTCTTAAACAGGTCAGTGAAGACTAACTTATCCTGGCTCGGATCAAAGTCAGTGATTGTATCATCGGAATCGTTCAAGGTTTGGTAGATGAACTGGTCATAACCGCTCCCGCCAGTCAAGGTATCGCTACCTGAACCACCAATAAGAATATCATTGCCAGCACCACCAAGAAGGCTATCTTTTCCAGCACCACCGAGAAGGCTATCATTACCTAGACTGCCAAGCAGGGTGTCGTTACCTTCACCACCCCGTAGTAGGTCGTTGCCACTCTTGCCATCAATGCGGTCATTTCCCCCTTGACCATTAATAACATCAGCTGAGTTGTCAAAGCCATTGACATTGTTGTTTAGGTCATTAAAAAAGGTAACTGTATTTTTGTTGAAGATGGTGCTTTGGGTAGAGTTGGCATTAAAGACATCAAAGCTGTCACGAATTTTGGTTTGCCCATCAAACAGGATATTGCCAATACTGGAGAGATTGTCTAAGTTTTCTAGGGGAAAGTTTTGCAGAATAACTTTGTCATCACCTACTCCTTCAAAGGTGATTTCCAGATTGTTACTATTCTGGGTGAGTAGTAAATTTCGGGCAGTCAATCCAGCCCCTTGAAATTTCAGGGTATCCAATTGGCCAATGATTGCTGCTGACGGATTTGAGCCTTTACCTAACCCATCGAAATCGGTAATGGTATCAACGCCGTCACCTAAGTTGTAAACAAATTTATCCTTGCCACCGCCACCAGTTAGGATATCGTTGCCTTGATTACCTGCAATAATGTCGTTCCCAGCTTTAGCATAAATTATGTCAGCGTAGTTGTTGCCCACTAGATTATCAGCGCCACTAGTTCCAATCAAACCGTTGAACTCTAATGCACCAATATCAACTTTAGCCTCAGATATTCTGTCAAATCCGATGCCGCGCTGGTCTGTTATAATACCTGCCGGAATCAGGGCATTGTTACCAGCATTAATGGCGGGACTATCTTCAAATAAGGCATGGGTAAGGGTTGTACCACCGTTATTTTGCAATGGGCTAAGTTTCGGATCGATTGGGTTGGTGCTGTTGCCAACGATACTGCTACTGCTGCTAGTAAAACCAGTGCTACCAGTGTTATCTCCAATCAGGTTATTACCGTCATCGATGAAGTCGCCGGAAACGTCGGGGTTGATATCACCGCCATAAAGATTCCTATTGTTGAAGTTGCCTGCAATAATGGTGTTCCCAACGTTGATAGTCCCGCCACCAGAAACACCTCCACCAGTGCCGCCCCCCCAGTTGTAAAGGTCTTCTGCGGTGTTATTAGTAATCGTGGTGCTGTTCAGATTGAGGATGCCTGAGCTAGAGATGCCGCCGCCGTTCCCTCCACTTGCCTTATTGCCAGAGACAGTACTGCTGGTGATGTTAAGGATACCTGAATTAGATATGCCACCTCCAGAGAGTGCTGAATTACCAGAGATAGTAGTATTACTCAAGCTGACACTGCCAGAGTTAAAGATGCCGCCACCGTAGGACGGGTAAGGGTCAGGCCCACCGCGATTAAGACCACTGGCAAAAGCCCCATTACCAGAGATAGTGCTTCCCGTTATGCTGAGAGTACCTATGTTGAATATGCCACCACCGAAGGCTGAGGAGAAACTGATAGATGCACTATTACCAGAGACAATACTTTTAGTAATGCTGAGGTTGCCTTTGTTAAATATGCCTCCGCCGAAGGATGACCCACTGTTATTAGAGACAGTGCTGTTAGTGAGGCTGAGAGTACCTTTGTTAAAGATGCCGCCTACTGTTCCCTTGTTTCCAGAGACGATGCTTCCTGTCAAGTTGAGACTAGTATTGTTATTAACCAAAATACTGCCAAACGCATCGTTAGCATTAGCAATCTTCAAGCCATCAATGTTGGCATCTGTCCCTGTTCCTGATATTTCAAACACGCCAAAGGCATTATTTCCACTCACGGTGAGGTTTGCTGCCCCAGTGCCCAAAAGGGTAATATCATCGGTAATTGTTAGTTTGCCGGTGGTGAGGGTGATGATATCTGGAGTGGCATCACCAAAAACTCCTGCAAAGGTAATAATATCTGCCCCAGCAGTAGCATTAGCATTGAGGATAGCTTGCCGCAACGACCCATCTCCAGAATCGTTGGTATTAGTGACGACTAAATCATTGGCTGCGATCGCTACTGTGGCGGTATAATTCACGTTATCGATTTGGTAAGCCGAATCTGCTGCCAAGTTGAGAGTCAGATTTTCCACCGCTTCTGCCTGAATATCGTTGACAGGTGTCAAAGTGATATCTACATAGCTTTGCCCATTAGCAATCACGATACTGTTGCCACTGACAGGTTTGCCACCCACACTTAGGTTGTAGTCTGCAATACTCGCATTGCCATTGGCAGAGAAGTTGACTGTTAATGCCCCACTGCTGTTACTGCGGCTAACGCGGTAACTACCAATATTCCCACTGTTTTCATCGGCAATGTTATCAGTTGCGATGATGCTGATGGTAGGGACGAGGGGATTGGGATTATCAGGTGGCGTAATTATACTAGGCTGGACTTCATAAGCACCAATATCAACTGCAACGCCGGATATCCTGTCAAATCCTGCGCTTCTTTGATCAGTAGTTACACCAGGAGGAACTAGGGAATTATTGCCAGCATTAAGAGCGGGGCTATCTGCAAGTAAGGCGTGAGTAAAAGTTGCACCACCGTTATTTTGCAGCGAACTGAGTTTTGGGTCAATGGGGGTGGCGGTTGTGCCAATGAGAGTGCTGGTGGTAAAGCCAATACTACCAGTAGCATCGCCAATCAAGTTATTGCCAAAGTCGGTGACGCTACCGGATACGTCAGGTTGTATATCATCGGCAGGGGACTTATCAAAGTTGTCTACAATGATGGTGTTACTAACTTTCATGGGACTACCATAGCTGGCAACACCCCCACCATTACCAACACCATTGCTATCTGAGTCGGCTGTGTTGTTAGTAATTGTGGTGTTGATTAGAGTGAGATTGTCGGTATTTGTGTAGCTGCCGCCATTAAATATACCACCGCCTTCGTCATTGGCTTTATTGCCTGAAATGGTGCTGTTAGTTAGAGTAGCTGAACCACCAAAATAAGTACCATCATCTGCGTTAACGACACCACCGCCGTTGTAGTTTGCCTTATTGCCAAAGACAGTACTTGCCGTTAGGTTGAGAGTACCGCCTTTGTTGTAGATGCCGCCACCATAGTTTGCTGTATTGCCAGAGACAGTACTTGCTGTGAGGTTGAGATTACCAATGTTTGCGTTGGAACCGTCATTATAGATGCCACCGCCTAAATCACCCGTATTGCCAAAGACACGACTTCCTATCAGGCTGAGGATGCCACCGTTATAGATTCCGCCTTTGGTATTACCAAAGATACTACTTCCCGTCAGACTGAGGATGCCGTTATTAGAGATGCCGCTTTCCTCTGTATTGCCAGAAACACTGCTTCTTGTCAGGCTGAGGATAGAATTTGAATTGACTTGAATACCGCCGCTAGCGATCGCCAAACCATCAATACTAACACCTGTCGCTGTTCCCGATATCTCGAATACTCTGGAGGCATTATTCCCACTCACAGTAAGTTTGGATGCGCCAGTTCCCAGGATAGTAACATCATCGGTAATGGTTAGTTTTCCAGAGGTGAGGGTTATTACATCTGGGGTAGCATCAGTAAAGATTTTCCCAAAGGCGATAGTATCATCCCCAGCAGTAGCATTAGCTAAGTTAATAGCCTCCCGTAAAGTAGTGACATGATTATTCGGATTGCCATCATCTGCATCCCCGGTACTATCTACCGTAAAGGTTGCCAGGACTCCTGCATAAGCTTCCCGCGCCGTTTCTGTAAACGCTAAAGTTACTTCCATATCACCGGTGCGGACTTCCAAATCCCAATTACCGCCTAGTGCTGCATTGCCTGTAAGCTGACGGGAAGCGGCAATATTGGCTCCTGTAAGTTGGTGCAGTTTGGCAATAAATTCTGCCCCCGCATCACCGTTAGCTACGTTACAACCATAGATGAGTAATTTAGCTGGAGATTTTGTAGCAGATTCAACCGATAACCCAACGGTTTTTGATGAGGCGGTAAATATCTTCTGCCACTGTTGTAGTTGCTGACTATATTCATCAAGGGTATCAAGTCCCAAGCGGGTGTTACCCAGTTGCAAGCTACCAGGAACACCGTGGCAAACAATATGAATGCTGCTAAGATTCTGGTTAGCACGAGTTGCCAAAATCTCAGTAATTTGCTCAACACCGTTCTGTGTTGGATCGATTACGAACACATCAGTGTTGGAAATAACACCTTTGACTAAACTCTGATAGTCTTTCACAGCCATGTCGATAAAGACCAAGCTGCGTGTGTAATGTATGGGAATTAAGGAATTTACTTGGAAGTATGGAGTACGTAGCGTTGCCATTTTTTTTTACTTCAAGCTAAGGTTTAAGGTTATGAGATCAACTCAAACTGACTGAAGCCTTGTCATTACGAGTTTTCACACAATTAATAACAGTAATAGGAAATTATTTTTACTATTAATTTCTTTCTTATCGTCACGCAAGTTGCTGCTTTTGTAAAGCAATACAAGTATATAGTTTTACTAAATTGCTAAAGTCACTAAGCTAGAGAACATCTAAACAAAACTAAACATAACTCTTGTCGGGTGGGCAACATCAGCGCCCTAATGATGGAAGTTCAAGTTCAATGTGGGACAGCTTACCATTCGTGCTGAGTTCCTTCGAAACATAGTATGTATAGCTGTCGTCGCTATCGGCGGAATCGAAAATAAGACTATAGAGAATGAAATAGCAGATTTAGTCTTGAGAATTTTGGAGTTTTACCCAGATTTATCGAGCCGTTACTGAATAAGTCTTTAAGCTAAGTAACTCGTTAGAAGCGTTCTGATTCAGTAGCAAGTGGTCAATTTTATGCACTACTAATTACTCTTGAGTCGTCGCTGAAGACATCAATAATTATATTGATTTACTCCCAGTTACTTATCTTAATTTTATACATATCTCAAAGATTATGCGAATTATACATATTTTGAACCACGTTCAAGAAATAGGTAACGGTATTGTGAATGTGGCAGTGGATCTGGCTTGTTTACAGGCAAAATCTGGTTATGAGGTAGCGGTTATTTCTGCTGGTGGTGAATATGAGAAATTACTAAATATCAGTGGTGTCAAACACTACCAACTAGACCAAACTAGAAAACCGAACAGTATTATCAAAGCGGCTGTGCGTTACCGGGCGATCGCAGCAGAATTTCAGCCGGATATCGTTCATGCTCACATGATGACGGGGGTAATTTTAGCACGCATTTTTCAAGGAAATAAATATACTTTAGTTTCCACAGTCCACAATGAATTTCAGCGTTCCAGTCTGCTGATGGGTTTAGCTGATAGAGTAATTGCCGTTAGCAAGGCGGTGCGAGATTCTATGGCAAAACGCGGTATCCCAGAAAACAAGTTGCGGGTAGTATGCAATGGAACTTTGGGCAGCCCCCGCACCCGGCAAATACAAGATTATCAACCTTTAGGGTTACAACGTCCAGCGATCGCTACTGTAGCCGGTATGTATCAACGCAAAGGTATCGCTGAGTTAATCGCTGCTTTTGAACAAATTGCCTCAGATTTTCCCCAAGCGCATCTTTATTTGGTAGGAAATGGCCCTGATAAACAGCTATTTGAGGCACAAGCACAAGCAACTTCTGTAAAAGAACGGATTCATTTTGAAGGCTTCCAGCCGCAACCTCAACGCTACCTGATATCTTGTGACATATTTGTGTTGGCTTCTCATCGCGATCCTTGTCCTCTAGTACTTTCGGAAGCTAGGGAAGCTGGAACTGCGATCGTTGGTACTCAAGTAGATGGGATTCCTGAAGCTTTGGATAATGGGCAAGCAGGTCTTTTAGTGCCAGCAAAAGATAGTAATGCTTTAGCTGGGGTTTTAGTGCAATTACTGAGTAATGCCGATATGCTGCATGAGTGGAAAAATCGGGCAAATCAAAACCTACAGTGGTTAAGTGTTGCCCGCGTTCATCAAGAAACACTGGCTGTGTATCGTGAGTTAATTACAAAGTAAGGGGAATGGGGCATTGGGAATTGGGCATTAGGAATTAAGAATTGATTATTCCTCTTGTCGCCTCATGCCCAACTCCCAGTCATAGAGAATTATAGAAAGTGTTAATAGTGTAGCGATCGCTTTAATTTTAAAGCTACACTTACAGCACCAAGGACTAATACACCCAAAACGTTAGTTGATTCAGGAATGGCGGTGTAATAAGATGCGACTCTAATAGGCCCATCTTTATCTGTTTGCTCTGCTGGTATTGGTGGAATGATTCCAGCACCGGGTGCTAGATTTGGTAGTGTAGCGAAGGGATTGTAAAAAATGCTTCCGTTTCGGATTACGCCACCACTAAAAGTGATAGTAGTACCACTGATGTTAATGTCTGTAAAAATATCCTTTAGATCGGGGTTATTAGATAAACCAATCTTTCCATCTCCATTTACATCTCCCCACTCTACAGGCTCATTATCAAATGCTGGAGTCGAATCGGGATTAGTATAGGACAGCGTTTTTAAATCAAAGACTAAGCTTTCGATATCGTATCCGGTGTTATTTAGAAAGTTATTAGCTACATCTGGAACACCATATTCTATTACTTGTCCTGGTTGAAAATCTGTAAGAATTCTTGGCTTTTTCGTGTTGAATATATCTTCATTCACACTCGTTACAATGGGTTCTACCAAAATAACGGCTCTCGCTGGTGTCAAAGATAAAAAACTAATTCCTGCTGCTCCTAGAAGAGACAAGGCTAATTTGGTTACGGTTGTAGTCATATTTCTGTCCTCTTCATATTGATTGAGAGAATGCTATATTGCGTGAGTTAAATCAAACAGCAAAACCTCACTTTTGAACTGCTATCTATTTGCTAGATAAATAGCGGTTGGTGTGTGTCTGCTCAGTGAGTTTACATATACTCGTATGTTGATTTATAAAGCAATTCGTGTAATGCTTTATCACAATAACTAGTAATTTCACGCAATCTTTATCAAAAATCTAAATTAGAAGTTATTGGTTGACAAATTAAACGATATATGCGAATAAAGTTCAGTTAAGGCTAAAGCTCTTTGTTAAGTCAAATTTTTTAACGAACCGCCAAGGACGCAAAGGACGTAAAGAGAAAGAAGAAATGCTTAACTGAACCGTATTGCAATATATGTATGTAAAAAACGCGTTAACGCGATCTGCCAACGAAAAAACTTGTTGGTAGATCGCGTTAATTTAAATTTCACTGTCTAAGGTGTTAAAAAATTTAATCCCTATCCGTGATGGAAATGAGTTTTTTCGTAAATCCACGTAACCGGATTAACACTGGCTTTGCCCAATTCCCACCAAGCAAATCGTGCAGTAGGATATAAAAACAGGGGATGATAAATAATGTCAGCATCGTTGCGATCGCCATCCCAAAGAAAACTACAATCCCTAAAGGTTGCAAAAACTCAGAACCTTCACCAATGCCTAATGCCAAAGGAAACAGTCCCAAGATAGTGGTGACTGTAGTCATGATAATTGGGCGCAAGCGTTGAGGAGCAGCTTTCATGATCGCAATTTGGCGAGTACAACCAATTTCATCCCGAATTTGGTTCGCCAGTTCTACCATTAGAATCCCTGCGTTCACCACAATTCCCACCAGCAGGACGACACCAACAATTACAGTTGCGCCAATTGCAGTTTGGGTAATGTAAAGTCCAAAAATTCCCCCAGCTAATGCCAGTGGTACGGTGAACATAATTACCAATGGGTCAATTAGCGAATTGTATTGTACCGCCATAACGACAAAGATTAAGAACGTCGCCAACGCCCCCAACGTCTTTAAAGCATCCTGAAGTTGCTGATTAGTTTCTTGAGCAGAACTAGGCACAATTGAAACGCCATCAGGTAAGTCTACATCCTTGAGTACCTCATTGACTTCTGCGATCGCTTCACCAAGACTAGCTCCTTCGCTGAGGTTGCCTGCCACAATAAAAGCTTGGCGCTGATTAATCCGTTGCACCTCACCAGGCGCTTGACCTTCTTGAATGTTCGCAACGTCTGAAAGGCGGATTAGCTGATTGTTTTCTGTAAATAGCGGTAATTGCTCTAGCTGAGAAGGACGCTGAATCGCTTCTTTATTTAGCTGTACCCGCACATCAACTAAACGATTACCGCGTTGAATTTGTGTGGGAACTGAACCTTCAATTGCTGTTTGAACTGTTGCACCAATTTGTTGAGCGCTCAATCCTAAAGCCGAAACCCTTTCCCAGTCGGGGCGAATTTGGATTTCCGGTTGTCGGGGGTCGGCATCTGGTCGGAATGTTGCTAATTTTGCTTTTTCCTGTAATGCTTGCAGTACTTGAGCGCCTGCTTGCGTTAAGTTTTCTTCATTCTCACCTTGCAGAATCACGTCAACCTCTGATCCTTGCACTGGGGAATTACTCAAGATTAAACCCCGCACCTGACCAGGATTGAGGCGTAGCAGAATTCCTGCTAAGTTGAGTTTGTTAAATTCCTGAGTTACTTTTTTGACAAAAGCTTCGACATCTGTGCCTGGTTTTAGATTGATGGTACTACTGGCACGTAAAGGATTTTCTGTAGTATTGCTACCAAATAAATTACCACCCACAGTTGTGAAAGCAGACTCGGTTTCTGGTTGTTTGAGCAAAATGTCATCGACAATTTGCATAACTTTCTCAGAAGTTGCTAAAGGTGTACCAGGAGGAAACTGCGCTCTCAAGTTAGCTTGACCGGTACTAATGCGGGGTAAAATTTCTTGGGGAATTTGACCAAACATAAAGAAGCTACTGCCGCCTAAAATTACCAAAGCAGCAGTTACTACAAGGAGCCGATAGCGTAAAACCTTGGTTAAGAAGTTACTGTATCCTCGCGTAGCATCTTCAAATCGGTGATTAAACTGTCTAAGCAGCCAAAATTCGCTGATTCGACTAGACCAGCGAATTCCCAAGAGTCGAGAAGATAGCATCGGCACTACTGTGATAGCGACAACAAGGGAAGCTGCGACTGCGAAGCTAATTGTCAGAATCAGTTCATTAAATAGCAGTGCAATAAAACCACCAATTAAGAGGAATGGCACTACAGAAACTAAGTTAGCGCCGGTAGCAGCAACTAAAGCAGATTCTACTTCTTGGGAAGCTGCGATCGCACTATCAATAAAGAATTTAGAATTTCTCCCCTTCCCCTCTGCTCCTCGGTCACTGAGCGTAGCCGAAGTGCTGCTCCTCTGCTCCCCTGCCTCCATCTCCCTCTGATTGGGAGTCATCCCTGCTTTTTCGGAAATGTTTTCTAGGATCACAACCGATGTGTCAATTGCTTGGCCGACTCCTAATGTCAAACCTGCCAAACTAAACACATTTAAAGTCAAGCCAAATATCCTCATCATAGCGATCGCCGCTAGAGTACACAGAGGAATCGTTAAACTGATAATAAATGTTTGCCTGAACGATCCCAAAAATAACAACACTGCTGCTGCTGCTAACAATGCCCCAGAAATCCCCGAAAAGATAACATCATTTAAAGAATTGCGGATAAAGACAGATTCATCTGTGGTGGGACTCAGAGTCATGTCTGCTGGAATTAAACCTGATTGCCGTAATTGTTCAATTCGCCGCTTAACAGCATCTACAACTGTGATTGTGTTCGCTTCAGGCTGCTTTTGAATTGAAAATTTTACTGCTGGCTGACGATTTAGGTAAACAAATACTCGCTGGTCTTCTGTATCGTCAATTACCTCTGCAAAGTCTCGCAAGTAGACACGGCGCGAAGGTGCAGGGGAGACAGTGGAAGCAGAGGAGGCAGAGGAAGCAGGGGAGGAAACTTCTACAGAGAGGTTTTCAATTTCTTTGGCATTTTGGAAACGTCCGACAGTCCGAGTCAATGGCTCGGAATTTTGCCCTAGAATCCGACCACCAGAAATATCTTGGTTACGGGCTGTTAATTCATTTAAGACATCATTTAACCCCACACCCAAGGCTTGCAATCGGTTTAAGTCAACAAGTACCCGTACTTCTTCTTCTGCACCACCAGATACATCAACTGAGGCTACTCCTGGCACGACACTGAGTTCACGCGTTAACTCTTCATCAGCAAATACGCGTAAATCTTTACCTTGTAACGAAGCAGATGTCAGTGCCAATTCATAAACTGGCAGTTGGGAAGGATCGACTTTAAATAAGCGCGGTTCCTCTATGGTATCTGGTAGTTGTCCCCGACCTCGGTTAAAAGCAGCAGTAGCATCATTTAGGGCTTGGTCTATATTGCCCCCTGGTTGAAAGTATAAATCGAGACTTACCTGTCCCTCACGAGTGCGGGAAAAAACTTGCACTACATTCTCGGTTGCTGCTAATGCTTCTTCTAAGGGTCTGGTGATTTCATCTACTGCTACTTCTGGTGAAATACCAGGGGCTTCTAGCCGAACCCCAATTCGTGGATAGGTAATTGATGGTAGAAGATCGACTTGGATAGTTGTGAGAAAAAATATCCCAATGACAATTACTGCCACAGTGAGCATGAGTGTGCCAATGTGTTGGCGGATAGCGATCGCACTAAGGCTAAATCCGCCATTGCCATTATTATTTGCCTGTTGCATGATACTAAGTGATAAGGTCTGGTTACTGAGTGCTTTTTTTGCTCGTATGGTGGCTATTGCTCACCCTACTATTGCTTTTCTGAAAGAATTGAAAGACTTACAGTGTCACCTTCTTTTAACGGCTTACCACTACGAACAACATAGCGCTCTCCAGCTTGCAAACCGGATAAAATTTCCACTCTCCCATCAGCCTTTTTTCCAAACATTACGGCTCGTGTTGTTACCTTCGTTTTACCTTCTGTGTCTTTGACGACAAATATTGTCCCACTTCGATCTTGTGATTTTGCCTCTGCTATACCAGATGTGTTAGGTGGGGAAGAGTCCTGCCGTACATTTGTTTGTATCTCCCCTGTACCCTTAGAGTTGTTGCTCCCTGGTTGTTTCTGAATAGCTGTTTGCGGTACAACTACGCGCTGTTGAGTCTGGTTTTCAAAGTTGACTCGTGCCAGCAGTCCACTGCCAATCTTGCCTTGAGCGTTGGGAATCACTACCTCTACAGGTATTAAGCGAGCAGTAGCATCCGCAGCAGGAGAAATCCGCGTAACTCTCCCAATTAATATTTCGTTGGGAAAGGCATCTAAGCGCACTTGTACAGACTGTCCAACCTGAATTTGTGCCAGTTCTAATTCGGAAACTTGCACAACGACTTTGACACGGTTAAAATCGCCAATTTTTACGACTTCATTACCTGCTTGCAGAAGATTGCCTGGTTCTGTCACCTTTTCTGTAACTATGCCAGTGATGGGTGATGTCAGCCGAGCGTAAGACCTGCGTTCTTTAGTTTGGGCAACCAATGCCTGCTGGGCCAGAACTCTACCTTGGGCAGCTGCAACGGCTTGCTGTTCTGTACGGACTTGCTCTTGGGCTGCCCGCAGTGCCTGGGCTGCTGTTTTGGACTGGGTACGTGCTTGTTGGGCAGTTTGTTCAGCGATCGCTCCGGCTTTAAACAACCTCTGTTGCCGTTCTGAATCTGCCTGAGCTTGTACCACTTCTAGCCGTGCCCGTTCAACGTCAGCACGGGCATTGCTTACCTGATTGTTTGCCCTGGCTACTTCTGATTTCAGGGCTGCTAGTTCTGCTTCTGCTTGCTTTAATTCAGTCGAAAGTATGGCATCATCTAACTGCCCAACGTTTTGCCCAAGTTTAACTCTATCGCCCACATCAAGGTTCAAAGCCAACAAGCGGGCTTCTACCTGCGATCGCAGTGATACGATGCGGAAGGGTGTTGTATTACCCGTATATTCTGGTTGTTTTTGGAGCAAGTCAGTTCGAGCGATCGCCACATCTACAGGTGTTACCCGACTACGTTCCCTATTACCAGGACTCTGAGATTGTGCATCTGCTGATTCTTTGGGCGACGAACCGCAACTCGCCGTCATCAATCCTATAGCTACCAAACAGAAAATTAATAAACTTCTTACAGAAGTGGAGGAAAAAAAGGAATTTTCCCCTTTCGCTTTGCCACCTGTTGCACAAGTACTGTTTGCAAGAAGTCTACTTTTGAAATCTGCGGTCGCCACCTCAGTTTTCACAACTGAATCTAACTGGATAATTATTAGTTGGTTAGCGACTACGGGATCTTTTCTTTTCACCTGTTTGTGCGGCTTATTTTTTTCCAAAATCATCTGTTTTTCTCCTATTGGGGAGCTTTTGGGGTTAAACAGCCGTGTTTTACCAAGTAATTTTGAGAGATATCATTAACAAAAAACGGCGAGAATTAAGAATAAGCTGTATGACAGTAATTTTTGATTCAAAAACTACTGTTTTCCCACAAAAGTCCAAAACTTCTCACCGTTCTACTTCTTACGCAGAGGTAGATAATCTTCTTGCAGTTAACAAATTATAAACTTTAGTATAAATATTTGTCATTTTTCTGGAATCTACCCAGAGGAGAAAGCTGGCTTTTTCCAAAGATATGAAGCTTTTTTGCTGAATATCATAGTTTGGGCAGTATTACAATAATTACCCTTGTTTTTACCTACTCAATTTATTCTACTATAACTAGCAGGTGTTACAGGTATTTACTATTTTATTAAGAATATTAAAGATTTATTGCTTAATCGTGTCTATAATGTGATAGAAAACACTATTTCTTCTTACCCCCTTGCGTAATATGGCAAGAAATAGGGCGACAAGTAGCATAGCAACAACAGGTAAGAATGAACTTTTTTACCAGAAATATATTTGTATTAGATGAGGAAAGTAAGGCGTGACATCTCTGTTTAAAACTGCACAAACCACTGATGAATCCCAGATTTCCGAATTTTTCCAGGAATCAACAGGTAAATGGCGATCGCAACGACGCTACTACACCCTACCGAAGGGAGAAACTAAGGAGATCGAGAGTATCGTTACGATCAATTTTTTAGAGCAGGGCTGTGATGAATTGCAAAACCTAGCTCAGATGCACGATTTGCCTGATACAAAGAGTTTAATCTGTGGTGCAGCAGTTGTCTGGGAAAGTACGGATGTGCTGACGACAAAGAAAGAATCGCAAGGTTCAACAATATTTGGAGTGATGGGAAGTACTTTGTATCGCGATCGCGGTTTTGCCATATCTAAACCAGTCACCGCCCAGTATTATTTCTCCAACCCGAAAACACTGTGTTTGCGAACTGAATACAACGGTTCAGTGTTTGAAGAAGAGTTAAAGCTAATTGGCAGTAAATACCGCACCAGACAGACTATTATCTCTCGTGCTGGTGAACAGTTGATGATTGGTCAATATTTAGAAAATAGAATAGATAGTTAGTTTATCAAGAAGGGGAAGGGGGAAAGGGGAAAGGGGAAGCTCACAAGGGTAGGTTTTTTAGAATCTCAAAAATAGTTGAGAAAATTCTCAATTGTTTAACGTAGTTTGGTCGTTTCAGGATTTAAGCATCGGCTGAAATAGGCAAAAAATGACCAAATACAAAATACCTACCCTTGAAAGGAAAGGGGGATAAGGTAAAAACATCACCCCTTGTGGGCGAAATAATCCAAATTTTATGAGGAAGGTAAAAACTTCGCCCGCAAGTGGCGCGACAATCATCATCCCTTTCCCCTTTCCCCTTTCCCCTTTTTTTATCGGGTGCGGCTGGCTATAGTCTCACCCGTTTTGGAACTACCTAGCACCTAGCTCTCAACTTGCAATATAACTTTTTATAACAGTTTTTTAAACTTTCCCCCAGAAAGTTGGTCGCCATGTAAAAATGGGAAGTGAAATGAGAATTAATTCGGCGACAGTGTTTGTTTTTAGTATTGACAGGCTTTTCCCTTTTGGTATTACAGACTTCTCTCCGAAATCTAAATCTCTACAAACTTATGATTTTGGAGACATTTAATGTCAATTTACGTTGGTAACCTCTCCTATGAAGTTACACAAGATGCGCTGAGTACTGTTTTTGCAGAATATGGTTCTGTAAAGCGCGTTCAGCTACCTACTGACCGTGAAACAGGCCGTTTACGCGGTTTTGCTTTCGTGGAAATGAGTTCAGAAGACGAAGAAACCAAAGCCATTGAATCCCTTGATGGTGCTGAATGGATGGGTCGTGACCTTAAAGTGAATAAGGCCAAGCCCAGAGAAGACAGAGGTGGCGGTGGTTCTTTCGGTGGTAATCGTGGCGGTGGTGGCGGTGGCTACAACCGTGGTGGTGGCGGTGGTCGCTACTAAACTCAGGCGAAAACCATTTAGTTTAATCTAGAAAAGGCTCAGGCAGAAATGCTTGAGCCTTTTTTATTCCGGTTCAGTTAGCCATAAAAACCTTAACCTGCTTAGGTTGGATTGAAAGAAGTGAAACCTAACCTATTGCTGGAGTTAATTATACCTTTGATGAGACGGCTTGCGATCGCCCAATAAAACCAGGTTATCAGGCTGGCTCACCGTTTGCGGTTTGTGGCATTGACTCAATTAAGAACTTTTCAGTCATTCTGCTACATCAACCGATTTCTCATATCTTTAGGTGAGAGTACTGGAATCGGCGAACCTGTGAATCCATTTACATCACGAGTAACGATCGCCTCCAACCCCAACTTCATCGCAGATGCTACCTGCACCGCATCTTCAAAATCAGTCAACCCCAATGCGATCGACTGTTCCAGTACCCCGCGATCCACCGCACAAATTTCCATCAATGCCAACAATTGAGTTACTGCGGCAATCGCAACTTCAGCACTCTTGGTCTGTCGTCCAACTAAATAATGCACATCCGTAACCGTTGTTGCCGACATGAACCCTTCAATTTGACCCGATTCAACCGTCTCCAGCAAAAAAGCAGCATCCGCCACAAAAAGTTCACGCGCTAGCAAAGCATCTAGCAGAACGTTCGTATCAAATAAAACTCGCATTACAAATACTTTTGCACCAACCGCTCATCTAGCATTGCTTTCACTTCTTCATCTGTAGGTGGCAATGTGTTAGTCCTGGCAATACCGATTAAACTCGCAGCTAAACCCTTCGGCTTTGAAGTTGGCTGAAGTTTTGGTTGGAGCGATCGCACTAATGTATTGATTAACTGCCAACGATCCTCGGCAGATAATCTCAGCGCTTGATCTTCAAGTTCACGTAAAGTCATAGTAATAATTTCTAACAGAGAGCGTTGGATTATCATAATAAGACGGCTTGCGATACAACGAGATTATCAGGCTGTCTCGCCGTTTGCAGCTTGTGGCATCGACTCAATCAACGCCCTTAACATTTTATTGACCGATTCTGGTGTGGTGAAAACCTGAGCCACATCTTCATCTAAGACCACAACTGTTAATTGTTGCGTTCCACTACGGGCAGCGAAGCGATTAGGCTTTGCTTTTTGATAATCGAAGCGATACTCAGCCTGAAGCTCGTCGTCAGAATTTTGCGATTGTTCAAAAGGTGTTTCGTTCATAATCTTCACGTTCTTTTCGAGTAGCTAGACGGGCGCTGATGATACGGATAGTATTAGAACGCTCAGTGAAACAAATCAACAGCAAGAGATTTTGTTGAGAGTGACCAATAATGATTTCTCGCTGCTCATCTATAGAGTGCGCTTCATCATCAAAGATCACTGCCAGAGAATTGCCAAAGACAGTTTTGGCTTCTTCAAAGCTGACACCGTGCTTCTTCAAATTTGCGGCTGCTTTTGATTGATCCCACTCGAACTACATGACTAGATCGTATCCGATTAGCTATGCAAAGTTGATTAATAATGAGTTGCCGACTTGCGATGATGCACGGCTGTGATGCCATCATTATCTAACAATTTGCCATTCTCGACAGTGGCATAAACTAGCCAATGGTCGCCAGATTCCATCCGGTTTTGTACAGAACATTCCAGATATGCCAAGGCATCTGTAAGTATGGGAGAACCGTTTTCAGCTTCTTGGGCGGCAACATCGGCAAATCGGTCTTGTCCTGGGCCAAAGGGTTTGAGGAAATGCTTCATCAACCCCAAATGATTCCCTTCTTTAAGAATATTGAGGACAAATTTATTTCCTGTATGGGTCAGTGTTTCTACTGCCCGTTCTTTAGCGACGGCTATGGTTAAACCAGGCGGATTAAAGCTAGCTTGAGCTACCCAAGAGGCTAACATGGCACTAGAGCGATCGCCTTCTTTGGCAGTCAAAACGCACAGAGAACCCACTATACGCCCAACTGCTTGTTCTACAGTAGTAGCAGGTTGACTTGGCGATCGCACTTTTCTAGCTTTCTTCAGTGCTTGGGCAAAGTCGGTTCCGGCTTCTTCACACAATTGTAAGGTGGCATCGTCGGGTTTAAATTTCACGCGGATGGTGTCAAAACCAAACCGATAACCAGCATCTTTTAATTTCCCTTCAATTAAATCAACTGCTTCCCCACTCCAGCCAAAGGAACCAAAAACACCAGCGAGTTTGTTGTTAGTCGCGGTGGATAGCACAATTCCTAAAGCTGTTTGCACAGGTGTTGGTGCATGACCGCCGAGAGTTGGAGAACCCATGATGAAACCACCAGCTTTTTCTACAGCCGCCCGAATTTCTTCTGGTTCAGTAAATTCGCAGTTAATTGATTCTACAGCGACACCGGCTTTGGTGATGCCACGAGCGATCGCTTGAGCTAATGTTGCTGTATTTCCATAAGCTGACGCATATATTAACGCCACTGTCAAGTCAGCAGATGTTTGCTGTTGACTCCATTCTCGATAAGATTTGGTCAGGTCGATTAAGCCATAGCGTACCAAAGGCCCGTGTCCAGTGGCATACATTCTCACGGGAAAATCGGCTAGTTTTTCCAGCGCTGTTTCTACTTGACGGGCGTGGGGAGCCATGAGGCAATCAAAATAATAGCGCCGATCTTCGTTATATACTTCCCAGCCTTCATCAAATACCTGATCTCCACAAACGTGCGCCCCAAATAACTTATCTGTGTAGAGAATTTCTGTTTGCGGATCGTAGGTGCAGAGTTGATCTGCATAGCGAGGGTTCGGGGTGGGAATAAATTGTAAATTATGCCCGTTACCCAAATCTAGGGTTTCTTCGCCCCGCATAACCAGAATTTGCAAATCTGGATTTTCCAGTGCTGCACGTAAATTTATCGCTCCGGGATTAGAACAAACAAAGGTGATTTGTGGAGCAATTGCTAACAAAGCTTTTAAAGTTGCAGCCCGGTTAGGGTTGACGTGTCCCAAAATTACATAATCTAAATCTTCGAGATGGAAACGCTGCTGTAAGGCTTCTAAATAAATTTCTGTAAACGTTTCCCCCGGAGGGTCAATGATGGCATTTTTATCGCTTTCAATTAAATAAGAATTAGCAGTTGTACCCTTGGCAAGGGCATATTCAATTTCAAATCTGAGCCTTGACCAACTGCGCGATCGCAGTATTCTTGTATCTGTAGCTATTGGATAAACTTGAACATCACGAGGTTTATTTTTTGACATGGCTTTATTGGGGAATAGGGGATTGGGGATTGGGGACTGAGGATTGGGGACTGGGGACTGGGAAAGTTATTCTCAATACTTAATATTCAATCTTCAATATCTAATTCCTGATACCTAATTCCCAATCCCTAGTCCCCAGTACCTTCTTTAATAGTGATTTCCGACTTTGCGGTGATGCACAGCAGTTAAAGCATCGGGTTTAGAAACTCGTCCGGCGTAGACGGTGCTGTATACTGCCCAATGGTCGCCGCAATCCATTCTACTGACGACTTCGCACTCCATGTAGGCGAGGGCATCGTTGAGGATGGGGGCACCATTTTCGGCTGGCTGGGTTCTTACTCCTTCAAAGCGATCTGCACCAGGGGCGAACCGTTTCAAAAAGTGTTTCATGAGTGGTTGGAAATTGCCTTCTTCTAAAATGTTGAGAACAAAGCGATCGCCTACTTGCATGAGTGATTCAATCGCCCGATCTTTGGCGACTGCAATGGAAAATCCCAAGGGTTTGAAGCTGGCTTGAGCAACCCACGAGGCTAGCATGGCACTGGATACATCACCTTTTTTGGCAGTAATAATATACAGTCCGCCACTGAGTCTACCCAGTGCTTTATCTAAGTCAGCGCCAAGAGATTTCATCGCTTTGATGCTGCGATCGCGTGTTACCCATTGAGCTAAGTCTGTACCCGCTTCTTCACAAAGCTTGTAGGTATTTTCTGTAGGCGTTTGTTTAATCCGAATTGCTGGAAAAACTGTTGTCAAACCCAAATTGCGGAATTTACTCAGCAAAGGATCTATCGGCTCATCATCGCCACCGCCAGTTTCAAACACACCGATAGCTTGCTTTTCTTTGGCAGATCCTAAAACTGTGCTGAGTGCAGATTGGATGCTCGCAGCACCAGAAGCCGGAGGTAGACCAACAATTAGCCCTGCACAACGGCTAACTAGTTCCCGCAGTTCTTGTAAATCGACTTCAGATCCCAAATCGACAATTTCCACGGCGACACCGGTTTTACCGATACCGTTGGCAATTGCTTGGGCGAGGCGATCGCTATATCCATATTCGGAAACATAAAATATTCCAATTACCGTTTCTGGCTTGGCTTGGGTTTGACTCCAACTGCGGTAACGTCCAACTAGTTCCTCAACATTGTGAGATAATAATGGGCCGTGTCCTGTGGCAATCATATCGATGGTTTTAAGTTCCCCCATCCGCTTCAGGGCAGACAAAACCGACCGCGCATTTGGCCCCATCAAGCAATCGTAGTAGTAGTGAAAGTCTTCTTCGATCGCTGCCAAGTCTTCATCAAAGGTGCTATCTGAGCAATAATGCAGTCCAAAAGCATCGCAGGTGTAGAGAGTTTTGGTTTTGTGATCGAAGCTGAAAATGGTATCCGGCCAATGTAAATTTGGAGCAATCACAAATTCAAATTCATGACCATTGCCCAAATCTAAGCGATCGCCATTTTTCACAATCCGCCGCTTGAATGGCTGATGTACAAAATCCTCAAGAAACTGAATCGCCACCTTAGAACCGACAACGGTAATTTCTGGAGCCATTTGCAACAAGTCTTTAACCAAACCGCTATGGTCTGGCTCAGTATGGCTGATAATCAAATAATCAATATCTGTTGGGTTGATTAGTCCGGTGAGCGTATCAAAATATAGTTTACGAAACTTTTCGTGGGAGGTATCAACTAAAGCAGTCTGCTCCCCACGGATGAGAAACGAGTTATAAGTAGTACCGTTTTGCAAACCAAACTCAATATCGAAGCGATCGCGATCCCAGTCTAAAGAGCGAATTGCCGTCGTCTCTTGAGCGATTTCCACCTGCTGTATGGTGAGCCGTTTTTCAGTTTTTTCGGTGAGCGCTACCATAACTCCCTCCTTAACACAATGAGTATTTGTTCCTCTTCTTTTATTGTGACACGTGATGAATGTTAATTTTTATTAAAAAATCTATGGCTGACTTAAAAAAGTTAAAAGTGTGAAACCGCAGAGGCACAGAGAGGAAATTTGGCTAGCGTTGGAAATTGGGAACTCTCGGCTACATTGGGCGTTGTTTATTGACGAGACGCTTTATTCAGCGTGGGATACTGACTATCTTCCTGAGTCTGTTATACAACAGTTGGCTGAATGTCAAACCCTGAATGATTTACTAGAGAAAATTTTTCCCGAATTTAAATCTCTAACAAACACTCACCCCCTCTGCCCTCTCTTAATCGCTTCCGTAGTTCCCAGTCAAACTGCTATTTGGCAAACTTACCCAAATACTCATGTTATTACATTAAACCAAGTACCACTAAAAGGTGTTTATTCCACACTAGGAATTGACCGCGCTTTAGCTTTGTGGGGGGCTGGAAAAATTTGGGGTTTTCCAATGTTGGTGATTGATGCTGGGACAGCGCTAACTTTTACGGCTGCGGATGCTAATCAGTGTCTAGTTGGAGGTGCAATTTTGCCAGGGTTGGGCTTACAATTTGCAACTCTCGGTCAACAAACAGGACAATTACCATTAGTGGAAATGCAAAATTTTCCATCTCTACCACCACGTTTTGCCATCAACACTATAGAGGCTATTCAGAGTGGAGTAGTTTATACAATATTAGCTGGAATTAAAGAATTTATTGGGACATGGTTGCAATTATTTCCTGATGGCAAAATTGTGATTAAAGGGGGCGATCACACTTTATTACTAAACTATCTACAAGTTTTATATCCTGAAATTACAGCACGTTTGCTTGTAGAACCCAATTTGATTTTTTGGGGAATGCAGGAAATAGTAATGGGTGATTAAGGCAACTGAGCCAATTAAATATTTCGCAGCACCAAAAAATGAAAATTTCGATTTTAAGAGCTAGCGATTATATTGACCCTGGCGTTGATTTAATGAATATAAATAAACCTTCTTTTATGGATATCTGTAATTACTAATTTCCTTTAATAAACTCCCGAATCTCAAGTGCTACAACCCCAGAACAAGATTCCGGTAAATCATTTCCGGCATGGGAAATCATTTTCAACTCAACTTTTGGCATCAGTTGAGCATAAACCCGACTCTTGGCTAAAGCATCTGGTGTATCTTGGCCACCTTGTAAAATAAAAACCGGCACATCTATCATATAAAGCCGCTTTTGCACTAATTCCGCTTCAATTTCTATCTGTCGCCGTTTGAAAAGTAACTGGCAACCTCTGGGATAAGGCAATAGCGACTGACGCAACTGCAAGTCTTGGGCAATTTTCTCATGCCAACCCAGGATTTTAGTTAAGGGAGTTAGCGATCGCAACAATTTAACTACTAGTGGTGGATAATTCAATAATCGCCGCATCTTCCGGCAATACTCTTCCTGTCCTGCTATCTCTACGCCCTCTGGTGCAAGCAGTACCAAACCATCGATTTTCTCAGGATACTTTAAAGCATAACTAGCAGCAATCCAACCCCCAAGAGAATGTCCTACTAAATATACTTTTTCTAGTTTGACAGCTTGCAGAAATTCAGCTAAACACTCTACTTGCAAATCTATCGAATGGTGGATATTAGGATTCTCTGACTCACCAAACCCTAACAAATCAGGTGCAAAGCAATGGAAATCTTGTGCAAGGGACTCCATCACAGATAACCATTGACTGCTTTCATTCCAAGCACCATGTAAAAAAATTATAGGAGTTTTTTCACCGACTTCACGCCAGAATACAAGCCCTTGAGAGAGCTTTATCCGGGAGTTACGGAATAGTGTATTCATTTTAATTTAGTAGTTAATTTTTAGCACCATAATAAATAGTCATTTGTCATTAGTCATTTGTCACTAGTTATTTGTCATTAGTTTTGAGCAAATTAAGTCTGAGGCGTTAGCGTAGCGTCTCGTAAAGAAGCTTCCTTAAATCAGAACTTTGGCGGCAAATGACAAAGGACAAAGGACCAATGACCAATGACAAATGACTAATAACAAAATATTGTTATGCCAGTGTTGTCAAGCCATTTAAGTAGTCTTGCAACTGCCTAGTATGGTCGTGAGACATCTGTCCTGAAGGTAGCAAATTCGGAGAAAAAGCTTGGATTTCCATGACTTCCAAAGTATCTTGAATCTCCATTGTCCCATGCACCTCGGCTTCAACCGCAATACAAATTGAATGGATTCTGGGATCGCGGTCTGGTGCAGAGTAAACTCCTACCAAACGGTTGATTTTCACCAATTCTAGCCCCGTTTCTTCAATCAATTCCCGGCGGACTGTATTGGGAATATCTTCTCCCCAATCCACCATGCCTCCAGGCAATGCCCAAAGACCATCATCACGCCGTCGGATCAGTACTATCCGACCATCAGGTAAAATTGGGATGATACTAGTACCAGTAATGGGATGACGAAATATAATACCCAATACTGTTTGTCCAATACGCCATAAGCTACGTGTGGACTGCACAGCTGCCGGAAAAAAAGCAATAACGTTCAATCTTCAAAATTGATATGTTGTATTCTATATTTCTCTACCACTTACATAAACTCAACTCATAAAATTTCGTCGAGTTTTGTTTTATACAAAACTGTTTGTGGTTTGAGATTTTATTCTCACGATTTACGTAGAATATCATTAATCTTAACATTAACTTTCAATAGAAGCACTGTATTTACATATACATATCATTTGTTAAGTTAGAAAACTTTTTAGTTTATAAATAACATTAGCTTTGCTCAAACCAGCTATCATTAATATTTTCTCAAGGCACTTTCAAAAAATTAATCTCAATAAGTATGTCTAAATTCTGAATTCTGAACAGGCAATTAAGTGGTATTGGAGATTGCCACCAAATTCTTGCTAATTCAGCTTAATATACGAAAATCCTTTACAAAAACCGCGATCGCCTTTGGTGTGCAAAAAGCGATCGCACAAATAACCCAATGAAAAATCTAGCTCTACTATCTGCCATAGCCCTCACCACCACATCTGGATTGGTTTTCGGTACAATGCAAACCGCCTCTGCTTTAACTTGGAATTGGAATTATTCTGGTAATGATATAGAGGCGATTGGTACTTTTACCACTGATAACACCCCTGACGATTTGGGTTTTTATCAGATTTTAGGAATTACTGGTACACGAAATGGTGAAACAATTACTGGTCTGCAACCTGTAGGAACTCCAATACCAGGAAACGAACCTTTTAATGTTGACAATTTAATTAGTCTTAATACTCAGCAGTTAACAGGTGATGGTTTTGGTTATTCTACATCGGGGGGAAACTATTCTAGTCCGTTTTTCGCTAGTTTTTTGCCAACGCCAAGTTATTTAGAAGTTTTTTCTGTTCCACCACTGACACCAGGTTTTGAAAATTTGGGGACGGAAGATAGTGAGTTACTCATCAGTTTTTCTGCAAGCATAATCACCGTACCTGAACCCACCTCTATCCTTAGCTTATTTGCCCTTGCTACTATTGGTGTCCCTTCAGCACTCAAACGTAATAAGCCATCTAAATTAACTGATAAGAAGCTTGAAAAAGTTTCCTAAAACCATCAATGAAAGGCTTTGTTGCAAGAACAACTAGTTAGCTAATTTACATATTTTTGATGTATTTGCATCTAAGAAAATGTATTTTTTGTCTAGCTAGTGGGGATAATTCTAAATTGTTATTGACAAAACAAGGTAAAACGCGGTAGACTAGTACACTGTTTAAAGCGTATTGATTGCTGCACTAGGCTACAAGTATATCAATAACATTGGTAGCTAATATTGCCTACGTGATGCCTAGTTGCTACTCTTTTGTTGTTTATTTAATGAGGTGAACATGGCCAAGCGCCGTAACCCGAAAAAAGAAAAGGCGCTACGGAACCAGGCGTATGCCAGAAAGTTTCGTAAACGAACTACGACAGGAAGAATGCAGAGAAGGTTCCAACAAAGACCACCCAAGAGTGAAGAAGAAGAAGGCGCAGCAACAGCAGCTGACACTGACTAAGCTGTCTGCTTAAATCCTTTTTATATAGATTATTTATTGTTTAGGGCGTACAAATGTGCGCCCTTATTTATTTTTGGGCATTGGGCAATACGGTTCAAAGCACTACTTGTACAAAATCGTGGGTTTTGAGACGCGATAAATCGCCGTCTCTACAAGTGTTTTGGTCTTATCTGAACTGTATTGGGAATTGGGAATGAAGAAGAAACAAGGAAGAGAGAGGAGGCTTATTCAATAATTCCCCATTCCCCATTCCCCATTCCCCATTCCCTTATTGATCGATTTGAGCGCGAGCAGCTATGAGTGCTTTGCTAACCTGTACAAAGCCAGTACCACCGTGACTGTTGCGGGCTGCCACAACTTGACGGGGGGATATCGCCTCATAAATATCTGCTGCAAATGCCGGATGTAGTTGTTGCCACTCTTCCAATTCCAAATCTTTCAGGAGTTTACCTGCGGCAATACTAGTTTTGACCACCTTACCGACAAGGTTATAAGCTTCCCGGAAAGGAACGCCCCGTGCTGCAAGGTAATCTGCTACATCGGTAGCATTAGAAAAATCTTCGGTTACGGCTTCTGCTAGACGCTGGGTACGAAATTCTAAGCCTTCTCTGAGCAAAATCGTCATTGCTTCTAGAGATGCTTTGACTGTGTTAACGCTATCAAATAGACCTTCTTTATCTTCTTGCAGGTCTTTGTTATATGCCAGAGGTAGCCCTTTCATAATCACCAGCATTGCCTGGAGATGACCAAATACACGCCCTGTTTTCCCCCGCACGAGTTCTGGTACGTCGGGGTTTTTCTTTTGAGGCATGATGCTGGAACCTGTAGCACAGCTATCTTTGAGGGTGACAAAACGAAATTCTTCAGATGACCAAAGAATAACTTCTTCTGCAAGGCGGCTGAGGTGAACCATAATCAAGCTAGCAGCACACAAGAATTCGATCGCAAAATCGCGATCGCTGACTCCATCGAGGCTGTTAGCATAAATATCGTCAAAATCTAATAGTTTGGCTGTGTAGTGGCGATCAATAGGGAAAGTAGTTCCCGCTAAAGCACCACACCCCAAAGGTGAGATATTGACGCGGCGAGAAACATCTCCTAAGCGTTCCCAGTCGCGTTGTGCCATTTGAAAGTATGCCAAGAAGTGGTGAGCTAAACTCACAGGTTGAGCGCGTTGGAGATGGGTATAGCCTGGGATCAAAGTTTCAACGTGCTTTTCAGCTATATCCAGTAGAACACCTTGGAATTCTCGCAATTCACTTTTGATTTGCTGGATTTGGTCGCGGAGGTAGAGTCTAGTATCAGTACCAACTTGGTCATTACGCGATCGCGCCGTATGCAGTTTTTTACCCACATCGCCGACAATTTCTGTCAGTCGTTTTTCAACTGCAAAATGTACATCTTCTGCATCAACACCAGGCTGAAATCTACCTTGGCGGTACTCTTGGCGAATTTCTTCTAAACCTGCAACCAGTTGCTCACCTTCTTCTGAGGAGATAATGCCCGTGTGAGCTAGCATTTTGGCATGGGCTTGAGAACCAGTCAGATCGTATTCTATTAATTCAATATCAAAACCTATACTGGCATTAAAACGAGCGATCGCTGGATGCAACGCTGATTCAAACCTCTGGCTCCAAGTTTGTTCTTTGGTCATAAATATCAAGAGAGTTGGGGAGAGTTAAGAGTTAAGAGTGAGGAGTTATGAGTTTCTGACTCTTAACTTCTCACTCCTCACTTTCAACTCCTAACTTTTAAATTTAACCGTAGCTAGTTAAATTCCGAATCATATAGCCAATGACTAAACCAATCAACAATGCCCACACTTGACCTGTTTGTATAAAGTGACGCCAAGATTTTTCAATTTGGCCCATCAAGTCTGGATCGGTAATTGTTTGTGCTAGTAGTGCTGTCAAATTTGCAGGCAAATGCCAATATAACCGAGATATCAAATCGCTGTAATAGCTCATATTTGGTGATTAAAAGATTGGGGGTGGCAAATTTCAGATCAGTTTATTTTTCAGATAAATTACTGATAACGTACTGAAATATTGGGTGTAACTTTAAAGTCTTAACTCAAGATCCAGCCGATGCCAACCGCAATTTCTCGGCAGTTCGCAAAATTTGCCCCGCCAATACTGCTGCACCAAAACCATTATCGATATTTACTACACCTACTCCCGCCGCACAAGAGTTAAGCATTGTCAATAAAGGTGCTAACCCGCCAAAACTTGCGCCATAACCGATGCTGGTGGGTACGGCAATTACAGGACAACTCGCTAAACCAGCGACAACGCTGGGTAAAGCGCCTTCCATCCCTGCCACGACAATCAACACCGATGCTGACTCAATCAGGTGGCGGTTACTTAATAAACGGTGAATTCCGGCAACGCCAACATCCCAGAGACGCTTTACCCGGAAACCAGAAAGTTCCGCAGTTACAGCTGCTTCTTCAGCAACGGCTAAATCGGCAGTACCAGCAGAAAGAATGGCAATTTCACCCGCAAATTGTGGTTCGATGTTAGGAGGAGCGATCGCACAAATTCGCGCCGATTCGTAATATCGCAAACCGCTAACTTTTGATTGCAATGCGGTATAAACTGCTGGTTCAATGCGGGTTGCCATCACCACCGGGTTGCGGAGGCGTATTACCTCGATAATTTGAGCAATTTGATCGGGAGTCTTGCCGGGGCCCCAAATCACCTCTGGGAAACCAGTTCTTAGCTGGCGATGATGGTCAATTTTGGCAAACTCACCTACAGATTCATAAGTTAAGTCTTTGAGTGAGTCTAATGCCGTATCTGGGGTAACTTTACCATTGGCAACCGCAACAAGTAGCGATCGCAAGGTTTTTTCATCTGTCATTAGTCCTTTTTCCTTTATTCTTGCCACTAACCACTGACTAATAACTAATGATTAATCCGTTACTTTTATTTCATGAATGTTCCAGAATGCACCACCCAGTGCAGAGTATTGAATACCTTCAAAGCGATTACGCACTGCTGACATTGACAAAGCGTTAACTAAGTAAATAAAGGGTAAATTCTCTTGAGTAATTCGCTGGGTTTCTGCATAAATTTCTTTTCGCTTGGTTGTGTCTAATTCCCTTGCCCCTTGAATGTATAACTTAGCAATTTCTGCTTCCCAAGGAGCCACTTCCCAACCTTGAATCGGTTTTTGTCCTGCTTGGGGTTTCTGATTAAACATGTGCAATCCACCTTCGGGCGACCAGACATTAGCCCCATCATTTGGTTCTAAACCACCAGTCAAACCCAGCATAGAAACTTCCCAATCTAATGAGTTTGACAGCTTATCTGTGTAAGTATTCCATGCCAGAGGTGTGAAATCAACTTGAATACCAATTTTACTCAGGTCTTGTTTTATCTGCGATCCAATTGCTTCGCGGATTTTGTTACCAGCATTGGTGAGCAATGAGAAGCGGACACGGTTTCCTTGAGCATCTATTAATTGGTTGTTGTCGTTATATTTGAATCCTGCTTTTAGTAACAGTTCTTTCGCCTTTTCTGTATTGTAGTTATAAACTTTTAGTCCTTGTTCAGGCGACAGATAATAAGGGCTTTGCACGGAAATGGGTGAATTTTGTGGTTTACCCAAACCACGAAAAGTATTGTTAATCATTGTTTGTCGGTCAATCGCATAGGCTACTGCCTGTCGAAATTCTACAGTATTAAACCAACGCGATTTTATTGGATCAACCAGGGGTTTTCCATCCCTTTTACCTTTATTTAAATTAAAGAAAACAAACGTCGTACCTGTTGCTGGGCCACCATTGAAAATTTTGAAATTCCCCTGTTCTTCTTGCACCTTTAGCAAAGAAAAATAATCTGGTGAGACTCCCACAGTATCTAACCCGCCAGAACGAAATTGCAGTAATGAGGTATCTGTTGATTCCACAATTTCCCACACAATCCGTTCAATATAAGGTTGGGACTCTCCTTTGGGCCCTTTGCGCCAATAGTAGGGGTTGCGCCTAAATACTACACGCTGACTTGTATCGTAGCGCTCTAACTTGTAAGGGCCATTAACAATAATTTGATCTGGAGGAGTATCAACGCCCCATTTTGACAAAAATATTGGCTTACCCTCTTGGTCTTTTGTCTTGACAAATGGTTCTAGAGTATGGGCAGGTAAAATTGGCAGTCCTAAAGCTCCTAAAAACGGTGCAAATGGTTCTGGAGTCGTAAATTCAATTCGTTGAGCATCAATTTTTCGTACCTTTGGCAATGCCCGACTTTCACCAATCCGTAGCACATCTCTAGCATCTGCGGGAATCGCTTCGTTAAGATAAATTTCGTTGAAGGTAAATACTACATCATCTGCTGTTAAAGGCTGCCCATCAGACCATTTCAATCCCTGGCGTAGGGTAAAAACAAACCGCAATTTGTCATCAGAAATTTCCCATGATTCCGCTAAAGAAGGCTCGATTTTGCCACTTATGGGGTTTTCTGTAGTTAATCCTTCATAAATCAAAGAAAAAACATTCGGAACCTCCTGACTGAGAGGATAATTAAAAGTTTTAGGGTCGCTGAGAATGGCACTTACCAATTGCGGCACTTGAGCAGCTACACTTTTGAAGTTAGTGGGGTTGCAAGCGATAAGTGTAAGTGCTGTTACTGAAGTCAGAATTATTGGCAACCAAAAACGTTTAATTACCAGAAATATCTTACTAAAAAGTTTCATACTTTTAATGCACAAATAGTTCATCAATTGAACCTACAGGTCTTATAAGTCTTTAAGCGAATTTGATATGATGAAGTTTAGTCTTAATAAAACATAAAAATTAGCTAGTTTTTTTAGTTTCTACTACTTTAAGTTCATAAATATTCCAATTGTAACTTCCTATCGCTGAGTATTTTACATTCTCAATAGTATTACGCACGGCTACTAAAGCGAGGGAATTGAATAGGTGAATAAAAGGCAGATACTCTTGTGAGAGTTGTTGGGTTTCTGCATAAATAGCCTTGCGTTTTGTTTCATCGAACTCCCTTGCTCCTTGGATGTAGAGGTCTTCAATTTTCTGTTCCCAATCGGTAGCTTTCCAACCTACCGTTGGGGATTGTCCGGCTTGAGCTTTTTGATTAAATACATGAAAGTTACCTTCTACAGACCAGACATTGAAACCATCTTGTGGCTCAATACCACCAGTAATAGCTCCATACCAACATTCCCAATCTAGGGTGTTAGAAATTTTTTCTCCAATAATACTGAAGTCAAGAAATTGTAAATCAACTTTAATGCCTATCTTGCCGAGATCCTGTTGGATTTTCGGTGTAATTGTTGGTCTATTACCAGCAACACCCATCATTGTGAAGCGGACTCGATTACCATCCGCGTCTAACAGTTGACCTTTATCATCATATTTAAATCCTGCTCCCAACAAAATTTGTTTAGCTTTTTCTGGATTGTAATCATAAGTTTTTAAACCTTCTTTGGAAGAGAAATAATAGGGACTGGGAACAGAAATTGGAGAGTCTTGTGGTTCACCCAATCCCCGCAAAGTGTTGTTGATCATCGTTTGGCGATCGATAGCGTAGGCGACAGCCTGTCTAAAAGCAACGTTGTTAAAAATGCGGGACTTAATGGGATCTACAACAGGTTTGCCATTGCGACTACCTTTGTTAAGATTGAAAGTTATAAAACTTGTTCCAGAGTCAGGCCCAGCATTTTTAATAGTAAAGTTACCCTGCTTTTCTTGACGCTTGAGCAATTGAAAATTTCCAGGGCCAATTTCTAGTAAATCTAACCCTCCAGAACGAAATTGCAGCAAAGCTGTATCAGGCGATTCCACAATTTGCCAAATTACACGCTCAATATATGGCAGTTGTTTTCCTTGTGCATCTTTTTTGCGCCAGTAGTAAGGGTTGCGCCGAAATGTTAAGCGTTGATTGGTTGAATAACTCTCGATCGCGTAAGGGCCATTAACAATAATTTTTTTCGGATCTGTGTCGGTTCCCCAAGTGGACATAAACACAGGCTTACCGTCAGAGTTTTTGGCTTCTACTGCTGCACGCAGGGCGTGTTCTGGTAGTATTCCTACCCCTGCTGCAATCGATCGCAAGAAAGGAGCAAACGGTTCTGGCAGAATGAATTCTACTCGGCGTTCATCGACTTTGCGGACTTTCAGAAAAGTCTTACTGCTCCCAATGCGGAGAGCATCTTGGATATAAGTGGGAATGCGCTTGTTCATGTAGATGTCATTAAAAGAGAAAACGACATCATCGGCTGTTAATGGCTTACCATCCGACCACTTCAATCCTTCTCGCAAGGTAAAGACAAACCGCAGTTTGTCTGGGGAAATTTCCCAAGATTCAGCCAAAGCTGGCTCAATTTCTTTATTTATTCCGTTTTGAGTCGCTAATGCTTCATAAGTGAAACCAGAAATATTGGGAGATTCTTGGATGAGGGCGTAGTTAAAGGTTTTAGGGTCACTCGTAGTAGAAACAACTAACTGTGGAACTTGTGCAGCTGCGGTTTTAAAGTTAGATGGATTGCACGCGGTAACTGTAATTGCTGTTGCCGAAGCCAGAATTATTGGTAAGCAAAAACGCTTAATTATGTGAAAGATTGTCGAATATTTCATAGTTTTTATTCTTTCAAAAGCAAGACAACAGCATAAGCAGATATACCTTCCTCACGTCCAACGGGGCCTAATTTTTCGTTAGTGGTAGCTTTGATGCCAATTTGATTTGGTTCTAATTCTAAAATCGTCGCTAGTTTGTCGCGCATAGTGTGAATATGCGGCTTTAATTTGGGACGTTCTGCTACTATCACCGAGTCAATATTTCCTACCTGCCAGCCTTGATCCCGAATCAGTTGATGTACTTGAGTTAATAGTACTAAACTATCTGCTCCCGCCCATTTGGGATCGCTCGGCGGAAAATAATGACCAATATCCCCCAAAGATAATGCCCCAAGCATGGCATCCATAATTGCGTGTGTTAATACATCAGCGTCACTGTGTCCTAATAAACCCAGTTCATGGGGAATTTGAATTCCACCCAAAATCAAAGCGCGATCGCTCACTAATCGATGGAT
This sequence comes from Nostoc sp. FACHB-133, assembly GCF_014698055.1. NCBI lineage: Bacteria > Bacillati > Cyanobacteriota > Cyanophyceae > Nostocales > Nostocaceae > Nostoc > Nostoc sp. FACHB-133. The sequence goes on from NZ_JACJSH010000013.1 coordinate 85,793, forward strand.
ATCGTAGCCGTTACCAATACGAATTTTTGTCATTTGTCATTTGTTATTGGTCATTTGTCATTTGTCAGGAGTTAGGAATTATTATTCTCCCCCTGCTTCCCCTGCTCCCCTGCTCCCCCTGCTCCCCTGCTCCCCTTACTTCCCTGTCTCCCCTGCTTCCATTCCTCTAGAAGATCAGGGCGGCGATCGCGGGTTTTTTGAATTTGTTGTTCGTAACGCCACTTGGCGATCGCTGCATGATTCCCACTGAGTAAGACATCAGGCACTTTCAAACCGCGAAAATTGGCAGGACGAGTATATTGGGGATAGTCCAATAACCCTTCCTCAAAACTTTCTGCTGTGAGGGACTCGGTTTTGGCCACGGTTCCTGGTATTAGTCGCACTACACCATTAATCAAAGCCATTGCTGGAATTTCTCCGCCAGTCAGAATAAAATCGCCTAGAGATACTTCCCGATTTACCAAATGCAGCACTCGCTCATCGACTCCTTCGTAATGCCCACAAATAACTACTAGCTGGTCATAATTTGTCACCAATTCTTTCAAAAGAGGTTGATTAATTGTTTGACCCTGTGGACTCATCAAAATTATTTCTCTTCGGGGCAGAATCGGCAGCGACTCCACGGCGTTAAAAATCGGTTCTGGCTTCATTAGCATCCCAACGCCACCGCCGTAAGGTTCATCATCGACCTTCCGGTGCTTATCAGTGGTAAAGTCCCGTGGATTAACCAGATGCACTTCGGCAATCTGTTTAGCTAAGGCTTTACCCAGTAATCCAGAATTGAGAACAGAGTTAAAACAGTCAGGAAAAAGTGTAACTATATCAAAGCGCACAGTTATTCGTATTCGAGGACACTAATCTTAAATTTGGATGTCTAGCAAACACCGTCAAGCCAAGGTCGAGTCAAACTCCAGTTAAACTTTATCAATAGTATCTAAAACTACCAGACCTCTTGGATTTTAGATGGGATCGAAAGTTTTTCTAATTACTTAATTTATGTTTAAATGTTGTCACAAGTACATTTAAATTAATAATCATATCAAGTTAACAACTTCCAGGATGTATCGATCCAGCCTCAGAAAAAGCGTAGTCTTAACTGCTCGTCCCCAGCCCCAGAAGGGGAATTTAGCCCCAAAAAGACTATTTTGCCCTGCTGCAAGTGGACAGGTGAAAAACAAGGCCCTGGCTTTGAGGAATGGCAACAAACACGTTTAAACTGAGGCAACGTGAGCGTTAAGCGAAAATTTGGAGAGTGGCTGCCCAGTTCCAAAACTTCCAAAAAGTGTCCTCTCAAAGGTTGCAAAGCGCAAAAATCACCAGGCTTCTAACACCTTGTTAAATTCACCTGAAGTTGTTGACAGGAGAAACAAAATGCCGCAATTACAAGCTAAATCGCTAGAAATGAGGACACCCCAAGCAACTAAAACCGCCGTTCTGGTTATCGGAGGCGCAGAAGACAAAGTTCATGGGCGCGAAATCCTACGAACTTTTTTTGGACGTGCCGGTGCTAGTAAGGCTTATATTACAATTATTCCATCTGCCTCTCGCGAACCCGCCATCATTGGTGGTCGGTACATTCGCATTTTTGAAGAAATGGGTGCCCAAAAGGTAGAGATTTTAGACATCCGCGAACGCGAACAGTGTGAAGCCTCTCAAATTAAAGCATCCTTAGAAGCCTGTAGTGGGGTATTTTTGACAGGAGGGGATCAGCTGCGTCTCTGTGGCGTATTGGCAGATACGCCAGCAATGGAAATTATTCGGCAGAGGGTTAGGGCAGGGCAACTGACGTTAGCAGGCACCAGTGCAGGAGCGGCAGTGATGGGGCATCACATGATTGCTGGCGGCGGGAGTGGAGAGTCGCCAAATCGTTCCCTAGTAGATATGGCAACGGGTTTAGGATTTATTCCTGAAGTCATTGTTGATCAACATTTTCACAACCGGAATCGGATGGGGCGGTTGATTAGTGCGATCGCAGCTCACCCCGATCGCTTGGGTATTGGCATTGACGAAGATACTTGTGCAGTGTTTGAACGTGATGGCTGGTTACAAGTTATGGGTAAAGGCAGTGTCACCATTGTCGATCCCACTGAAGCCACCCACACCAACGAACCCCATGTTGGTGCTAATGAACCATTAACCGTACATAATTTACGTCTCCATATCCTCAGCTACGGCGATCGCTTCCACCTGTACCAGCGCACTGTATTGCCTGCTGTACACCGGATCTCCAGCTGACGGGATAGAGTATCTGAGGTTACACTGAGTTGACCACAAATTTTAGATTTTGGATTTTGCGAAAAGTTGTAAGGAGGGTTTCCCTCCAGAGCAAACTTTTCAAGACGGATTTTAGATTAAGAGAGCTTTTCGGCAGATGCCGCCAGAAAGTGGGTAAAAAAAATCTAAAAACCCCTCGATGACTCGTTGACGCTACGCTATCGTAAATCTAAAATTACCAGAGCTAAGTACCCTAATTGTCTCTTTTAATCCCAAATCATAAATCTAAAATCCAAAATCGGTTGACCGCACATTTATTTCTTGTTGTAGAAAAATGATGAGAATACTATGTAAAAAGAAAAAACTGTTTGCAACGAACAGTTTAGCGGTCAATTACAGTAAGAAACTAGAATTTTGGTTCCGAATCTCCATCTACCTATTCCCATGAGAATCCTCAAGATCCAGACCTTACGCGGCCCAAACTATTGGAGCATTCGACGCCACAAGCTGATCGTCATGCGCCTCGATTTAGAAACCCTTGCCGAGACGCCCTCGAATGAAATCCCAGGCTTTTATGAAGGACTAGTTGAGGCGCTGCCGAGTCTGGAGGGTCATTATTGTTCGCCTGGCTGTCGTGGTGGTTTTTTGATGCGAGTCAAAGAAGGCACGATGATCGGCCATATCGTAGAACATGTAGCTTTAGAACTCCAGGAATTAGCTGGTATGCACGTCGGCTTTGGTCGCACCCGCGAAACTGCCACACCCGGAATTTATCAAGTAGTAATTGAATACCAGAATGAAGAAGCAGGACGCTACGCGGGACGAGCCGCAGTGCGGCTGTGCCAGAGTATCATCGATCGAGGCCGTTATCCCAAGGCAGAACTAGAGCAAGATATCCAAGACCTGAAAGACTTCACCCGTGATGCTTCCTTGGGCCCTTCCACTGAAGCAATCATCAAAGAAGCAGAAAAAAGGGGTATTCCCTGGATGTCTCTAGAAGCCCGCTTTTTGATTCAGCTAGGCTATGGCGTGAATCAGAAGCGGATGCAAGCCACAATGACAGACAACACCAGCATTCTGGGTGTAGAACTAGCTTGCGACAAAGAAGCCACTAAACGCATCCTCGCGGCAGCCGGTGCGCCAGTACCCAGAGGTACAGTGATCAACTTCTTAGACGATTTAGAACAAGCCATTGAATACGTTGGCGGCTATCCCATCGTTCTCAAGCCCCTGGATGGCAATCATGGACGTGGGATCACCATTGACATCAGAACTTGGGAAGAAGCGGAAGCCGGCTACGAAGCTGCTAGACAGGTTTCTCGATCAATTATTGTCGAAAGATATTACGTTGGGCGTGACCATAGAGTATTGGTGGTAAATGGCAAAGTAGTCGCAGTAGCCGAACGTGTACCAGCTCACGTTATTGGCAATGGCAGATCCACCATCTCCGAACTAATTGAGGAAACAAACCTCGATCCAAATCGCGGTGAAGGACATGATAACGTCCTGACCAAAATTGAACTAGATCGCACCAGCTACCAACTCTTAGAAAGGCAAGGCTATACCCTAAATAGCGTTCCACCCAAGGGTACTATTTGTTATCTCAGGGCAACAGCCAACTTAAGTACAGGTGGTAGCGCCGTAGATCGTACCGATGAAATTCACCCAGAAAATCTGTGGTTGGCACAACGGGTAGTCAAGATTATCGGTTTGGATATCGCCGGACTCGATATCGTCACCACAGATATTAGCCGTCCCCTGCGGGAAGTCGATGGCGTAATTGTTGAAGTTAACGCCGCTCCCGGCTTTCGGATGCACGTTGCCCCAAGCGTGGGTATTCCCCGCAACGTCGCTGGTGCAGTGATGGATATGCTGTTCCCCAACGAACAATCTAGCCAAATTCCTATCCTCAGCGTTACTGGTACTAATGGTAAAACCACTACTACCCGGCTACTAGCACATATTTATAAACAGACTGGTAAAGTAGTCGGATATACTACAACCGATGGAACATATATCGGCGATTACTTAGTGGAAGCTGGCGACAACACAGGCCCCCAAAGTGCCCACGTCATTCTCCAAGATCCCACAGTGGAAGTAGCTGTACTGGAAACCGCTCGCGGTGGCATTCTCCGCTCTGGATTGGGCTTTGAAGCAGCAAATGTGGGAGTAGTCTTGAATGTAGCCGCCGACCACTTAGGAATAGGCGATATAGAGACTATTGAGCAATTAGCTAACCTCAAGAGTGTAGTAGCAGAAGCCGTATTCCCTGATGGTTATGCGGTGCTTAACGCTGATGATCATCGCGTCGCCGCCATGTCAGAAAAGACCAAGGCTAATATTGCTTACTTCACCATGAACCCAGACTCAGAATTGGTGCGAAAGCATATCCAAAAAGGTGGAGTAGCCGCAGTTTATGAAAGTGGCTATTTGTCAATTGTTAAAGGTGATTGGACACATCGGATAGAAAGAGCAGAAAATATACCTTTAACAATGGGCGGACGTGCGCCGTTTATGATTGCCAACGCTTTAGCTGCAAGTTTGGCAGCATTCGTGCAAAACGTCACAATTGAGCAGATTCGCTCTGGTTTGAAGACTTTCCGAGCTTCAGTTAGTCAAACGCCGGGACGAATGAATTTATTTAATTTAGGCAACTACCACGCTTTAGTAGACTATGCTCACAACGCAGCTAGTTATGAAGCTGTAGGTTCCTTTGTAAGGAACTGGACTACAGGACAACGGATTGGCGTAATTGGTGGCCCGGGCGATCGCCGCGACGAAGATTTTGTTACTTTGGGCAAATTAGCAGCACAAATTTTTGACTACATCATTGTCAAAGAAGACGATGACACACGGGGACGTTTACGGGGTTCAGCCGCCCAATTGATTATTCAAGGCATTACCCAAGTGAAGCCTGATAGCCGCTATGAATCAATTTTGGATGAAACCCAAGCGATTAATAAAGGCTTAGACATGGCTCCTGATAACAGCCTGGTGGTGATTCTACCAGAAAGCGTGACTAGGGCTATTAAGTTAATTAAGCTGCGTGGTTTAGCCAAAGAAGAGACACATCAACAAAATACTGGCACAGCGATCGCTGATTCCCAAAATGGGATCGCACCTTCTTCTGTAGTCAATACACTACTGTAGTCAACAGTCAAGAGTCTCAAGTTCAGCATTTCAAAGTTTTTCAGCCTTGACTCTTGACTATTGACTATTGTTTTTCTTCTTCTGAATTAGTTTCATCACTGGGGGTTTTCATCTCCTCCTTAAAACCTCGTAGGGTTTTGCCTAGTGCAGTACCCAATTCGGGAATTTTTTTAGGGCCAAAAATTAGAATAGCGACTATGGTAATTACAGCGATTTCTGGCCATCCTAGTCCAAACATATAAATTTCCTCTAAGGCATCTCTAATTAAATATAGACATTGATGGCTCAAATCGTATGATTTTACGGGCCAACAAGGGGTAAGGGGAAGTTCCGGCGAGGATTGACCCCGCTTGTTGCTCTAGTGGTCTCAATACGGTTCGGTTAAGGCAAGAGACGCGATAAGTCGCCGTCTCTACAAAGGACTTTCTTTTGCTTAGAATCTAAAGGTATCAATTCAACTAATGCAAAGGGAGTGATACATAGAGGCCATAAGAAATATTGTAAGAATAGTACTGAATTAAAATACAAAAATATCATCATAATTATTGTGGAAGATACAAACATGCTCACCTTTTCTTTCAGGAAACTTAGGTAAAGCATTCCCATCAGAAATAGCATGAGAAACTTGGCTCTTAATCCTACAATCCAGGTGAATTTCTTAGAAAAAATAACATCTACAGAGGGTGCATCCCCTATATGCAAACTTTCTAAGCGTGTTGCAGAAAACAAGATAGATTTGGAGAAGCCTTCAGCATTCCAAATCAGAAAAGGTAATGATGTCAAAAGAGGAATGCTTAAAATAATAAAAAATCCCCAAACTAAATTTTTAGCCCGCTTATTTTCTGCTCCATTTTTCCAGAGGTAGATGAGATACAAAGGCAGCAGGAATATTGCAATCTGCTTAATTCCCAAAGAGATACTAAACATAAGTAAAGAAAGTTTAGTTTTCTCTTTCAAAATGACTAAAGACAATAGTAAAAAAAATATCGCCGCAAATTCCAGATGGTGAACACGTACTATATAGATACTCCAGCGACCTAATAAGAGAATTGTAGAGGCTACAAAGCCAAGTATCCATAAACCTCTTATCTGGAAATATCTCAATGTTAAGGCAACAATACCAATATGGAAGGCAAAAGAAATAGGTCGCCACAAATATAACCAATCACGAAAATCTCGGAAACCAAGCTTTTGAACCAGCGCAGAGAAAAGGTAGGCAAGTGGAAAATAAGTTGCATATTTATCATTGACCCTCATGTCACCTAACAAAACCCTAGCATAAGGATTTTCTCCAGTAACAATCCTTTTACCTTCCAACCAAATAAAGTAAATATCATCCCCCTTTAAAGAATCGGGAGGCGTTAGCCAGAATTTAATATGTATTAACAAACCCGCAAAAACCAGGGGCAGAAGTAGAAGCCAATATTTTTTATCCCATCTATATGTTGACATGGTGAATTATTTGAAAATTAAGTTAGTCAATAGGATACCGAATTCTACGTTTGCATTATTCACCAGTCTTTCAATCGGGAGATTTACCTTGTAGTTTTGGCTACTGGGCAGGAGTAGAAATTAATGAATTTAGGTCAAGTATGGTTGAAGCAAAATTGGACACATTGAACAAAGCGATCGCTAACTCAACTAACTTCCCATTGGCTTGGTAATTGGCAAACCCAACCAATCACTTAATTCATGAGCTAACCATTCAAGTTCTACTTCGGATTTAATACCGATATCGTTTCCACCAAGCTGATATTTTTGTACTCCTGAGCAAATATATAATTGTGCTGGAACGGCAATTCTAGTGTCATCAGAATTTTTAGTAAAATGTTTGGGAATGTAAACTAACTTATTAATACTTTGTCTTGACGATGCACGGGGGCGATAAAATTTCCAGCTAAACAACTCCCAACTTAGGGTAATTTTTTCTGCATTCAGGCGTAAGCAGATGCGTCCAAATAAATGAAAGAGAAGTTTATACACCATGAGAAAGCCAGCACCCCAAAAAGGAAGTGAGAACAAAGCAAAGGGGATGTTGACAGGAAAAGGAATAGAGAGTGCGCCAATTGTCCAAAAGAGGATAAATGAATTCCAGACGATCGCAAATAAACCTGTAAATACTATTGATGGATCAAAACCAGATGGTGGAATGATAATTTCTAGAGAATCCCCATTTTTAGTTAATTGAATCTTACTCCCATCTGGTTTACCTACAACCAAAGTAGGCAAGTTTGTCGTTTGTGGTTTGTCTAAAGCTGTGTAGGCGGAGCCCGTCGTAGACATCGCACCAGCAGCAGAACTAAAACGCCTTTCTAAACTGGGTTCAGTCATTTGCTGCAACCAGCGAGTCAATTCAGGACTTACATTAGCCACCTGTTCAAACTGAATCCGAAAATCCTTTTGGGGTAAATCGGCTGGATGAGTACCCGTCACTAAATAAATTAAAGTTGCACCTAAGCTATAAAGATCGGAAGCCGGAACCGTGCGTCCGCCAAATTGCTCCTGTGGCATATACCCATAGCTTCCCACCACAGTCCTAGTTCCACCTTCTGTAGCAAGCACAGTTTGCACCGAGCCAAAATCTACTAGGTAAACTTGACCAACACTGTTACCAGAACGCTCTCCCAATAAAATATTGCTAGGCTTAATATCACGATGGATAACAGGCGGATATAACCCATGTAGATAAATGAGAATTTCTAAAAGTGCTTTGGCTATCTCTTTGACTTCTACTTCGGTAAAAGTCCGGCCAGATTGGACGTATTGCTCTAAAGTTTTTGCTGGGATATAACTTTGTACTAGGGCAAATCCTTTGATAGTGGGTGAATTTACCTCAAAATAGTCTAAATAGCGAGGTATTGAGGGATATGACAAAGATTTTAGAGTTTCAGCTTCTCGCTCAAACAGCTTGAGTGAATCCCATTCAAAGTCACTACTAAAAGAGAGTAACTTAATAACAACCAATTCCTGAGTGTTCCAATCACGAGCTACAAGCGTCCGTCGCCCTGCTTTTTTGCCTAATAGCTGCTGAACTTGATAGCGTTCGCCTAATATTTCACCAATCATTATGGTTTCTTATAATGCTACGTTTGAAAAGTTTTTATAGCTTATGACTTTTCAATTTCGGCAAATCCATATCTTTAGTATAATTGCGTAATTCTATGCCCTCCCAACTTTGGCCTTATATTACCCCTGGTATTCCTGATGAACTGTTCGAGCATTTGCCAGGAATTCCCCTGAGTCAGCGAGAAGTCCGGCTACTGTTAATTGCCCAACTGCGACTAACATCAGATTCTGTATTGTGGGATATTGGCGCAGGGACAGGTACAATTCCCGTAGAAGTTGGGCTATTGTGTCCAAAGGGTCAAATTATCGCTATAGAAAGGGATGAAGAAGTAGCTAATCTGATCAAGCGGAACTGCGATCGCTTTGATGTGAAAAACGTCGAAGTCATTGAAGGTAGCGCCCCAGAGTGTTTACATGACCTCAAGGTTGCTCCTCACCGCGTTTGTATTGAGGGAGGAAGACCTATCCAGGATATTCTGCAAGCAGCATGGCATTATTTGCCACCATCCGGTCGGGTTGTAGCTACAGCTGCTAATCTAGAAAGTCTGTATGCTATTTCTCAAACCTTTTCTCTGTTAAGGGCTAGAAATATCGAAGTTGTTCAGTCTGCGGTTAACCGCTTAGAAACGCGCGGCTTTTCTCAAACCTTTACTGCCGTTGATCCCATTTTTATCCTCAGTGGTGAGAAACTGGATTAGATAATGGGGAATGGGGAATAGGGAATTGGAAGAGGCGGCAATAGATAGAAGGGCGAAAAGAAATATGAGGAAGCAGGGGAAGCAAGGGAAGAAAGAATAACTTATTAATTAATGTCCAATGCCAATTCCCAATTCCCAATTCCCAATGCCCAATTCCCAATTCCCAATTCCCAATTCCCAATTCCCAATGCCCAATATTTAATACTTCTATGCCTTGGTCTCGGATTATTAGTGGAATTGTTGCGATCGCTCTTGCTCTTTCTGTTACCCTTTTGGGTGGCTGGTACTTTACCATCATGTTTGCGGTTGTCATCTTTTTGGGTCAACAGGAATATTTTAATTTGGTGCGAGCCAGAGGAATCGCTCCCGCCGCTAAAACCACTATGCTTGTCAGCCTAGTTTTGCTAGTAATTTGTACCATTGATGGCAGTTTAGCTGACGCTGTGATGCCCTTAGCTGGCACACTTATCTGTTTTTACCTGTTATTTCAGCCCAAATTTGCCACGATCGCTGATGTTTCTGCTTCTATAATGGGGCTATTTTACGTAGGTTATTTACCGAGTTACTGGGTGCGATTACGAGCAATTGATAGTGCCGTTTTTAGCAATCTACCTTTCGGGGGTTACTGGCCTACAACGTGGACAGACTTCTGGGAAAAGGCAAGTTCTGCCTCTTTACCACAAGGTTTTACAGCAACAATGCTGACTTTTTTGTGTATTTGGGCAGCCGATATTGGTGCTTACACCATTGGCAAATTCTTTGGGAAAACCCGTCTGTCTGAGATTAGCCCGAAGAAAACTGTAGAAGGTGCTGTATTTGGCATTACTTCAAGTGTTGCTGTAGCCATAGCAGGAGCCTATTATCTCCACCTGCCCAGATCCTTGTTGACTGGTTTAGCATTGGGTTTGTTGATTGGCATTGCTAGTCTTTTAGGGGATCTTACCGAGTCTATGCTCAAGCGTGATGCTGGAGTCAAAGATTCTGGACAATTAATTCCCGGTCACGGTGGTATTTTAGACCGTACTGATAGTTATATTTTCACAGCACCTTTGGTTTATTATTTTGTGACACTACTGTTACCGCTACTATAGAGCTTTTGGGTTGAGTTCAAAAGAGGCAGGGGGAAGGGAGTAGGGGGAGCAGGGGGAGAGATGGTGCAATTACCACTTCCACAAGGGTTTCAAGCCTCTGCATTGATGTATCATTTATATATGGGATTTCACCTAGGTTTGAGTTCCCTGACCCTTTTCCTCTTGTTCTCATCATCCCCTGAGAGGCACTAGGTCATTTAAAATAGGGTATTAACGCCGTGTGCAACTTATTCTTAGAACCCCACTTTAAACCTCTCCCCGAAAGGTCAAGAGGCTTTGATTTTTGCTCCCCTTCCCTTGTAGGGAAGGGGCTGGGGGTTAGGTTTGAAAGAAAGTTGCACACGGCGCATATTAGTATTTTTTAATTTTTCACATCAAGGATTAACGTTAATCTGACCTCGACACACCAGTTTGCCTGGGATCAATGTTAGTTCTTGGATATCGACATCTGAGCCAAGATCCAGATTGTACTCATGATTGTCGTCTAATATATCTCCCTCGTGGGGCTTGACTGTTATTTGTGTCAGTTGCAACTCATGTCCACTAAGTAACTGTAAGCCGCCTAGACAAATCTCTAGAGGCATTGTTTCAGTATTGGTTACTCTCAAGCCTCGCAGTATAATTTGATTGTTATCAAGGATAATTTCTTGCCAGTTTATTGGTTGTGACTGAGGGAAATTTGTTGGTAAAACTTTAACCAGCAAATCGCTCAAAGCAGTTGATAATAAGTCAGATGAGAGAGAAGTATTCAAATCATTCTCGTCTACGATCAAATCGCCAACCACTGATACTGTTTCTAACAGTCGTAATGGCTTTCCCCTAAGTACGGAACCAATGTTTATCTGAATATTTTCTGCCGTTAATTGAATTTGTGTAATTAGGAGACCTTGATAAACTGCATGAGTAGCAAAAATAGATACCAAGGGGATACGCCCAGAGAGAAGTTGGCGATCGCTTGCTTTAATCTCCACTTCTAATTCTGATATTTGGCTCACTTGCGCTCTTAACCAGAGCTTTAGGGCTTTTGTGAGTACCTGCGTAATTATGCGGATTTTATTTGCATTTGTCGTTTGAGAATTTTGCTCTGGCATCTAAGCAATCTGTTTATGAGTATTTGCTCAACATCTGGACAGAAATTAAACAAGTCTTAAATGTAACATTTATGCCTACTCGCTACAAAATGCAAATATCATTTAATTGTTAACAGTAAATAAGTAATTCCAGATGGAGGAACGGTTACAAAAAATTCTTGCTCAATGGGGCATCGCCTCACGTCGTGAAGCTGAAGAAATGATTAGGCACTCACGGGTGCAAATCAATGGGGAATTGGCACATTTGGGTCAAAAGGTTGATCCCCAAAAAGATGCGATCGCAATTGATGGTAAAACTGTATCCGAAAAGCAGCGTCCGGCTTTAATATATCTATTGCTACATAAACCTGCGGGAGTAGTTTCGACTTGCTACGACCCTCACCAAAGAACAACAGTCCTGGATCTACTACCGAAAAAATTACGGGAGGGTTCAGGTATTCACCCAGTTGGGCGTTTAGATGCAGACTCAACGGGAGCATTAATCCTCACAAATGACGGAAATCTGACATTTGGACTAACCCATCCCCGCCATAGCATTTCCAAGACATATCATGTTTTGGTCAGAGGACATCCCCCAGAAGCAGTACTCCAAATGTGGCGTGAGGGTGTGATGTTAGAGGGTAGAAAAACCAGGGCTGCTAAGGTACACCTAATAGAACATCGTGCCGAACAAAGCTTTTTAGAAATAGTGTTGCAGGAGGGAAGAAATCGCCAAATCCGCCGGATAGCTCAACAGTTAGGATACCCAGTAATCAAGCTGCATCGAACTGCTATCGGCCCAATTCAATTACAAACTCCAAAAGAACCCTTATTGTCAGAGGGTAAATATCGCTCCCTCAACGATGATGAAATTCGCTTTTTGCAAGATCAGATAACGCAACCTATTAAAGATTCAGTGGAGTTAAGGAGTGTCAGTAGGCATGAAATGGCTAAGAAAGAAGAATAATCACCAGCCATCGCTTTCATTAGAGCAACAACGAACCGAAAAGTTGGCAGAATTGGGCGCTCAACTTTGGGCTTTGCGTCAAGAACAGGGCCTATCTCTAGAGCAAGTGGTTGTATTAACCAGAATTCCTCAACGATTATTGCAGGCGATCGAAGAAGGTAATATAAATGATCTCCCAGAACCAGTCTATATTCAGGGTTTGATCAGGCAATTTGCCGATGCTCTAGGCTTGAATGGAGTAGAATTTTCTGGCACTTTTCCGATCAGTTCTGCACAATTAAATCCTCAAGGCATGGGGAATACTTCACCTATTAATCAACTACGTCCGATTCACCTTTACTTTCTTTACATATTGCTAATCGTATGCTCTGTAAATGGGTTGTCTCAGTTATTAAATAACGCGGTACTACAAGCAAGTAATAGCCAAAACCAAATATACCCAAAACAAAAATCCCTTGTTAACCCAGAGCCAACCCAACCAAAAGATTCCCTAAAAGTTCAACCTGTCAGTAATCCCCTTGACAGCGGACAAGAGGGACAGGTTGTACAAATTGGTGTCACTTTGAAAGCGTCATCTTGGATTCGCGTCATAGCCGATGGTAAAACCGAGTTTGAGGGTATTCTTCCAGAAGGAACTCACCGGATTTGGAAAGCTCAAGAGCAACTGACAGTGAAAACTGATAATGCTGGTGGTGTATTGATGAGCGTCAATCAGGAGAAAGCTAAGGAAATGGGAGAGCCAGGGAAAGAGGAAGAAGTTAGGATTGCTGCCAAGCCTAATGTTTTGAGATAAGGGAGAAATAAATTCAAAATTTTACCCTTACAGGCAAGCAAACTAGGCGCAGTGTCTCCAAGACAATAAAAACACTAGGGGAGATGAGAGGCATGAGGAGGACAAGGAAGACAAGGAGGCATTTACACCTCCCTCTTCCTTGTCTCCCTTGTCTCCCTTGTCTCCCTACTCCTTAATTTTCTTGCGGCGCACGTCCATTAAGTCTGGTAAGAACTTTTAAGCGATCGCGTAATTCATCTCTCAACGCTTCTGCTTGATAGCGCCACCCCCAGTTACCCTCAGCAGTACTAGGAAAATTCATCCGCGCTTCGTTTCCTAATCCCAAAACATCTTGCAAGGGAATAATCGCTTGATTAGCTATAGAACTCAAAGCTAGGCGAATTAAATCCCACTGGATGCCCTCAGGACTAATAGAACCTAAATAAAGCCATAAGTTATGCTTTTCGTTGTCATTAGCTGAATTGAACCAGCCTACAGTTGTGTCATTATCGTGAGTGCCGGTATAAACTACAGCATTTCGCGGGTAATTGAATGGTAAGAATGGATTACCGGGATCAGAACCAAAGGCAAACTGCAAAACCTTCATTCCAGGAAATTCATACTTGTCTCGCAGCGCTTCTACCTCTGGTGTAATTACTCCCAAATCTTCTGCCAAGACGGGTAGCTTGCCCAACTTCTCCCTAATCGCTGCAAAAAAAGCGTCTCCAGGTGCTTTCACCCATTTACCATTCATGGCAGTTTCTTCGCCTTTGGGTACTGACCAATATGCCTCAAAGCCCCGGAAGTGGTCAATGCGAATTATATCGACATAATCTAGCATTGCCTCAAAGCGTTGCACCCACCATTTAAAGTCTTGTTTTTGCAATTCCTCCCAGTTATAAACTGGGTTGCCCCACAATTGACCGGTGGCGCTAAAGTAATCTGGTGGGACTCCCGCCATTTGAGCAGCTTCTCCTGTCTCTTCGTCTAAGGAAAAGATATCAGGATGTGCCCACACATCGGCACTATCATGAGATACGTAAATAGGGATATCGCCGATAATGTCAATACCGCGCATATTGGCGTAGCTTTTCAGGTCTGACCACTGCCGGAAAAACTCAAATTGGACGAACTTGTAATAAAAAATATCTTCGTTAAGCCGATCCTTTGCTTCAGCTAATGCTTCGGGTTTACGCTTGACAAATTCTGCTTCCCATGTATGCCAGCTTGCACCATTATGGTCATCTTTCAGCGCCATAAATAAGGCGTAATTCTCTAGCCAGTAGGCTTTGCTGTCGCAAAAACCTTCAAACTCTTTCTGCTGGATAGGCGTAGCATTGGCTCTAAAGTTTTCACAGGCTTTTTTAAGTAGCCCAATCTTAATTGGCACAACCTGGTCGAAGTCTACCTTTTCTACCGGAAATCCTGGTAAATGAGCAAAGTCTTCTTCAGATAGCAGACCCTCATCTCGTAGTTTTTCTGGGCTAATCAACAGGGGATTTCCTGCCATTGCCGAGTAGCACATATATGGGGAATTACCGTATCCAGTGGGGCCTAGGGGTAAAACTTGCCAATATTGTTGATGGGTATCTTTGAGAAAATCAATAAAGCGATAGGCTTCTAAGCCTAAATCTCCAACGCCAAATCGACTAGGAAAGGATGTAGGATGCAGCAAAATACCACTGGATCTAGGAAAAGGCATAAGTAACCTGAATTATGAGAAAGAGCAATTGTTTGATGCACACGCTACGCGATCGCCCAAGGGGCAGTGGCAAAGCCAACGCATCGAATTTATCACGGAACAGTATTTGCACGGTAAATCAAGTAAACTCATCTTGTTTGTCCTTTGTCATTTGTCCTTTGTCCTTTGGGAATAACCAATGACTAATGACCAATGACCAATGACCAATGACTAATGACTAAATAAATATGACTTACCGAAATCCTGCACCGACAGTTGATATCATCATTGAACTAGTAGATCGACCTCATCGGCCAATAGTGTTAATTGAAAGACATAATCTACCTTTAGGTTGGGCTATTCCTGGTGGGTTTGTAGATTATGGAGAAGCGGTGGAAGTGGCGGCCCGGCGAGAAGCTGAAGAAGAAACGGGTTTGCGGGTGGAATTAGTTGAACAATTACTGGTGTATTCTGACCCCAATCGCGATCCGCGTCAGCATACGATTAGCATTGTATTTTTAGCGACAGCTACGGGTGAACCCAAGGCTGGGGATGATGCTAAGGGTGTAGGAGTTTTTGAGTATTGGTGTGTGCCTGGTAATTTATGTTTTGACCACGATCGCATTCTGCGCGATTATTGGCGGTATCGGCATTATGGGATACGTCCAAGGTTGGGGTAAGAGGGACGAACCACAGAGGCGCAGAGAGAAGAGGGGAGAGGAATATCTGGAATTCCCCAACATACAGTTTGTGTTAACGTTCTGTAGGAATCGGTTGGTGTTGGGAGGATGTCAAAGCCAAGATTCTAAAGCCAAGGCTTGCACCTGTTGTATCCTTTGAAAATCGCTGTCTCCTGAGACGACGGTGAGGTTATAGTGCAGAGCGGTTGATGCTATCCACAAGTCGTTATCGCTAAAACCCAAATCTTGAACCGTAAACTTTCTACGCTTTGCTTTGTCTTTGGGGCCAAAATGTTCGACAATTTTTCCTTTGAGGCCACCGTAAACATCGGCAACCCCTCCACTAATCGGGTAAAGGTCAATAGTTTGCAGAAAAGTTCTGACAAAGCGAAGATTTGCTTCTTGTTGAGAAGACTTTTGCACCATGTAAAGGAGTTCACCTTGCACAATAACGCTAGTTGCAACCCCTAAACCGATGTGTTCTTGTAACCGACGAATGACGTTTGTTTCTCCAAAAATGATCCGGCTACAATGGTTGGTATCTAGGAGGTACATGACTAAAATTCAGCCGAGGAACGGGTTTCGTAAACAAGTTGCAAGCACTCTTCAAAGTCATCTCCTTGCCAGGTTCCGGCAAATTTTAGCAAGTCTTCTGCTTTAGAGCCTCTGATAATTGGTGTTGCTTCCTGTATTTCCGGTTTTGTTTGATGACTGGAAGTATCATCATTTTTTTCCGTTGACAGGTCAAGAGATATTTCCTTGGTTGTTGGTTTTGTCTTGAGAAAACGTAAAAAATCCAGTGTTTCAGCTAGTAGAACATCTGAGGATGATTCAATTTCTTGGAGCAGTATTTCTTTAATATTCATCCTGGTTTATTCATAAATAATATTTTGCAGTCTGTCGTAACAGTATTATACGAGTGCGCTCAAGATGTAGACCTGATGGCATTATGGGATACGTCCGAGGTTGGGGTAAGAGGGACGAACCGCCAAGACGCAAAGGTCGCGAAGGAAGAAAAGAGAGGAATACCTATGACACAAAGTTTTTGTGTTTATACTGTGTCAGTGGTATTTAAAGGTGCATTATGGACGCTGAGACACTGTTAGAGAACTACGCCGGACAATGCCGGAACTTTGATTCTGCCGAGCTTGGAGGAGTAGACCTCAAACGTGCAAACTTAAGTGGGATAAAGTTATACAAAGCAAATTTGAATGGAGCAGACTTAAGTGAGGCAACCCTGACCAAGGCGAACCTTAATAATGCAGGACTTAGTAGAGCATCTTTAACAAATGCAAATTTGAGTGGAATAGAAGGTTCTTCAATCAATCTTAGTTGGGCAGACTTGAGTGGTGCGGACTTAAGTCGATCAACTTTGAACAGCGCAAATTTTAATCATGCAAACCTAGAACAGGCAAACCTGACAGGTGTAGACCTAAATAATGCAAAATTAATTTATGCCAACTTAGATACAGCAAATTTAAGTGGAGTAAATTTTAGTAGTGCAGACCTGACTGCGGCTTCTTTAGCTAAAGCTAATCTCAGTAAAGCTAATTTAACTAAGGCAGATTTGAGTCAGGCGTACTTAATTGGATCAAACTTAACTCTGGCAAACTTAACTGAGGCAATATTGCAAAGTGCCAAACTCCAAGGAAGTATATTTCATAGAGCGAATCTCCACCAAGTCGATCTTTCAGGCATGAATTTGACCGATATAGACTTTACAGCAGCATCTCTTCAAAGTACAAACCTTACAAAAGCATTTCTCCAAGGAGCAAATTTAGAAAAAGCCAATTTGCGATGGGCAAATTTAACCAAGGCAAATTTGGATGGAGCAAATTTGAGAAGGGCTGATTTAACTGGGGCAGATATCTATGGGGCAACCTTTAAAGATGCTGACCTAACTGGTGCGATAATGCCTGATGGAGAGATTTACAAACCGATCGCAGCTGAAGCAGAAATCGGTAAACAGGAAACATCGTTAGAGAAAGTAATATCTATGACCCGTAAAGTAATTAATACTGATAACGCACCCGCACCAGTCGGCCCTTATAATCAAGCGATCGCAGCTTCAGGTCAATTTGTATTCATCGCTGGACAAATTGCCATCGATCCCCGCCTTGGTGATGTCGTCTATACTGATGATGTCAAAAAGCAAACTGAGCAGGTATTAGCTAACCTTGAAGCCATCCTCACGGCAGCCGGAGCAACTTTTGAAGATGTGGTGAAGACCACTGTATTTTTAGCTGATATGAATGATTTCGCGGCGGTGAATGCCGTTTATGCTAAATATTTCCCGGAAAATACAGCCCCAGCGCGGGCTTGTGTGCAGGTATCACGCTTACCTAAAGATGTGTTGGTAGAGATTGATGCGATCGCTGTAATTAGCGGTTAGTGCCAATACACTCATAAAAAAGCCTACAACTCTCCAAACAAACTAGGCTTTCTTATTGACTTTTTTTCTTAAAAGCTATAAATCTTTTTTAGGGGTTAATTAAAATTAATTAGCAAAAAAACTGAGAAAACTTCCTAATGGAGAGTTGCAAATGAGTGTGAGGAAAAAGAGCTTATTGGGCGCTGGCGCGGCATTTGCAGTGCTTACAGGTTTAGTAGTCAGCACAGTAGGGGCTATGCAGGCAACGATCGCCAACCCCACCGCTAATCAACAAACACCACGCTTACTTGCCCAAGGGCAGAAGACTTTAACAATAGTTTTTCCCAGTCGTGCTGATTCTACAGACTTGCAAAATAAGGCAAATGCGGTAGGAGCTTTTTTATCCAAAGAGTTAGGAATTCCAGTCGTCGCTCAAGTTGGTGATGATACGGCTGCTGTGGAAGCTTTGAGAGCAAATCGGGCTGATGTCGCTTTTTTAAGTAGCCGTCCGGCTTTGAAAGCGAAACAATTAGCAAACGCCAGTTTGTATCTAGCCGAAGTTCGTTCCACTTATTCTGGAAGATACACCTATAGCTCAACATTTATTGTCCCTAAGAATAGTCCCCTAAAAACTCAAAATTCTGCTAAAGCCACTTTAGAACAACTACGGGGCAAGAGAATTGCTTTTACTTCCCCTACTTCTGGCTCTGGGTTTATTATCCCTGTGGCTGAGTTGGTCAAACAAAAATTTGTACCCAACCGCGATCGCTTAGATGATTTCTTTGGTCAAGTTTCTTACGGCGGCAATTACAGCAAAGCCTTGCAAGCAGTTGTGCGCGGCCAAGCGGATGTGGCTGTTGTGTCAGAATATGCTCTGAATCCACCTTATATCACTGCCCAAGAGAAGAGTCAGTTACGGATTCTGCACAGAATTAATGGTGTACCTGCCCACGGTATTGCTATTGATGATGATGTTCCAGCCCCAACACGGGAAAAAATCATCAACGTTTTACTGAAATTAAATCAGTCGCAAAATAATAAGTTGTTAAGCGACTTGTATAATTCCACAGAATTAGTGCGAATTAACCATGATCGTCACCTAGCAACTATCCGTGAAGCTCTGCAAATCGCTGGCATTGAACCATAATTTAGAATTCAGAATTCAGAATTCAGAATTCAGAACTTACCAATCTTGACACTCTCTACGAGACGCGGCGCTATCCGCTTTTTCGGTCAAAATTCATTCTGTTAGCGGATAGCTAAGGTTTAGCCTATTCTGATTCCTGACTCCTGACTCCTGAATTCTGTTCAATAAATTTCTATGAATGATTATGTTATTGAGTGTCATAACCTAGAGACAGCTTATGCTCCATCTCTCAATCGTCCTATTCTCAACGGGATTAATTGCCAGATTAAACGCGGTGAATTTGTCGTTTTGCTAGGGCTAAATGGTGCTGGTAAGTCTACATTACTGCGATCGCTAGTTGGACTAGTGCCATCAGTGAGAGGAGAATTGCTCGTCAATAATGTTGAGATGAATCCCCGAACACTGCCAAAAATTCGGCGCGATGTTGGTATGTTATTTCAAGGTGGCGGATTGATTCGGCAGTTATCAGCACTGGAAAATGTCTTATGCGGATGTCTTGGTAAAAGAACAACTTGGCAAACACTGTTGGGATTTTCCAAACGCGATCGCTTGTTGGCACTAAATTTATTAGAACAGTTAGGACTCGGAGAGTTAGCTTTTCAAAAAACCAGTCAATTAAGTGGCGGACAGCAACAACGAGTAGCGATCGCTCGGACTTTAATTCAATCACCGCAAATTCTTTTAGTCGATGAACCCATCACTGGCTTAGATGTTGTCGCATCGCAACAAGTCATGGAAACTCTATCTGAATTACACACTCAGCAAGGTATGACTATTGTTGCAGTTTTGCACGATTTGGGAATCGCAGAAAAATACGCCCAACGAGCGATCGTCTTAGATGCTGGACGCGTCGTTTACCAAGGACTTTGTGACAATTTGCAAGCTCAATTTGCTAGAGTTTCGGCTTGAGTGGGATTTGATTTCACAAAAAAGACGCGATGAATCGCCGTCTCTACAATAATCAATCTTTTGTAGAGACGGCGATTTATCGCGTCTTGTCTTAACCAAACAGTATTGCATTCTGACTCCTGAATTCTTCTTCAATACAATATGAGTTACTTTTTTAAGTCAAAACGCTTACGCTTCTACCCTTGGCTAAGTTCTCTACTCATCTCATTAATTGTTGTGGTAGTTTATGGTTGGGCTTTGCGAGGACTCAAACTCGATTTTGAACTGCTAAGTTCTAGCTGGCCATACATCACCGATTTTATTACCCGATTATTTCCTCCCGATTGGAAAGTTTTAGATATTGCAGTTAAGGCATTAATTGAAACTGTACAGATGTCTTTATGGGGAACTACCATTGGGGCAATTCTTTCTGTACCGATTGCTATAGCTAGTGCCAGCAATGTTGCACCTGGGTGGTTGCGATCGCTAGCTAATTTGCTGCAAAATACTGTACGTTCTGTCCCTTCAATTATTCTGGGGCTAATTTTTGTTGCCGCCACTGGCTTAGGCGCACCAGCAGGAACTTTAGCTTTGGGAATCTATACCATCGGCTACCTTGCCAAATTTTATCAACAGGCAATTGAAGCGGTTGATCCGCGTTCTCTTGAATCATTGGAAGTTATCGGAGCCTCCAAGCTACAGATTGCTCAATACGGCATTCTCCCGCAAGTGCTACCTTTGGGATTGGGTTACACCTTTTGGATGTTTGAGTACAACATTCGTGCTGCTTCTGTCTTGGGTGTAGTTGGTGCAGGTGGTATTGGCTTTCAGTTAAAAAGTTACATCGACGGGTTCGAGTACACCAAAGCTACAACCATGATGTTAGTGCTTTTGGTAGTTGTTACAGTAATTGATGCTTTTAGTAGCCAATTACGTCATCGGCTCGATTCTATGTAGTATTTAATTTTGAATTTTGAATTCGGAGCAAAGCGACGCGACTTTGGGAATACTGAAATTAAGTACCCTAAAGGAGTATTAAAAATGGCAGAAAATCGTATCAGTGCCAGCCTAGCCCCAGCAGACAGAGAAGCAGTCATGCAGGCGATCGCTACAATTAGAGAAAAGTTACCGTTTTTGATTGATTTGACCACTGAAGACCGACGCACCATAGTCAAGATGGGAGATAAAAGTCGGGCTTTTGTCAGCAAAGCCTTAGAAGTGGCGACACAGAACCCTAACTTTTTGCCCCGTTCTTTTGATTTAGAAGAGATGCGGCGAGATTTAGAAATATATGAGGACTTGTATCCGGTGCTGTTGTCTCTAACCCAACTGCAAGAACTGGTAGATGATACCTGTATTGCGGCTGGTAGTGAAGCTTATGCAGCAGCCTTGGCAATTTACAACTATGCCAAAGCTAGCGGTGATGTTACAGGTTTGGATGCAGTCATCGATGAAATGGGACGCAGGTTCAGCCGCCGTTCCAAGAAAAAGAAACCCGAAGCCGCGACCAGCTAAAGCATAAAATAGGCGATGCCTGCGGCGGGTTGCGCCTACGTCGCAGTTATAAATTTGGGCAAAATACACGTTACTCGTAGGGAAGTACACCTGTGCTTCCCTACCGTGTTTTCTATCTAAATTACCAATTTGAAAAAAGAATCCGACAAATAGACCATTTGTAGAGACGCGATTCATCGCGTCTTTACCCAAGGATGTATTGCAATCATCAATTAAAATGGTATAAAAATTTTTGCAACCCACGCAGGCGGGTTTTATTTGTGTAGCCGCGACTTCTAGTCGCCAAGGCATTGTTGAGCCTTTGAACCTGATAGTTGAGCCTTTGAACCTGATAGTTGAGCCTTTGAGCCTGATGATTGAGCCTCTGAGCCTGACAATTGAGCCTTTGAACCTGATAGTTGAGCCTTTGAGCCTGACGATTGAGCCTTTGAACCTGATAGTTGAGCCTTTGAGCCTGACAATTGAGCCTCTGAGCCTCAAAGTTGCACCTTTTATCCTCAAAGTTGCACCTTTTATCCTCGAAGTTGCGCCTTTTAGCCTGAGATTAGAAGTTTATCTAGATAAATTGTTAAATTTACTACTGGTTTTCAGAAAAAATCTAATAAAACCTTGTTGAAATATATTAACTCAGTACATCTACCAGCGTCATACAGCAACTATGAGCAATACCTCTGGATTTTCAGTCAGCAAACCTGTTGCATTATGGAATAAACCCATTAAAGCTGACTTTAAAGAACTATTTAAATCACTAGGAAAAGGTGCGATAAATGGGGTTTTGGGTCAGTGGGGAGAGGTAGCTAAAGATGCTTTGGAAGCTACAACAGCACTAGGTTTATCAGCAGCGCCAGAGGAAGTTGCTTGGTTACTAATTTACCGTTCTTTGGTAGAAGCAATAGTGAGTTTGGTAAAAGGAAATCAAGAATTACTGTTTGAAAAACCAAACGAGGGCGATCTTGAGCTATTGTGCGATCGCCTCAACGATTCCCTAGTAAGTATAGAATTGCGTATTGACCAAGATTTTTTTAGCCGTCCCAAAGATTTACCGATTCTGGAAGCGATTAAAACTGCTTTTGCCGACTGGTTAAAATATTTTAGCGTCAATCAAGCCCAGGCACTAACAATTAGTCATCGTCTTCCTACCTATTTTGTATATGCCCTACATGAAGAGTGGGCAAAACATCCCGAAAAATATGCTTGTTTAAAAGAAGAACTGGATACCCCCTTTACTCAAGCCAATGAACGGGAACAGTCATGGCAGCGTTATTTAGCTTGGCTGCAAAAACAGGTTGAAGAACCGATGCTTTTAGAAGCCTTTGGTTTAAAACAGGTTTATGTTCCTTTACACGCCTACTATAAGCAGAAAGTTGGGGGTGAAAAATCAGAAGAATTTGAACGCCGGTTGAGAGAAGATGAGAAATATCAGCGAATTGTTCTTGACTTAGAAGCTGAACTAGAAGCTTGGTTAGAAAAAGGCGATCGCAATGATGCCATTAGAGTGATTAGTGGTGGCCCAGGAAGTGGTAAATCTTCCTTTGCCAAAATCTTTGCAGCTAACCAAGCAGAAAAAGGGAAAATTCCGGTTTTATTTATTCCTTTGCACCATTTTGAACCCTCGGATGACTTAGTTGAGGCAGTTGGTAAGTTTGTGCGAGATGATGGTTTTCTTAGACATAATCCCCTAGATAAAGATAAGGCTGATTCACGCTTACTCATTATCTTCGATGGTTTAGATGAGCTTGCCATGCAGGGCAAAATTGCCACTGAGATCGCTCAACAATTTGTGCGTGAAGTTCAAAGAAAAGTAGAGCGGTTTAATGGGCGTAAAACTTGCTTACAAGTATTAATCAGTGGTCGAGAATTGGTAGTGCAAGCAAATAGTAGCGACTTTCGCCAACCACAGCAAATCTTGCATATCTTGCCTTATTTTGTTCATGAATATGAGAGAACGAATTACATTGATGACCAAAACTTGTTGCAGCAAGATCAGCGTCAGATTTGGTGGCAGAAATACGGCAATGCTAGTGGACGGGGATATGATTGCTTACCAGAAGAGTTAAACCAAGATAACCTTACAGAAATTACTGCACAACCTTTGCTGAATTACCTAGTAGCATTGAGTTTTGACCAGCAAAAGAAATTTCCTACAGACGGCAACTTGAATGCAATTTATGCAAATTTGCTCACAGCAGTTTATCAGCGCGGTTGGGCTGGTTATCAACATCCGGCTATTCGGGGAATTGAGGAAAAAGACTTTGTTCGCATCTTAGAAGAAATTGCTTTAGCTTCCTGGCATGGAGATGGACGAACAACAACAGTCAGAGAGATTGAAGCCCATTGCGAACACAGTAGTTTAAAGAGTCTTTTAGACAAGTTTCAGGAAAGTGCCAAATTAGGCGTAACTCGTCTTTTGACTGCCTTTTATTTTCGGGAGAGTGGAGTTAAAGAACAAGAAAAAACTTTTGAATTTACTCACAAAAGTTTTGGTGAATATTTGACAGCAAAACGCATTGTGCGAGAAGTTAGACTCATTCATAAAAAGCTAAAAGATCGCCAGAACGATCCAGATGAAGGATGGGATGAGCGCGAGGCTTTAAAAAGGTGGGCAATTCTCTGCGGTGCATCTGCTATGGATGAATACCTTTTTAAATTTGTTGCGGATGAAATGCCTTTACAGAATGCATCGGATGTTAGCAATTGGCAGCAGACATTATGCCATCTGATTGGTTTTATGTTGCGTCATGGAATGCCGATGGAACGCTTGACTCCCAGACCTGATTTTCAAGAAGAAAATAGACAAGCACGAAATGCAGAAGAAGCGTTATTGGCTGTCTTAAATGCTTGCGCTAGAGCGACAAAGACAGTTTCAAAAATTCAATGGCATACACCTGAAGCTTTCGGTATCTGGATTTCCCGCTTGCAAGGGCAAAGAATCGATCCTTATACTGATGTGTTTTGCTTAAATTGCCTGAGTTTTTTAGATTTGGAAGGTTGCGTTTTAGCTTTGAAGGACTTTTTTGGGGCAAATCTTGTAGAGGCATATCTTGTAGAGGCATATCTTGGATGGACAAATCTTACAGGGGCGGATCTTATACGGGCAAATCTTGTGGGGGCGCATCTTGAATGGGCGGATCTTGAACAGGCGCATCTTGTAGAAGCAAATCTTGAACAGGCATATCTTGTAGGGGCAAATTTTGTAGATGCGAATCTTGAAGGGGCAAATTTTGAAGGGGCATATCTTGTAGAGGCAAATCTTGTAAGGGCTATTCTTAAAGGGGCGAATCTTAAAGGGGCAAATCTTGAAAAGGCAAATCTTGAAAAGGCAAATCTTGAAGGGGCGAATCTTGAAGGAGCAAATCTTGTAGGAGCAAATCTTGAAAAGGCGTATCTTGAAGGTGCGAATCTTGTAGGGGCGAATCTTGAATGGCTAAGACTTAAACGGACAAATTTTGAGGTAGAAAATTTAGCATACTTGTTAGCAAACTTGAATGAAGATTCAGGTTCAGACTCCGATGAGTGACTTACAAACATTAAAAATTTGTAGAGTGCATTACATTCTTAATGCATCATTCTAGATACTTTTGATGCGTTACGCTGCTGCTAACGCACCCTACCACATCAGCGCTAAACCCAATTACGTACAAATATTAAGCGATTTTGCCTTTTCATGACAATGTGTAGGCGATCAATTTTCTCTTGTCATTACAATATGCAGGTGATCAGTTAGTCAAATTTCTACGGTATCAGCCAGGTAAAAACGGGATTTGTCTAAATCCACTCAAATCCCTGTGTGGCTAAAAATTCTTTAGCTGGTTCCAAAATATCTTTGCTTAAAATCAGTTTGACTTTTGGAGAACTAAGATACAAACGAAAACGCTCAATAAAAAGTTGGTTAGCAGGTTCAATTTTCCTAATCGCACTCCAGGGAATCAACAACGGCGGAAGTCCCAATCTCAATAAGGGGAAAATACTCAAATAAATCCCTTGAGGAGTTATCCCAACATTTAAAGTTCCTTTGTAGTGAACCAAACCCACAGAACCGCTTTGCATTCGGGAGAAGTTTTGTGGCGGCGCTTCTTTGGTGCGGTAGAGTTTAGCGAGGCGATTCCAGTCATGACGGAATAGAAAAATCATGACTATCGTGGAAAATGTAAAAAAAACAATGTATGTCCACTGAGGGGTATGTGGCATTTGTTTTTAAATTATTGATGATTGACGCTTTAAATGTAAGCGATGTCTAACGACAAGTCTCTTTGCGCCTACGCATTCATCAATCAACCACATTACCTTGAATTTTTCCAAATTATATTAGCATACCAGTTAAAAATTGCTTAATAAAAATCCTATTCATTCAAAAAACTGGCTTTAATTTAAAGCCAGTTTTTTGATTTTATTGAAAACTTCTAGCGGACTTTAATGCCGAGTATTAACGGAACACACTTGAGAAGATATTATTAAGCTTTCTCATTGAAATGTCAAGATTTCACTAAATAGGAGGGTGGGAAAATCCACAAGTACGTAATTGCGAGTGAAACCTACTTCTGCAAAAAAGCAAGCTATGCCGAGCATTTCATGAGAAACAATTACAAAACTTTCAGCTATATTACATTTTGTTGCATAGTTAGGTATATTCATACTTACTTATGTGAGTAAAACTTGCCATTAGATATGGCCACTTCCCTTAAATTCTCAGGCTGTGCTTCTAAACTCTTGTCACCAAAATGCTTATCCATCAAAGCCGGAACCTGTGTAGCTTGAATTCGGCTATGGCGTGTTTTATCTGGCATAACTAGGTTTGGCCCAGCTTTACAATTTTTCATACAACCAGTGCCCTTGATTGTAACTTGGTCTTCTAAACCGCGATCGCTTAAAGCTGCCTCCAATGCCTGACAAACTGCTTTACCACCGCGTTTCATACAATCAGACTTTTGACACACCAAAATTGTGGCTTTAGCCTTAGCTGGCTTTACCTTGACATTATCAATAGATGGGGGTTCTTGTATTGGTGCGATCGTTTCAACTCTCCCCATATCAGAACGCGCCGCCATTACCCGTTCAGCCTTCAGAGTGACAGTACCATCCTTCAAATCATGCTTTTTGTAACCAACAACTTGCAGCCAAGTCCCTGGGGGTAAGCGCAAGTCAAAAGCAGCCCGTAAATGTTTAGCTAGTTTAATGTAAGACTCACCTTCATGAGTCCCCAGCATTAAGCCTTTAAGCTTATAGCCATCTTTAATAACAAAATTTATAAATCTACCCTCAAGACAAAATTCTGATACTTCCATAGTGTGAGATGCACCCATTTTTTTGATCTCCTTTTAACTAAGTACAAGCTATCAAGCAAGATATTCTCAGCAGTAGCTAAAAATTAGAACTGTTGTTAGCAATTTTCCAACAGCACTCAAGAGTCAAAATTTGGTCTTGACGAGAGGCTGTTAATCGCTGTATCACACTCCAAAGTTGAACAGCTATCACAGGAGAGCTAATTTCAACTTTCAATGGCTGGTTAGCTGTACAAGTACAGGGAATGTCTAACTCCTTTAGGCGTTGATAGACTTGCCAGCGATCTACCCAATTCACCTCTACAAGGTGGTTGCTTTCTATTTCTGAACTAAACGATTTCAAGAGAATTGCCCTCAAAGTGCAACAAACTTGCAGTAATTACCGCGATTTAACTCTCTGCTTAGTGAAAGTTTTAGGAGTGTAACCTCTTAAAACCAGCATACCTTAAGTGCAAAGAATTCTCATTAATTTTGGAAAAAAAAGTCAAACTTTTACAGCCATCCCATATTGAGAGGGGATGAAGCAGAAGGGCAGGGGGATAGGGAGCAGAGGGGGAAAAGGTGATTTAATTCTTTATTCTCCCTCTTGCAGACAAAGATGCACATTTAAGGCGTGATGTCAATATTAATGAGAAATTTATGCATCTTGATAGGTGTAGCATCATCCGGCAAACAATAATCTTGAGATTTTTAGTAAGTAAAAATACAAAATCTGGTGATGGCAGATTGCCTTGCACTTATTATTAAAATGTTAATATGTTGAGAATAAGCAGTTAAAATCTATAACTGTTAAAAAGAGAGGAACGCAATGTCTGAAACGCAAACTTTGTTACGAAATTTTGGTAATGTATATGACAATCCCGTGTTGCTGGATCACAGCGTCACTGCTCCAGTTACAGAAGGATTCAACGTTGTATTAGCTAGTTTCCAGGCACTGTATTTGCAGTACCAAAAGCATCATTTTGTAGTTGAAGGCTCAGAATTTTACTCTCTGCATGAGTTTTTTAACGAAAGCTACAACCAAGTACAAGACCACATCCATGAAATTGGAGAACGCTTGGATGGACTAGGTGGTGTTCCAGTAGCTACCTTTAGCAAATTAGCAGAATTAACCTGTTTTGAGCAAGAGTCTGAAGGTGTATATTCCTCTCGCCAAATGGTGGAAAATGACTTAGCCGCAGAACAAGCTATTCTTGGCGTGATTCGCCGCCAAGCTGCTCAGGCAGAGAGTTTAGGCGATCGGGGTACACGCTATCTATACGAAAAGATTTTGTTGAAAACCGAGGAACGTGCTTATCATTTGGCTCACTTCCTCGCTAAAGATAGCTTAACTTTAGGGTTTGTCCAAGCGGCTCAAAGCTAAAATTCTCATAATCTAGATTTGTTTACCTAGACTGAAAGAAAAAGTTGGCAGCACAAACTCTTAAAATATTATAAAGAATGGCAGAGAATGATACCTTTATTCCTCTGCCATTTTTAATTTAAGTAAACATATCATCATAAGATTTAATGTTGAAAATATTTGGCAATTAGATAGTTAATAAATATTTTTATCTAATAAATTTATTTGAGCTGAATAAGCGAACAGATATATGCCATAATAAATTACTATTTATCGCAAAGTTTTATCAAACTAAATAACAGAAATTTGCAAAAGCTTTAAAAAATTACTCGTCACAATTAAATAGTATTTAGAAATACAAAATAATCATAGGGCATTAGATATTTGGGTTAGGGGAGAGTTAACAGGTCAATATTTTTCGGTTAAGAGGATGCTTGAAAAGTCCTCTTGTCAGAATTAAAAGTTCTAGATCCTCCTAAATCCACGCCAGTTGCTCAAGGGGTCTCCCCAAGTGGAGCGACTGGCGTGGGATAGGGGATCTTAAAGTGCTTAAAGTTACAGCGAAACACTTTTTAAACAACCTCTAAGGTGGAAAGGGGAAACGGAAAGGGTTTGAATTTACTTTTCCCCCTTTGCCCTTTAAACTTTCCCCAGACCAAAAGAGAGATTATTGGATTTATCCGAAAAGTATTGGGTAACACGAAATAATCTGTACCCTCTAACCTGTACGCTATTCCCTAATTCCCACTCCTTTCATGTCATCAAACCTAGAAAACTTAATAATAAAAAGCACGACAGGGTGTAAAGACCCTTAAAATAATCAGGATTTGTATTCTCATACTCCAAGGCAACGACTATGCCCCGCCGTGACGACCTCCGGAAGATTCTACTGTTAGGCTCTGGCCCAATTGTGATTGGACAAGCCTGTGAGTTTGACTACTCTGGCACTCAAGCCTGTAAAGCGCTGCGAGAAGAAGGCTATGAAGTAGTTCTAGTCAACTCAAACCCTGCAACAATTATGACCGACCCGGAAACGGCCGATCGCACTTACATTGAGCCGTTAACTCCAGAATTGGTCGAAAAAGTCATTGAGAAAGAACGCCCCGATGCTTTATTACCAACGATGGGAGGACAAACCGCCCTCAACCTCGCCGTTGCTTTAGCCAAAAATGGCGTGTTGGAAAAGTATGGCGTTGAGTTAATCGGCGCTAAACTGCCAGCCATCGAAAAAGCCGAAGATCGAAAACTGTTCGGTGAAGCAATGGCAAGGATTGGGGTAGCTGTGTGTCCTAGCGACACAGCCGAATCTTTGGAAGAAGCCAAAGCTGTTGCCCGTCAAATTGGTAGTTATCCCCTAATTATTCGTCCAGCTTTCACTATGGGTGGAAGCGGTGGCGGTATTGCCTACAACCAAGAAGAATTTGAAGAAATGGCACAGGTAGGTATAGATGCCAGTCCCGTTTCGCAAATTCTCATTGACCAGTCTTTACTGGGCTGGAAAGAATATGAACTCGAAGTGATGCGTGACTTGGCAGATAACGTGGTGATTATCTGTTCCATCGAAAACCTTGACCCTATGGGCATTCACACCGGGGACTCAATTACTGTCGCTCCCGCGCAAACCCTTACTGATAAAGAATATCAAAGGCTGCGGGATATGGCAATTAAAATCATCCGCGAGATCGGAGTGGAAACTGGCGGTTCTAATATTCAATTTGCCGTTAATCCGGTTAATGGGGATGTGGTGGTAATTGAGATGAACCCCCGCGTTTCCCGCAGTTCAGCTTTGTCTTCCAAAGCTACGGGTTTTCCCATCGCTAAAATGGCAGCAAAGCTGGCTGTAGGATACACCTTGGATGAAATCAAAAATGACATCACCAAGAAAACTCCCGCATCCTTTGAGCCGACAATTGACTATGTAGTCACAAAAATCCCTCGCTTCGCCTTTGAAAAGTTCCCTGGTTCTGACCCAGTGCTGACAACCCAAATGAAATCAGTCGGGGAAGCAATGGCAATTGGGCGGACTTTCAACGAATCCTTCCAAAAGGCGCTGCGATCGCTCGAAACCGGACGCGCTGGTTGGGGTTGCGACAAAGCCGAAAAATTACCCAGTGGTGAACAAATCCGCGCCCAACTGCGGACACCTAACCCCGATCGCATTTTCGCTGTGCGTCATGCCTTGCAGCAAGGTATGACTATTGAAGAAATCTATGAACTGACTGGTATTGACCGATGGTTCTTAGATAAATTGCAGCAACTCCTAGATGTCGAGAAATTCCTGAAGCGGACACCTTTGCAGCAATTGACAAAAGAGCAACTTTATGAAGTGAAGCGGGACGGATATAGCGATCGCCAAATTGCTTATGCCACCAAAACCACCGAAGATGAAGTTCGCGCTTACCGCAAGTCACTAGGAATCATCCCAGTTTACAAAACCGTAGATACCTGCGCGGCTGAGTTTGAAGCTCTTACCCCTTACTACTATTCTACCTACGAAGAAGAAACAGAGGTAATGCCCGCAACCAAGCCAAAAGTGTTGATTTTGGGTGGTGGCCCCAACCGCATTGGACAAGGAATTGAGTTTGACTATTGTTGTTGTCACGCCGCTTATGCCTTGAAGGATGCGGGGTATGAGACGATTATGGTCAACTCCAACCCAGAGACAGTTTCGACAGACTACGATACCAGCGATCGCCTTTACTTTGAGCCTTTAACAAAAGAAGATGTTCTTAACATCATCGAAACTGAAAATCCAGTCGGGGTAATAATCCAGTTTGGCGGACAAACCCCGCTAAAGTTGGCTATTCCTTTACAAGAATTTCTTAACAATGACACTTCTGGACTGCTGACTAAAATTTGGGGTACATCACCAGATTCCATCGACATGGCAGAAAACCGGGAGCGGTTTGAAAAGATTCTCCAACAGTTAAATATTTCCCAACCACCGAATGGGATTGCGCGGAGTTACGAAGATGCGCTGATTGTTGCCAAACGCATTGGCTATCCGGTAGTGGTGCGTCCTAGCTATGTATTAGGCGGACGAGCGATGGAAATCGTTTATTCCGATGCTGAGTTGGAACGCTACATGAGCTTTGCAGTACTCATAGAACCAGAACATCCAATTTTGATCGATAAGTTTTTGGAAAACGCAATTGAAGTCGATGTCGATGCGATCGCTGATCACACTGGACGGGTGGTAATTGGTGGTATCATGGAACACATCGAACAAGCGGGCATTCACTCAGGAGATTCCGCTTGTTCTTTACCTTCCATTTCCCTGTCACCAGCAGTTCTCAATCAAATTCGCACTTGGACGGTGCAGCTAGCACAATCGCTGTCAGTCGTGGGGTTGATGAATATCCAATTTGCTGTTGTCGGTGCAAGCAGCTATTCTCCCCAAGTTTACATTTTAGAAGCCAACCCCCGCGCCTCGCGTACAGTACCATTTGTGTCTAAAGCAACAGGCGTACAGTTAGCGAAATTAGCATCTTTAATCATGTCGGGTAAAACCTTAGAGGAGCTAGGTTTCACCGAGGAAGTCATTCCCACACATATTGCTGTAAAAGAAGCAGTATTACCCTTTAATAAATTCCCAGGAACTGATACAATATTGGGCCCAGAAATGAGATCCACTGGTGAGGTGATGGGGATTGACAGCGACTTTGGCCGGGCCTTTGCCAAAGCAGAACTGGGTGCTGGGGAGCGTTTACCACTGACTGGAACTGTATTTGTATCAATGAGCGATCGCGATAAAGCTGCTGCAAGTGGTGTGGTGAAGGAATTTATCGATTTGGGCTTTACAGTGATGGCTACCCTTGGTACACGGCGAGTTCTTCTTGAACAGGGGTTAAATATTGAATTAGTGTTAAAACTCCATGAAGGCCGTCCCCACGTCTTGGATGCAATCAAAAATCAAAAAATCCAACTTATTATCAACACACCTTCCGGGGAAGAAGCCCACACTGATGCTAGGTTAATCCGTCGCACAGCCTTAGCTTACAAAATTCCCATCATTACTACCATCGCTGGCGCAAAAGCTACCGTCGCCGCCATCCGTTCTTTACAAAATACAACTTTGGACGTAAAAACTATTCAAGAGTACTGCCCGATTGCGAAGTAGTACGGAGTAGGGGAGTACGGGAGTAGGGGGCAGGGGGCAGGGGGCAGGGGAAGAGGAACTATTAATTGGTGTCTAATGTCCAATTCCCAATTCCCAATTCCCAATGCCCAATTCCCAATTCCCAATTCCCAAAAAAATTAAGTAATTGTTATAAGAGAATGACTATAGTTCTCATTAGAGATATCTTAGCAAATATGAGGAAGCTTATGTTCACCAAATAATTTCTGAAATTGACTTATAGTCAGCCTTTAGAGAGAGGGCGATATTGCATGAACTGGAAAAACCAGGAAATTTAATGTCGCTATATAGCCAAATCTTCTCATAAATGTTACAATTATTAATAAGGCTCCAATAAAAAAATGTTTAAGAAGCTACCTTTTATCTAACTGTAGATACTTGTGAAAAGTAGGAAATAACTGTAACTTTTAGCAGTTAAGAAGCCTAAATTTGTTTATTATGAGCAGCCGAATTTATCGGGCGCGTAAGTTGCAAACCATACATGGGTTCCCAGTCTGACTGGGTAGCACCCTAATAAATAAAGCATCTATCCCTTAATGACCCTACCGCCAAACCCATCATTACCAAAGAGTAGCGCCATGAAGACCGCTCAGACAGCCACAGACCTCGTGCGGACTTACCTGCGTGAGATTGGCCGTGTGCCACTCTTAACACACGAGGAAGAGATTTTTTATGGTAAACAGGTGCAACGTTCTTGTACTTTGCACGAATCAAGAGAATCTCTTGCCACCCAGTTAGGTCGTCAACCGACCTTAGAAGAGTGGGCCAAAGCGACAAAGTTAGAACCAGCAGAATTGAACGAAGCGATCGCTGATGGTGAAATTGCCAAGCGTAAGATGGTAGAAGCCAATTTGCGCCTGGTAGTCTCCGTTGCTAAAAAGTACATCAAGCGCAACGTCGATTTACTGGACTTGATCCAAGAAGGTAGTATTGGTATGCAACGAGGCGTAGAAAAATTTGACCCTACAAAAGGGTATAGATTTTCTACTTATGCCTATTGGTGGATTCGGCAAGCTATCACTCGTGCTATAGCCGAAAAAGCTCGTACC
Source organism: Nostoc sp. FACHB-133 (assembly GCF_014698055.1). Lineage (NCBI taxonomy): Bacteria > Bacillati > Cyanobacteriota > Cyanophyceae > Nostocales > Nostocaceae > Nostoc > Nostoc sp. FACHB-133. The sequence continues at coordinate 118,911 of NZ_JACJSH010000013.1, forward strand.
ATTCGGCTGCCTATCCATATTACTGAAAAATTAAATAAGATTAAAAAGGCGCAGCGGCAATTGTCTCAAAAGTTGGGACGCGCTCCTACAGCTGGTGAACTAGCTCAAGAATTAGAATTGACCCCCAAACAAGTACGAGAGTATCTAGAAAAGGCGCGTTTGCCCCTTTCCTTGGATTTGCGGTTGGGTGATAACTACGACACTGAACTCGGAGAAATGCTCGAAGATCCAGGAGCATCTCCAGAAGAGTTTGTCATGCAATCTTCCCTATCTTATGACTTAGATCGTCTCATGGGCGATCTTACACCGCAACAGAGGGAAGTAATTACACTGCGCTTTGGTTTAACTGATGGGCAAGCGCTGACTCTGGCTAAAATCGGTGAAATACTGAACATCAGCCGAGAAAGAGTCCGGCAAATTGAGCGGGAAGCTTTAACCAAACTTCGCAAGTCTAAAGCCAATATGGGTGAATATTTGGCAAGTTAAAAGCAGAGACGCGATTAATCGCGTCTGTACAAGAATTAGGAGTGAGGAGTTTTTGATGAACTTCTCACTCCTTACTTTATTTGTTAGGGTGAGAAAATACGCTGACTTTAGTACGGTTACACCTACTTCCACCAGAAAGCGAGGCTGTTACATTAGTTGACAGGAAGACAAAACAGCTAGCTAAGTCAAATCCAAAACAGACGTTTAGTATTAAAATCACAAGCACCGTAGCCAGTAGTGGTAGTTAAGGAGCTAAAAAATGAGTAACCCATCCAATCGTGTCTCAGAATTTTTCAATAGCGAATCAGAAACCAACGATTTACTATGGCAGTATGTTAAATCCTTGAGTCCAGAGACAGTTACCCAGCTATCTAAACCTACATCTGCCGAAGTTTTTCAGGTGATGGAACGGAATATTACAGGACTATTGGGTAATCTACCTTCAGAACATTTTGGCATCACCGTAAGCACCAGTCGGGAAAGTCTAGGTCGGCTTTTGGCTTCTGCTATGATTAGTGGTTATTTCTTGCGTAACGCTGAACAGAGAATGAATTTTGAACTTGCCCTACAAGGGACTGAAAACAACAACACCGAAGTTGACTAGAAATAGAAAAGTTAGCAAATTCTATATTGTTGTTGGGCTGATTGCTAGCCACAGTTACGGCTATAGGAATTAAAAATAAGGCTCTGCGAAATCTTTAGCCCTAATTCCCAATAATTATCAGCTAGATTTTTTTAAAATATCCAAAACAGTGACGCATTAAGGTTGAAATTTAAAAAATCAAAACTCGGCAGAGTTAAAATTAGTCTGCCGAGTTTTGTTGTTAATCATCTTCCCATTTTGTCCATCAATTATGAGTGAAACCAGTTCTTTCCCGCCCCATAAAATCATTGGTGTTGCAGTAATTTGGAATGACCAAAAGCAAATTTTAATCGATCGCCGTCGTCCAGAAGGAGCAATGGGCGGTTTGTGGGAATTTCCTGGTGGTAAAATCGAGCCTGGTGAAACTATTCAAGAGTGTATTCAACGGGAAATTTCCGAAGAACTAGGAATAGTAATTGAAGTGGGAGAGCATCTGATTACTATTGACCACACCTATACAAATTTGCGCGTTAGCCTCACAGTACATCACTGCTGCCATGTTACAGGTGTTCCCCAACCTTTAGAATCAGATGAAATTCGCTGGGTAACTTTGGAAGAACTGGATCAGTTTACTTTTCCGAAAGCGAATACTCAAATTATTGATGCTTTAAAAGGGAATTGAGAATGGGGAATGGAGAATTGGGAATTGGGAATGGGGAAGAGTTTTTTAATATTTAATGCCCAATGCTTCTCTAAGAGAGGCTGCGCTCTAAGCGTAGCTATGCCGCAGGCTTTATGGCTTCTCCATAAGACACTAGGTGAACACTCAGTACAATTCCCAATTCTCCATTCCCCATTCCCAATTCCCAACACCGTAACAATCTATTAATTGCATCAGGTTGAGTCCCGCAATTTTCTACAATAGGCGCAGAGACTTTGATAAAAGGTATCAACAAATAAATGCCTAAAACTGTTGCCGATGTGATGAGCCGCGATCCTATTGTCGTTCGTGCAGAAACTCCACTGAAGGAAGCTATCCAAATTCTCGCAGAACGCCACATCAGCGGACTACCTGTTGTGGATGATCTTGGGAAATTGGTGGGCATTATCTCAGAAACTGATTTGATGTGGCAAGAAACTGGTGTTACTCCACCTGCGTACATTATGTTTCTTGATAGCGTTATCTATTTAAAAAATCCTGCTACGTATGAACGTGACTTACATAAAGCACTAGGGCAAACCGTTGGGGAGGTGATGAGTAAAAACCCGATCACAATTTCCCCTGATAAAACTTTAAAAGAAGCCGCTACAATCATGCACGATCGCAGCGTTCATCGCTTGCCAGTACTTGATGGTACAGATCAAGTAATTGGTATTCTCACTCGTGGTGATATTATTCGGGCAATGGCAGCAAGTCAAGATTAGTCAGTTAACAGTTAACAGCCTGATAATTGTTAACTATTTTTTACACTTTTGAAAATCAAGGATAACTAAATGAGTATTACTTCGGAGTCTGTTAAGCAATTGCTCAGTTCTGAGGATTTAGGCGATCGCTTACGTGCAGTAAATCAAATCCGCCAACTGGAACCTACGGTTGGCTTTGAATTGATTCAAACTGCTATTAGCGATCGCAATTCCCGTGTCCGTTACTCAGCAGTGAGTCAAATGGATACACTCGGAACACAAGATTTACAATTATCTTTGCATATCTTGCGCGATCGCTTGCTTCATGACTCTGAAGTTGATGTACAAGCAGCAGCAGCAGACTGTATAGGCGCACTCCAACTACATGACGCTTTTGAAGACTTAAAGGAGGTTTACTACAAGACTGATGAATGGCTAATACAATTTAGTATCATCGCTACATTAGGAGCATTGGGCGATCCACGAGCCTTTGAATTGCTCAAAGAGGCACTCTCATCAGAAACCGAATTAGTGCAAACTGCTGCTATTAGTTCTTTCGGTGAATTGGGAAATCTAGAAGCAGTTCCCCTCTTAGCTCCTTATGCTACCAATCCAGACTGGCAAATGCGTTACAGAGTTGTACAAGCGCTGGCTCTTTTGGGTGGTGCAGAAGCCAAATCTATATTAGAAACACTGGCTAATGATGAAGTCGAAGCGATCGCAACTGAAGCCAAAAATTCTTTGCAATTAGTCTGATAGCATAAAAAAATTCGATCTGGTTGGTAAAATTTTTCATTCCAGCCAGATCGAATAGATAATAAATGATAGTGACTTTCAGTTCCTAAAAGTCACTTGTTCATACTAAACAACACTTTTGCGGCGGCGAGACATCACCATTACAGCACCTACTGCACCCAAACCAAGTAATACAGCAGGTTCGGGAACAGAAGTGGTGAAGGTAGAACCAGAAAAAGTCAAATTAGCCAATGAACCGCCAGTAGTATCGAGAATTGCATTTGCCTGAGCAACAGTAGTATCATTTCTTTGGAAAGATAAGCTTCCTGCTCCTTTAGTTATCTCACCAGTAGCGCTGGTAAAGTATCCCCACAAATCAACTGCTATAGTAATGTTTGCACCAGTTTGAGTTATTTTGTAATCAGAAGATGTCAACGTAAAGATATTACTGCCATCCGCTAGAGAAGTTGTATTTTCCCCATTCAGAACTATACCAGGAAGGATAAGATTACCAAGGTCTAGAAATGGGTTTTGCACAGTATCGCTTGCGAATGAGATGATATCACGGATACTTGCTGAATTGAAACCTAAGAAACTTCCTGTCTGAGCAGCAATAGCAACTGGGGTACTCTTTACGCCATTGGAATCTGCGATAATGCTATCTGGAGTAAAGGTTAGTGAATCTTTTTTCAATGTTACTAAACTGCTAGCAAATGGATTCTGAGTTAGACCACCGTTAAAACTGAACTCACCTTTCAGCGCAGCAGCTTGAGCAGAACCGACAGATGTAAATAACCCAGCAACAGCCAAAGGAAGTGCAGCAGTAGCAGCCAGAGTAGCGTTTAGTAATTTAGATTTTAAACTAATCATGATCTTTTGAGAATCCTAATAATAACTTTGACGAGAAAAATTGATTGTTTTACTTGTACTATCAGTAATTTATTTAAAATACTGTCAGTGAAAGCGGCACTTGTGTGACGTATTTCTTATTTCCATAAAATCACATAGATTCTGAGTATGCAAGATTTACTTAGTGGTCTTCATTACATCTTCAATTGCTGAGTAGTCTTCATAAAATTTTTATTTCTGGTATATCTATCCTTCGTATATTTATCATTTAATAGGGTTGAAGCCGAGCTATTTAACTTACGTATACTAAATATAATTTGTGCTTTTTGTTATTGTAAATTACTCAACTATTTTTTAGATAAATAGAGTAAGCAATATATTTATATTCAGCCATTGAAGATTTCCCAAACTTTTTGAAGGGTGCCAATTTACCTTTTACCAAGACTCCAAGAGGAATGGAGAATGTTTATCTGAGAAGTGTTGAAATAAAGAAGATTTATTTATCCATTCAATAAATACAGTAAGTAGCGGTTCCTCCTGTCCATAGATCAATACAGTTCAGATAAGACCAAAACACTTGTAGAGACGGCGATTTATCGCGTCTCAAAAACCCAAAATTTTTGCCAGTGGTGTAAGGTAGAAAATTTTAGTCAGCTAATTGAATGTCTGTAATAAATAGACTGACTACTAGCTATGACGGCTATATTCTCAAATGTTGAAATGCTAAGAACCAAATACTTGTGGCCAAGTTGTCACAACGAAAACTACAACTGCTGCGATCGCTAACAACCCTTGAATCAAATTTCCCACCAATGAGCCGACTACAATTCCTATACCTGCTTTAACCGCCAACCCAAATTCACGTCGGTAAATGTACTCACCAATAATTGCTCCCAAAAGCGGGCCTAGTAAAATTCCTAACAGTGGCCCCCCAAAAGGCAATGTTGGCAATAATCCCAAAAATCCCACCACCAAACCGACAATTGCGCCAATTTGCCCCCATTTGCTAGCTCCAGCTTGTCTTGCTCCCACATAGCTAGCTAAAAAATCCACTCCGACACTGAGCAGTAAAACTATAATCGTCACAATCAGAGGAATCTTGATAGCCGCGAAGGAACTACTAACGATTCCCCAGACGATAATTGCAATTAAAATTAAGCTGCTACCGGGTATGGCTGGAACTACAGCACCGATGATACCCACAACCATTACGGCAATTAATAGCCAATAAATAATTTGCATAGATAAATTTCTAAATTTCCAAGCGCCCCTACTTTATATTGTATCTGGGCAAAATGCTGATAAATGCTGAGATTTCACCGGCAGCAAATATGATTTTCTAGTTCAATCTGCTAAAATCTCTCTGCGATCGCTCAAGGCTTGTCGTAATAATTCAGGCGTACTGAAAGCACAAGCCATTCGTACTGACTAACTGAACTTCCCAAACACTCCAAAATAAAGCTCAAAACTTATGACGAGAAAAATATTAACTGGACTGAGTTCAGAAGCCTACGAACATCCTTTTGATCGCAAAGCCTTGGCTTCTTTGCAAAATATGCCTGGTGTTTCCTTACTACTTAAGAAAGTTAACGAATACGGCATCGATCGCTTACTCAGACTGCAAAGCCTTGGTAGTGAAATCAGAATTTCGCCCCGTAATTTTCCCCAATTACATCAAGCATTTGTAGAAACCTGTGAAATTCTTGATGTTGCTCCCCTTCCTGAACTGTATCTGTTTCAAGGCACAGGACATATTGAAACCTATATTGTTGGGGTGGAAAAACCCCTTGTTGGTATCAATTTAGATGCAATGGAATGGCTTGGCCCGGATGAGTTACTTTACGTTTTCGGACATGAAATTGCTCGCATCAAGAGTCAGCACATGGTTTATCACCAAATGGCAATTGTGATGCCAACTTTGAAAAATTTGTTAAGCAGTACAACGCTGGGTGTGGGTGGTTTGATAGCTGGTGGTATGGAATTGGGTTTGTATAATTGGCGGATGATGGCTAGGTTCACTGCTGATCGGGCAGCTTTGCTTGCTTGTCAGGATATTGATGTAGCAACTACTACACTGATGAAACTCGCAGGTTTGCCAGATGAGTACTTGACTACTGCTGTAATGGAAGATTTTCTTGTCCAAGCCCGTGAGTTTGCATCCAATAACTTTGAGAGTGTGGATCAAGTCACCAAAATATTAAGCTATACAGAGTCTGGGCTTTCTTGGGTAGTTATGCGGGCTGGCGAATTATTAAGATGGGTTGATTCTGGAGCCTATGATAATTTAATTCAACAGACAAATTTAAATACACCAGAAGAATCAGAAGCAAAAGAAGAAAAGACACCAGAAGAAAAGGAAGGGTGGAATTTTTTGACTTCTTGGTGAACTAATTTTAGATTTTTAAACTAGGCAGTAATCTAAGTACTAAGAGTAACGGCTAATTTATCAGCAATTCCGGCAATCCAATTTTCATCTTGTTTGGTATAACTGCGAGGAGCATTCGCTCCCAAAATTAACGCACCTTGGTTGCCAATAGGTTGACAAATTACACCTTGAGTATTCTCTGGTAAATAATCAAATTCAAGCCTACCTGGATATATTTTTAGAGCAACTAGATAAATCGGCTTCTGTTTTTCGAGTACCTGTTTTAAGATTACTCCTGGTACAACTTCAGATTTAGTACCCAAAATACCACGACGCAACAAAACCTTACCTTGGTAATAAACCACAAGCGAGCGCGTTACTGTATTAGTCAACAATAAATGAGATGCCCAGGCTAGCTCTGTTTTCACGGCTTCGGGTAAATCTGCTGCTAGTACAAAACCTTCTTCTCCAATTAGTTCTACAATATCAGGCGATCGCGGCTGAACTTGCTGCCAAATTAAACCAGTCAAAATTAACACCGCACTCAAAATCACGCCCACCACATCACCACGCGATTGAGACTGGGTTAATTCCGGTGTCAACAAACGGTTAATCAATAAAAGTACAGCGCCTAGCCCACCCACAACAATAGGTAAACGCCGCAAAACTCGATTAGGGTCAGTCATTAGTCATTAGTAATTAGTCATTAGTCATTGAGCATGGGCAAGAGGACTTGGGGACAAGGAGAATTGGGAACAAGGGGAAAAACTTGTTTCAAGTTCTCACCTCTTGTCCCCTTGTCCCCTTGTCCCCTTGTCCCCCAGCCTCCCCTGCCCCCTGCCTCATCTCCTCACTCCTCCCCTGGTTCAATAATTCGCTGGAAAAGATAACCAGTACCTCTGGCTGTGAGTATCAATTCTGGGTTACTGGGATCATCTTCTAATTTTGCCCGTAAACGTGATATATGCACATCTACCACGCGGGTATCTACATGACGTTCTGGTGTATAACCCCATACTTCCTGCAAAATTTCCGAACGAGAAAAAGCTTCTCCAGAGCGACTGACTAACAACTCTAACAAGCTGAACTCCATACCCGTCAATCGAATGCGCTCATCGCCTTTGTAGACTTGTCGCTTATTCGTATCGATTTTAATATTAGCGACATGGATTACCCCAGAACTGGGAATTCCAGAAGCACCGTTTTTATCTACTCGCCGCAGCACCGAGCGAATCCGCGCTTCTAGCTCTTTGGGGGAAAATGGTTTAACTACATAGTCATCAGCACCCAATTCTAGCCCGGTGATGCGATCGGCTACATCACCCAAGGCTGTTAGCATAATAATGGGGACATCTGATTCTTTTCGTAATTCTTGACATACACCATAGCCGTCTAGCTTTGGCATCATTACATCTAAAACTACCAAGTCAGGCTCAGTTTTGCGAAAAGTTTCTAAAGCTTCTTCCCCGTCACCAGCTGTCACTACATCGTAGCCAATCATGGAAAGGCGTGTTTCCAAAATCCGGCGAATGCTGGCTTCGTCGTCTACCACCAAGATTTTTTCTTTATGGCTTTCCAAGTTTCTCTAGGCTCCTTGACTAAAAATTTACATGATTAATTTTTAATACCATAATATTAAGATATCATTCCATCAATTGATTTGGAAAAAGCTCTAAATACTACTATTATTGGTTTTTAGTTTTTTTCAAGAATTAAGTAAATATTAAGATTATTTAATAAGATTTAAGAATGGCAAAGCCAAAAACCTTTTTTACTTGTAATGAATGTGGAGCAGAATCGCCCCAATGGTTTGGTAAGTGTCCCGCTTGCGGTACTTACAACTCTCTAGAAGAACAAATTTCTATTCAATCCTCAGTAGATGTACCCAGCCGGGGAGGAGTCAGTAGTTGGCAATCAGCTCAAGGCAATGGCAAATCTCACAATAAACCAGCAAAAGCACGAGCTTCTTTAACATTTGATCAAATTACCGATCGCCAAATCGCCCGTTGGGAGTCTGGTTATGGAGAATTGGATCGGGTGCTTGGTGGTGGAGTTGTCCCCGGTTCTATGGTGCTGATTGGTGGCGATCCGGGTATTGGTAAATCAACTTTATTATTGCAAGTATCAAATCAATTAGCACAGAAATACCGCATCCTTTACGTAACCGGTGAAGAATCGGGACAGCAAGTAAAATTACGAGCTTCTCGTTTAGGGGTATCAAAACCCCTAAGTGTGGTTAATGAGGAGAAGGTTGAAGTAGTGGTAGATCCGACACTACCCATAGACCCTGACAGTATAGGTGCAGATTTATATGTACTGCCAGAAACAGATTTAGAAGAAATTTTACGGGAAATAGATTCTCTCAAGCCAAACGTGGCGGTGATTGACAGTATCCAAACTGTGTTTTTTCCAGCGTTGACTTCTGCACCAGGTTCAGTGGCTCAGGTACGGGAATGTACTGCCGCACTGATGAAGGTGGCGAAGCATGAAGATGTCACCATGCTGATTGTGGGACACGTTACCAAAGAAGGAGCGATCGCGGGGCCAAAAGTTTTAGAACATTTAGTTGATACAGTGTTGTATTTTGAAGGCGATCGCTTTGCCTCCCATCGATTATTACGCACAGTCAAAAACCGCTTCGGCGCAACTCACGAAATCGGCATTTTTGAAATGGTGACAGATGGATTGCGAGAAGTTTCCAATCCCTCAGAGTTATTTTTAGGCAACCGTGACGATCCAGCGCCAGGTACTGCCATTGTGGTTGCTTGCGAAGGTACTCGCCCCATTGTTGTTGAATTGCAAGCTTTGGTAAGTCCCACCAGCTACCCTTCTCCTCGACGTGCTGGAACTGGCGTAGACTACAACCGTCTAGTGCAAATTCTCGCCGTCTTAGAAAAACGCGTGGGAATTCCCATGTCCAAGTTAGATTCCTACGTTGCTTCTGCGGGTGGGTTGAATGTGGAAGAACCAGCAGTAGATTTGGGAATTGCGATCGCAATTGTCGCCAGTTTCCGCGATCGCATTGTCGATCCAGGTACAGTACTAATTGGTGAAGTTGGGTTAGGCGGACAAGTGCGATCGGTTTCCCAAATGGAACTGCGATTGAAAGAAGCTGCTAAGTTGGGATTTAAAAGAGCGATCGTGCCCAAAGGGACAAAATTCCCCGACTTAAATATTGAGATATTACCAGTCTCTAAAGTTATAGATGCGATTATCGCCGCCATCCCGCATCAAGAATTGACAGCTGATGATTTAGAACCCGATGAAGATGAGTAACTACTGGGTACTGGGAAATTGTTCCAAAATTTGGGAAGGGTCAAAGTAAATTCCATATTTTTACAAGTGAAAATCCAGTACCCAATCCCTTTTACAGACCAAAGGAAAACCCATCATGACAACCCTCACCCAAGACTACCAAATCACTTGGGAAAAACTACCCGATGATTACAAACTCCCAGATGATCCAGTGGACAACATCAACCAACCAGCATTAGCTGCTGCACTCACGGAAAGCCTACAATTAGCCGGAAAAATTTCAGCTAACACCCTAACAACAACTAATTACGGCATTTGTGCCACTCTAAACAACAAAATAGTCATTAAAGCGCCTGATTGGGCTTTCATTGCCAAAATTAATGTTAGTAGAGAAGAAGTAACACGCAGTTACACACCTGAATTACAGGGAGACATTCCCGTAATTGTGATGGAATTTATTTCCGATACACAGGAAACAGAATATTCTATCAAAGCCACATATCCCCCAGGAAAATGGTTTTTCTACGAGCGCATCTTAAAAGTGCCAAACTACATCATCTTTGAGCCAGATAGCGGCAGTATCGAAATGTATCGCTTAACTAACACAGAACAGTACATTTTGCAAGAAGCTGATGAAAATCAACGCTACTGGATAGCAGAAATGAATCTTTACCTTGGGGTGTGGCAAGGTACTCGTGAAAATCGCGCCGGAAAGTGGTTACGGTGGTGGGATGAACAAGGAAACCTTTTGCCTTGGGGTTCTGAGTTAGCCCAACAGGAACGCGAACGCGCCGAACAAGAACGCCAACGCGCTGAACGACTAGCAGCACAATTGCGGGCGGCGGGAATTGAGCCAGAAGATTAGACTTCCTGTAAATCATTTAGGTTTGCTAGATTAGCGAAAAATTTGCTAAATCTAGCATTTTTTTATAAAGATGAAATTTTAAACAATACCAATCAAAGCCAAAAGTTGAGAGTATTTTTGTTAATTATTATTGCTAATAATACCAAAGCTAAAGCTAATTTATTCCCGTTAACACTTGAAAATTATGCCACTAGCAAACGACCTATGATTGCTGAACAAGAAGCTGCTCAAGCCAAACAAAAAGCAGAACAATTAGTAGAACGTTTACGTCAGTTAAGTGTAAATACTGATGAAGCAGATAAATTATTGTAGACTTCAGGAGTATTATTTATTACACGCAGTATAATTTTCGGCTTTGAAGAATCACCTAATACAGAAAGCTTTGGTAGCCAGTGCCGAAGTAGCTATCAAATAACAAGACTGGCTCCACTAAAGATTAATTTTTGAGAGCGATCGCATATTCAGCACTTGAAATACATATAATATTTTATTTGGAGAAGTCTATAGAAACTTTAGTTTTTTCTCAAAAACCATGATGTCACGCTATATCCTTAACTGTTCCAAAACTCAATCCTAATTGAGTTGCTAGGAATGAGATGTGGTTCAGCTACAACTTCAAAAGGTGATAATCTGAATATTCGCAGATATTACCGCAGACACTGATTATATCCCATCTGCTAAAATACGTAAGTACAAGTAGTATCATCTAGCTACCCCTGTAAAAATTGTCTATTTGGTTACACAAGACCGTTCAAAGATTGTAGAAAAGTGTATTTCCTTGTGTTGATAGTGGTGCTAACCTCAATTTTAAGGATGTTATCAGCCCTTATCTGCTAGAGTTTCTGACTTTCAGCAAACTAGATAATTTATCAACAATAAAATCGCGAGGAGTGCGATGAGATGTCACAGTCGCCTATGACAAGACCAGAAATAGCTGCTGGAACTCTAATTGATAACCGCTATATTATCCAAAAACTTCTGGGACAGGGAGGATTGGGGCGAACTTACTTGGCATTTGACACTCGGCGGTTTAATGAAGCTTGTGTCCTCAAGGAGTTTGCACCCATTGGCACAGGGGAAAGTGGGCTGGAACAATATCGCAACCTATTTAAAAGAGAAGCAAAAATCCTTCATCAATTGCAACATCCTCAAATCCCCAAGTTTTTAGCTTGCTTTGAAGGAGATGGTCGGTTATTCCTAGTACAAGAGTATGTTGACGGCAAAACATATTCTAGGCTGTTGGGAGAACTTCAACGTCAAGGAAGAAACTTTTCTGAAGACGAAGTTATCCAGTGGCTAAAAAATCTATTGCCTGTTTTGGAATATGTCCATCAGCACAACATCATCCATCGAGATATTTCTCCTGATAACATCATGTTACCTGATGGCAAGGATCTGCCAGTGCTGATTGATTTCGGAGTTGGGAAGCAAATTGCTGACATGAACGAGGGGAAAAGTTCTAATCACCAAGTAACATTTGTTGGCAAAATGTCTCTTGTAGGCAAAGTGGGGTATGCACCTCGCGAACAGATTAGCTTAGGTTTATGCTCGGCTTCTAGTGACCTTTACGCCTTGGGAGTAACAGCTATTGTACTACTCACAGGTAGAGATCCATCTTTACTAATGGATCAATACTCACTTGAATGGAACTGGCGTTATTATACTTACGTTAGTGATGAGTTCGCTCAAGTACTTGATTGTATGTTGGCAGATAGACCTAACAAGCGATACCAAACAGCCAGAGAAGTTATCAAAGATTTAGAGCGGATTGGAGAACCAGAACTAGCAATGTCTCCTCCAGTCATGCTTGATGATTTGCCTGCTACGGTATTTAATCCTGAATTTCAGGCTATGTCGGCAATATCGCAGTCATACAATCAAACTGGAGAAACAGTTTTTAGTCCACCTAGTTTACCTGCTAATGTACAAAGTGGGCAAATTGAACAACAACAACCTTCACTCCAACCAGGATTTATTAAACATTGTCAACAAGAATTAGCCTACCACATCGGGCCAATGGCAAATTTGATTATAGAAGAAATATTAGATGAGAATCCTTACATTTTACCTGATCAATTTGTTGAACTTATAGCCAACCAAATTCCTAACTTTCAAGCAGCTTTTGAATTCAAAAAAAGCTTATTTTCATAGATATCTAGACTACTCTAGTAATCCGATTTGATTTCTGTTCGCGCAGCATGGCATAGCCATGATTATTTGCGTGGCAAGGCAATAGTCAAAAAGCCTATTTGAGATATACTAGATTTTTTCAAAATCAAATATGAGTCCTAGATCAATTTAGAAATAAGTTACAATTATTCAACTATTTCTAATAAGTTTACCTTTGTGAAGGGATGTAAATCTTGGTTATAAAACAATACGGTTCAGTTAGCCATAAAAACCTTAACCTACGATTTCTTTAACTGAACCGTATTGGGCTATAAAACTTAATTACGTTAGTGTAGCGCTTACTCTTACAGAGAAGCAAGTACGCGCAGCATCTCGTAGAGAGAGCGTCATTACTAATTATTTTAATCCCCTGTACCCCCCTGAGTGCGTTTGATTCTTTTCATTGCCATTTCTAAACTTAACTGCATCCGTTTAAAGGCTCTAGCTAAATTACCGATTTCATCATTAGACATCTGCTCAAATTCAACTTCCATGTGTCCTGTACTAACTTCTTCCGCTATGCGAGTCATGCGTTTGAGAGGAACAACAACCTGTCGATTCAAGAACAAGTTAACTAACAGGATAGTCGCTATAAATATAGTTGATACAATTAAGATAATTAGTAAAGAAGACTGATTTGCTTTGCTGATTACATTCTTTGCCGGTACTGATATAATTTGAGCGCCGACAATCTCATTCAGCTTCCACCCAAACCCATTAGCTGTGCCATAAAGAGTAATCATACTTTGAGGAGCAGCCTCTGGTACGCTATGACACTTCAGACAGCTTTCTTCAGAAACTTTTAAAGGACGAGCAATATAAAAGATATCCCCACTAGGAATTGAGCGAAATCCACTCACTTCTTTAAGGTCTGATTTATTTCTGAACCTTTCTACAATTTCCGTCTCAAAACCGTCAGCCTTATCCCGCAGATTTGTGGGATTGAGAGTTGCTTCTTTATAAAAGAAATCACGATATTCTGTTGTTTTCCGTAAAATCTCAAATACCTCCCGTGCTGAGTATCCAGGTACGGTTTGCGGCAAAAACTCGGTAGCCAATTTATCAACTAGCTCTGGATTCACTTGAGTACTGGTGTATTTACGAACAGAACTCATTGTTTGAATGAGGATGAGACCGGTAGAGCTAATATCTTGTTTAGCATTCTCCCTAAGCAAAGAAGAAAGAGCAAATCCACTCAAGCTCAAACCAAATGTCAGAATTACCAGTAGCAGAATTGTAAATTTTTGTTTCAGATTCAGATTCTTTAGCATAATTAAAGATTACCTACAAGTCAAATTATTATGAACAAATATAGCGAAAGTCATCGTTTACTCTAACATGAGCAATCAACTCTCATACTTTGATCTAAAGGCAAAGTTTCGCTAAAGCTATTAGGGTATACACAACTTTATACTATTAGTAATAATCGAGGTTAATGAAAATGTTCTCTAAGTAACTAACTTCCAAAAATCTACAACAGCGATTCAAATGGAATTCCCAAAAATTCGGGTTGGCTGTTTTGATACTGTGCCAAAATAAATACCAGCAATTGTCAAATATTACTAATGGTGTGGAATGCAGGAAAGTCTTTATTCGGGGGACGCTACATTATCGAAAGCCAACTAGGTGAAGGCGGAATTGGCATTACTTATCTTGCCAGAAATCAACGGAATCAACTGCGAGTGATTAAAACCCTTAAAGAAGAAATCCTGAACCACCCCGCCTGGATACTCCACCGAAACAAGTTACGGCAAGACTTCCGTGATGAAGCAGTTAGGCTGGCTGTGTGTCACCATCCCCATATAGTAGAAATAGAAACCATCTTCGATGATGGGAATTTGCCCTGCATGGTGATGGAATACATCGAAGGCGAAGACTTAGGACAGTATTTAAAACGGGTTGGAGTGCTATCAGAAGCAGAAGCGCTGCTCTACATCAGACAAATTGGCGACGCTTTGACACTAATCCATTCTAAAGGATTGCTGCATCGGGATCTCAAACCACGCAACATTATGATCCGCATTGATAAATCTGAAGCAGTGCTGATAGACTTTGGCATCGCTAGAGAATTTATTCCTAATGTAATTCAAAGACATACAGTGTATCGTACTCCTGGTTTTGCCCCACCTGAGCAGTATGAATCAGAAGCGCCACGAGGAGAATACATTGATATCTATGCTTTAGCTGCTACTCTGTATAATTTGCTGACTGGAGTGATACCAACAAGTGCAGATGATAGACGGCACAATATTAATTTAGAACCACCACAATATTTTAATCCCAACATCAGCAATAGGGTAAATCAAGCTATTATGTGCGGCATGGATTTGGAATCGACCTATCGTCCCCAATCTGTGCAGGAGTGGTTGGATTTATTGGGCCCTGAAAACGAGAAAAATATAGCACCAGCAACATCCACCTTAGTGATAACGCCCAGAGTAAAATTACCTCCACCTGTTGTATTAGACCAGCAAAACTGGCAATGCGTACAGACCCTCAGAGGTCATTCTAGTATGGTTCATGCGATCGCTATTAGTCCAGATGGACAATTGATTGCTAGTGGCAGTAATGACCATACTATTAAACTTTGGCAACTGGGTACTGGCAAGCTAGTGCGTCAAGTGGGTCGTTGGTCTTCTGGTCATTCTAGTATGGTTAATTCCGTCGCCTTTAGCCCAATCTCTTCAAACTTTTCTTATCAAGCAGATTCTGGCAAATCTGGGGGAGTTACAGACCTGAACCGGGGAATCTTAGCTAGCGGTAGTTGGGATAACACCATCAAATTGTGGGATGTAAACACCGGAAAAGAAATTCGCACTCTTACTGGTCATACTAACTGGGTGAATTCTGTTGCCTTTAGTCCAGATGGCAAGTTTCTTGTTAGTGGGAGTGCTGACTGCACAATTAAACTATGGCAAGTAAACACTGGTATAGAAATTCAAACTCTCACAGGTCATTCCGACTCAGTTTCGTCAATCGCTTATTCTCCGAGAACAGCTACAACGACGAACAGCCAGGATAGACACCTTGTGGCTAGTGGCAGCAATGACTACACCGTCAAACTGTGGCAAGTATACACGGGCAGAAACATCTACACACTTACAGGTCATTCCTTCTTCATCAACTG
This sequence comes from Nostoc sp. FACHB-133, assembly GCF_014698055.1. NCBI lineage: Bacteria > Bacillati > Cyanobacteriota > Cyanophyceae > Nostocales > Nostocaceae > Nostoc > Nostoc sp. FACHB-133. The sequence goes on from NZ_JACJSH010000013.1 coordinate 134,749, forward strand.
TATCGCCTTCAGCCACGATGCAGAAATGATTGCTAGTGGCAGTGGTGACAACACAATTAAATTGTGGCACGTAAACACAGGCAGAGAAATTCGCACTCTCAGTGGTCATTCTGATTCAGTTTGGTCAGTTGCCTTTAGCCAGGATAGGCAATTTCTCGCTAGTGGCAGTTGGGACAACACTATCAAACTGTGGCATTTACACAGTGGTAGAGAAATCAGCACACTTACAGGGCATTCTAGCTATGTTCGATGTGTCGTTTTCAGTCCTGATGGACAAACCCTAGTGAGCGGTAGTGATGACGATACTATCAAGATTTGGCGACGGGAGAGATGAAGAAGTAGGGGAACGGAGAGCAAAATCTTCCTTCTCTACCTTATCCCCCTCTACATCTTCTAGTCTTACGATAGAACTGCGATCGCCCCAAATTTGTGACAAAAATCACGGCAACCGTGATTTTTGAACAATAAATAATTTTATGGGTTTTGGTATTGGTGATTTATTTTAGATTTTCCTGCTTCTAACTTCCTTACAACCCCTTTGGCAAAAACGTCAAATAGAATATCGCCGCTTGCGTGCTTTACAAGAATTTCAACAAGAACGCAAAAGTCGGGTAATTTTGTTAATTCACCGCCAAGAGTCTATTAGCTTTCTGGGAATTCCCATATCTCGCTACATTACTATCGAAGACTCAGAACAAATCTTACGAGCTATTCGCCTCACACCCCCAGATGTACCAATTGACTTAATTTTGCACACCCCTGGCGGTTTGGTTTTGGCAACAGAACAAATCGCCAGAGCATTAATTCGCCACCAGGCAAAAGTCACAGTCTTTGTCCCGCACTATGCGATGAGTGGCGGTACAATGCTTGCCCTGGCCTCTGATGAAATTATTATGGATGCTAACGCTGTCTTGGGGCCAATTGATCCCCAATTGGGTAATTACCCCGCAGCAAGTATCCTACAAGTAATTGAAGATAAACCCATCAGTGAGATTGATGATCAAACTTTAATTATGGCCGACCTCTCACGCAAAGCAATTGGGCAGGTACAGAGGTTTGTAAGAACTTTGCTTAAAGACAGTATACCCAAACAAAAAGTTCTACCAGAAAATATCGAATCGATTATCGAAGCCTTGACAACCGGGCGCGTCACCCACGACTATCCCATAACTATTGAAGAAGCAACAGAAATGGGGCTGCCCGTAACTGTCGGACTGCCCCATTCTATTTATGATCTCATGGACTTGTACCCACAGGCGCAAGGAGGGCGACCCAGCGTGCAGTACATTCCTATGCCTTACAATGACCCCCGTCCAATTCTACCTATACCCAAGGGTAGACCCTTAGAAGAACCAAATCAGATGACTTGAGGGTCTTTGGGTAGGGGTTTTTGTGGAGACTAGGGTGTAGATGTTGGCGTAGCTGTCGGTGTAGCCGTTGGCGTAGCTGTCGGTGTAGCCGTTGGTGTAGCTGTCGGTGTAGCTGTTGGCGTAGCTGTTGGTTTAGCTGTTGGCGTAGCTGTTGGTTTAGCTGTTGGCGTAGCTGTTGGTTTAGCTGTCGGTGTAGCCGTTGGTTTAGCTGTTGGCTGACTCAAGACTGTCTTTGCTTCTTCATTCAGCTTTTGGCGGAGTGCTAAATTAGCAATTCCAGTTTCTTGCAACTGATGTTTCTTTTGATACTCCTTCACCACTTCTTCCGTGCGGGAACCGTAAAAATGATCGCGCGGTAGGGGAGGATTAGGCTTGACTACTGCATTCAAATTTGTGTGCAGAATTTTAACAATGTTAGCAGCAAAATCTTGGGTTTTTGGCCCTGCTATCCCATCAACTGGTTTTAGCTTATAACCTGTCTGAAATTCACGAATTGCCTTTTTGGTTTCCTCATCTGTCAAAGGGCCATTTGTTACCTTGACGTTATAGCCTAGACCTCGCAACACAGAACGGAATTGCTGGGGCGTATAGCTACGTTGAGGTGCTGCGAAACCTGTGTCTGCAATTACCACACTAGCGCTTATCAGGCAAGTAACAGCAAAAGTTGCGCTTGATTTTCCAAAACCACACCACATATTTAAAACTCCTTTGGATTAAATCAGCAGGATTATAAATGTTAACAGCTGCATTTTAAGTTTGTTTAATAACTTTTTTCGCGATTTTTTAATGATTTTTGAATAATTTTTGAATAATTTTTGCCAAAGTTAGCCACATGTATAAAAGATAATTCATGTCATCCATCAAAAGACGTATCTTGTATTGGCAGAGATGCAGAGGTTATCATTTGAAGCGAATACATACTTTGAACACTCAATTTCGATATTGATGCATTTATGTGGATCGGTGTCAACTTAAACCCTTTGTCTCTAAGCATTTTTTTAATCTTAAGTTGACATAAATACATATACATACATTTATACTGAGGTCTACTCAACTGCAAATTGCTGTACTTGGTTGGAAAGAAACGAAAATTAATGGATGAAAAAGCTGATATTCCAAATATCCAAAAAATGTATAAAATGCAACAAAAAAAGAAAGATATAAAATCTTCTAAGCAGAGGAATCTTTGGTTTGAAAGATTTATGGCAATTACTACCACTGTAAATTTAGGTTTAGTTTTGTTTAATTTAAGTTACGTACCTTGGCGAGATTTTTACTTACGGAAACTTCCGCAAGTTATTCAGATTTATGACCCAATAAAAGGTATTGAACCCCACCGAGACACAAAAAGTTATCTAGAAACAGTAGACGCATTAGAAGAACAAGTCAGCCAAACAGGATTAGAGTCTTCTGAGGTAAAAAGCAGACTAGAGCAAATAAAGCGTCTTAGCAACGAGATGATTGACAGTAACCCCTTTGCTGGAGTTAATAAAAGTGGGACTTTGGAAAAAATCAAAAAGCGGATGCGATCGCACATCGGTAACGAATCTGCAAAACAGTCCTTTGCCATTTTTTGGAGTCAGCCTTACCTCTCGCAAAATGGCTGGATTAAAGAAATCAATTTTTTTAACAAGAGCATCCGCCCTTTAATTGCCACTAACTACTACCGCCAAATCGGTGAAAGTGGTGAATTTGTGGATAATTTTTGGATTATTGACTTACCCTTCGTGATTTTATTTGGCGTAGAATTGCTGGGGCGTACCTTCTTAATCAAACGCCGACATCTTGGTTTAAGCTGGTTTGAAGCACTATTGTGGCGTTGGTACGACGTATTTTTACTCCTACCATTTTGGCGTTGGCTGCGAATCTTACCTGTATTAGTCCGCCTCGATCAAGCGCATTTATTGGATCTCCAGCCAGTGCGAAAGCAAATTCATCAGGGGATTGTCGCCAATTTTGCTGAAGAACTCACAGAAGTAGTAGTAGTAAGGGTAATTAACCAGGTTCAGGGTTCAATTCAACGGGGTGAGTTAACGGATTGGCTCTCACAACAAGAAAATTTACGTCCCTACATAGATATTAATAATGTGAATGAAGTGGAAGCGATCGCAGGTCTTTTGGTAAAAACAATTGTTTACCAAGTCTTACCTGATATTCAACCTGCAATCGTTGCCATTTTGCGCCACAACATCGAAACCGTTTTCCATCAAGTCCCCGTCTACCGCAACCTCCAGAATCTCCCTGGCGTGGGAAAAGCTCAAACTCAGTTAAGCGAACAACTGGCGACGCAAATCACAACTAATCTTTATAAAACTTTAGTTAGCGCTGTTGAAGACCCTGTTGGCGCAAAACTCACCAGTCAACTCGTAGAAAGGTTTAGCGAAGCTTTGGGATCTGAAATGAAGGAAAAACATGTACTTTCCGAAATTCAGAGTTTACTTTTTGACTTCTTAGAGGAAATCAAAATCAACTACGTCCAGCGTTTATCCCAAGAAGACATAGACCAAATTATCGAGCAAACCAGGCAGCTACGCACACAAGCATCAGTTCCAACAGTCGTTGAGAAAAGCACCACTCTGCCAAAAATACGCGAAGGGTAGAGAGAGTGGGGAGCAGGAAAGGATTAGGGGAAAAGGGAGACAAGGAGGACAAGGGGAAATTATTGAACAAGTCTCTTCCTTGTCTCCCTTGTCTCTTCTCTATGCCCTATACCGACTGCCTATACTCGACTATCCATTAAATGCGCTAAACTCGAATGAGGGCGAACCATCATTGATTCGTCACAAGACTTCTTGGAAGATATACCTATCGCAGGAAGTGGGTCAGTGCCCACTTTTTTTATTGAATTCTCTCATGGCTCATCCTTTAGTTCCACAAATTATTGATTTGGCGACACCAGTAGCAGAAGAACTGGGATTGGAAGTGGTTGGCGTGGTCTTTCACACTCACCAAAGTCCACCAGTGTTGCGGGTAGACATTCGCAATCCTCAGCAAGACACCGGATTGAATGATTGTGAGAGGATGAGCCGTGCTTTAGAAGCCTCCTTAGATGCTGCGGAAATCGTTCCAGATACATATGTCTTGGAAGTGTCTAGTCCTGGTATTTCGCGGCAACTGGTAACAGACAGGGAGTTTATTTCCTTTAAAGGATTTCCTGTCATTATTTCCACAACGCTTCCCTACGACGGACAACAAGAGTGGATTGGTCAGTTGATTCGCCGGGATGAGACAACACTTTACTTAAACCAAAAAGGTCGTGTAGTCGAAATTCCCCGCTCCCTAATTACTAAGGTGCAGCTAGACGAGCGCCGATAAACAAAGGGCTAGGGCTTAGGAATTACAGACTAGAGTGCCATTCGCTCAAGGCTAGAGTTTCGGGCCTAGAGTTTAGGGACTAAGGGCTAGAGATTAGGGGCTAGTGTAAAGCTATTCTCTAATCCCTGGTTCTATTTAATGCGTAGCTTTCAGCCCCCACTCCCTGCTTTTTAAAGGAGATTGCTTATGTCAATGGTTACTTTACCTGGATTAAAAGAATTAATTGAAAGTATAAGTCGTGAGCGGAATTTACCCCGTCTTGCAGTTCAATCAGCTATTAGAGAAGCACTACTCAAAGGCTACGAACGTTATCGTCGCGCCCAAAATTTAGAGCGAAAACAGTTTGACGAAGATTATTTTGAAAATTTTGAAGTAGAACTCGATATTGACGGAGAGGGATTTCGCGTTCTTTCCACCAAAACCATCGTTGAAGAAGTAAATAACACAGACCATCAGATTTCTCTAGACGAAGTTCAACAAGTAGCCCCCGAAGCGCAGTTAGGGGACTCTGTTGTACTAGATGTGACTCCCGACCAAGGAGAATTTGGTCGGATGGCGGCAATGCAAACCAAGCAAGTATTGGCGCAAAAATTACGGGATCAACAGCGCCAGATGGTGCAAGAAGAGTTCCAAGATTTAGAAGGAACTGTTTTGCAAGCAAGAGTCCTACGGTTTGAGCGGCAATCTGTGGTTTTGGCAGTTAGCAGTGGCTTTGGTCAGCCAGAAGTAGAAGCCGAATTACCGAAGCGGGAACAGTTGCCTAACGATAATTATCGGGCAAATGCCACCTTCAAGGTATATCTTAAAAAAGTCTCCCAAGGTCAACAACGAGGGCCACAGTTGCTGGTGTCTCGTGCTGATGCGGGTTTAGTGGTTTATCTGTTTGCCAACGAAGTCCCAGAAATCGAAGATGAAGTGGTACGGATTGTTGCCGTAGCAAGGGAGGCAAACCCCCCCTCCCGTTATGTCGGTCCCCGGACTAAAATAGCAGTAGATACCCTAGATCGCGATGTAGACCCAGTTGGTGCTTGTATCGGAGCCAGGGGATCGCGAATTCAAGTGGTAGTCAACGAATTACGCGGTGAAAAAATAGATGTAATTCGCTGGTCGCCAGACCCAGCAACGTACATTGCTAATGCTTTAAGTCCAGCACGGGTGGATGAAGTACGCCTTATGGATCCAGAATCCCGGCAAACTCACGTACTTGTGGCTGAAGATCAACTAAGTTTAGCTATTGGGAAAGAAGGACAAAACGTCCGTTTGGCAGCCCGCCTGACTGGTTGGAAAATAGACATCAAAGACAAAGCTAAATACGACTATGCCGGAGAGGATGAGAAATTTACCGCCGTCAGAGCAAAATATCAGGCAGAAGAAAATGAGCTTGAATTCGACGAAGAATTAGAAGATGAAAATCAGGACGAATTAGAAGAGGAGGATAGTTTTGACAATAACGATGACGAATAATTGATTAACCTTGTAAAGTTTTGATAATGTTGATTGTAGTCCGAGTCTTAAGGATTATTTCCTGAAAGACACCTTGGTATAAGTAAAAAATAGTAATAAAAAACTTATTTTTACACCCAGAATGCTGGACTGAGATCGCAGAAAACTGATGAAACCAAATTATCGGCGCTGTATTAGTTGCCGGAAAGTAGGCTCAAAAGATGAGTTTTGGCGGATTGTCCGCGTCTTTCCATCGGGAAAGGTACAATTAGATCAGGGCATGGGGCGTTCTGCCTATATTTGTCCGCAAACGAGTTGCTTACAAGCGGCTCAAAAAAAAAATCGACTAGGGCGATCGCTACATGCATCAGTGCCAGAAACACTGTACCAAAGCTTGTCGCAACGTCTAGCCAGCAGCAATACCCAAAACCAAATTTAATTGGAACAACTTTGTGACATCATCACCAGAGGAATTGTGCCAAAGCCGAAGTCGTGCTTTCATCACACCCTCTGTTGATCGTTAAGGTTAGTGCCAAAATAGTAAATGGGTGTAAAAAGCATTCGACTCTCCAATAATTTAAGAGAGGCGAGGCAACTTTCCCAGAACAAGATGTAATCGATTGTGTTGTGGAAGATTCAGAATCAACAAAACAAGAAACTACAAAATGGCAACCTGGTAGCGCTCAGGCGCAGTTCGGCGTCAAGGATTCCTATAAAAATCTTTTATTTAAAAAATTTTTATGGGTGTCCCTCAACCATCATTCCTGGTGGGGATGCCATTATTAAACCGAAACATCTCTCTTTCCTGATTGGAGGCACCGGCAAAAACTAAACGGCGGTCTAAAAACAGTAATCCAAGGATGGAGATGTCGCAAACCAGGCAACCATCCGCTAAAACTGTAAATTAAAGGGGAAGAGTGGATGACCAACGGCAAAGTTAGAATCTATGAATTATCAAAGGAATTGAATTTGGATAACAAAGAGCTACTAGCAATTTGCGACCAGCTCAGTATCGCGGTCAAAAGTCATAGCAGCACGATTTCAGAATCCGAGGCAGAAAACATCCGCACGGCTGCGGAAAAGCTCGCAGCTACCAATGTTTCAGCCAAAAAGGAACTAGGTACAACCAGCCATAAGCCAAATTCACCACCAAACGGCGGACGTAACCGACCTGCTGCACCCCACAAACAGCAAATTTTGGAAATACGCAAACCCAAAATATTGAGAAATACTACCTCCAACGCCCCAGAGGCGTCAGTTGCCAACAATACCCAAGCTGCCTTGTCTGAAGCTAATCCTCCCTCACCTCCACGGCCTTTTGCTACACCAGCCTCACCCATGAGGCCGGCGGCACCAACTCGACCTGTGCCCCGGACTCAATCTGAGACTCAAGAGCAACCTCCTGTCACCGACTTGGAACAAACACCTAATCCAAGTCAGGCACCGGAAAAAGTAGCATCCCAAAAACCGGAAAAAGTAGTTCCACCAAGACCGAAATCGGAAAAACCGATCAAACCGCAATTAGTTGCCCCTCCGGCAAGACCGGCGGCAGAAGTTGCCCAAGCAGAAGTAGCCCAAGTGTCAGATGAGCCGGTATCTCAAGCAGATAAACCGATTCTCAAACGCGACCAACGGCTACGACCAGTTGAAGGCGATCGCGAGCAAATTAAACCCAGAGTTGCTAAACTGCCAACTGACCAGTCTCCACAATCTGCGCCACAAAGACAGGCCAGACCTACCCCTGCACCCACCAGACCAGAGCAGAGAGGCAATCGACCATCTGCACCATCACAACTAGGAGAGGGGCAAAGACCCAGACCAGCGCGTCCTGGTGAATCTGTAGCCGCCGCAATGCCGATCGCTACTCCACCCAGACAAATGTCAGGAATAGCGGGCAAATCTCAAGGACTGGGTGATGAGCCAGTTACACCCGATCTCCTCGATTTGAAACGCCCAAGTCCGCCTCGCCCGACCAAAGGCGGCAAGAAGTGGGTAGAAGAGGAAATAATCGACGAAGTTAAAGAGAAGGCTAAAGCTGGCGTTAAAGGCAAGCGGATCAAGCCGATATTGGATGATGAATTTGAAGAAGATTTGCTGGATGATGACGATATCGACTCACCAGCAATCGTCCAAGTCAGCCTTTCCATCGCTCGTCCTCCCAAACCAAAAGCAACTCGACCTGTACAGATGCCGGGTGCAAGCCTTGCTAGCGCCCCAACTGCTAGAGGAAGTAGAAAACCTGGTTCTAAGTCTGGTTCCAACCGAGACCATCACAATAACCGTCGCCAACAAGAAGCCGATACAAAGCGCGATCGTCCCGAAAAGGTGACGATCACAGGGCCGTTAACTGTACAAGAACTGTCCGACGTTTTAGCCGTTCCCGATACAGAGATTGTTAAAATCCTGTTCCTCAAAGGCATGGCGGTGAGTATCACCCAAAATCTGGATATTCCCACAATTACCCTGGTAGGAAAAGAACTAGAAATAGAAGTAGAAACCGTCGAACGAGAAGCAGAAGCTCGGAAAATTACGGAAATGGTCGGCGCAGAAGACCAAGAATATCTTCATCGCCGTCCGCCTGTCGTGACAATTATGGGTCACGTAGACCACGGTAAAACAACCCTGCTCGACTCAATCCGCAAAACAAAAGTGGCTGCTGGCGAAGCTGGCGGTATCACTCAACACATTGGTGCGTACCATGTGGATGTGGTACATGAGGGCAAACCACAGCAGATAGTCTTCCTGGATACCCCTGGTCACGAAGCCTTTACAGCAATGCGCGCCAGAGGAGCTAGGGTAACAGACATTGCCGTATTAGTAGTGGCTGCTGATGATGGTGTCCGTCCCCAAACCATTGAAGCTATTAGCCACGCTCAAGCTGCGGGAGTGCCAATTGTTGTTGCAATCAACAAGATTGATAAAGAAGGGGCACAGCCAGAGCGGGTGAAACAAGAACTGACCCAGTATGGTCTGACCGCAGAAGATTGGGGTGGTGAGACAATTATGGTTCCCGTGAGCGCCATCAGAGGTGAAAATCTGGATACGCTCTTAGAAATGATTCTCTTGGTAGCAGAAGTTGGAGAACTATCTGCTAACCCAGATCGTACCGCCAAAGGAACTGTCATTGAAGCACATCTGGATAAAGCCAAGGGAGCAGTTGCTACCCTGCTAATTCAGAATGGCACCCTGCATGTGGGAGATATCTTAGTAGCTGGCTCGGCCTTCGGTAAAGTCCGGGCGATGGTGGATGACAGAGGCAAGAGAGTGGATATCGCTTCTCCTTCCTTTGCTGTCGAGGTGTTGGGTTTAAGTGATGTGCCAGCAGCAGGCGACGAGTTCGAGGTCTTCCAGAACGAGAAAGAAGCCAGAGCCCTCGCTAGCGATCGCGCCGACAGACAACGCCTATCCCGCCTGTTACAAGGACGTGTTACCCTCACAACCTTATCGGCTCAAGCACAAGAAGGCGAGTTGAAAGAACTCAACTTGATCTTGAAAGGAGACGTACAAGGTTCCGTAGAAGCCATTGTGGGAGCGCTCAAGCAAATCCCGCAAAACGAAGTCCAAATTCGGATGCTCTTGGCTACTGCTGGGGAAATCACCGAGACAGACATCGACTTAGCAGCTGCCAGTAACGCTGTAATTATTGGCTTCAACACCACCTTTGCCAGTGGCGCTAGACAAGCCGCCGATGAAGCGGGTGTAGATGTCCGGGAATACAACGTCATCTACAAACTCCTAGAAGATATCCAAGATGCCTTGGAAGGTCTTTTGGAACCAGAGTTGGTGGAAGAACCCTTGGGTCAAACCGAAGTTCGTGCCGTCTTCCCAGTCGGTCGCGGTGCTGTTGCCGGTTGCTACGTTCAATCTGGCAAGCTAGTTCGTAACTGCAAAGTCAGAGTACGACGCGGCGGTAAGGTGATTTATGAAGGTGTCCTTGATTCCCTAAAACGGATGAAAGAAGATGCCCGTGAAGTCAACGCCGGTTATGAATGCGGTGTCGGTATGGATAAATTCAATGATTGGGTTGAAGGTGACATCATCGAATCCTATCAGATGGTTACGAAGCGCCGCACTCTCACCTTAACGAGATAGTGTTAAGGGTAAAATGGTTAGAAGTTAGGAGTAATAAATTAGGAGTTAGGAGTTAAAGACTGCTAATTCCAAGCTCCTAACTCTTAACTCATAACTTTTTACTATGCATTCATTTCGCTCTGAACCTATTTTGTGGATTCACGTCGCTGGGTTGGCGACGTTGCCTGTTTTTTTAGTACTCTGCTTAATATTTTTGTCTGTAGGCGAGCCGTTTTTGCCAGTCTGGATGGAGCTATTTTTAGTTGCCGCCATTGGTATTCTCCCCCTGCTATGGATGCAGTTACGTCGCCCTTTTTATATATTCGCTCTTTTAGGAATAGCCCTAAAACCAGAAAATCTGACTGAGCGGCAGCGAAAAATTCTCTGTTTAATTAATACAAAGTTAAATCGTATCCTGGCATTAGTGGCAGCAGTATTGTCGATTTGGGTGCTGTGGCATCTTTACCAATTTGCCCCATTAGTAGCAGATTCAGCCAAATTCCTTCCACAATGGCGCAGCCTTGCACTAGTGCTTGCGGGATTAGCCTTTTTAGGCAGCAATCTATTTTTACAAATACCTGTGAGTGTAATGCGAGTTTTAGTGATTAATGAGACAGAATTCGCTGGCATAGAACCATTATCTTTAGAAAAGATTAAGCAAGATTTCACAATTTTAGGGGTACGGGTTAATCAAATCGTGCCCCGATTATTGCAATCCTTGTTTAGGATTAATACAGATTCATCACAGCCCTGAAAGTAATATTATTTACTTTAAAAGGCTAAAAATAAGCAGTAGGGAAGCAGAGGGGCAGAGAAGAATCGGGATACCGATGCCCAATGCCCCATACCCAATGCCCAATTACCTTGCAAGTAAAAATAAAGGAATGAGGAACTATGGCTCAAATTCCAGCTTCTAGCGATCGCCAATTTTCTGCTGATACTGAAATTTGGTATAGCCTCAAATGTGCGATCTCCACTAGTTCCGGTTTTCAACGCTGGCAACTAGAACGTGATGCTCAATTACACGGAATTCGCTTGGAACAGCAGGTACAAAGGTATTTAAGGGAAACTTTAGAAACTTTAGCTTACTAAAAATTGAGTAAATCTTGTAGGCTTGTTTGCAAGCGACGAAGTTGACGGTATGCACCCTCCAAGCGTTTGCCATCAACTTCCACTTCATTAGTGGGATAATTTTGAATAATTTCGATTAGCGACACCTGCCCATCTTGACTTGCAGAAAGTACCAAAGCAGATCGCAAAGCCTGCCGATCTGCTCTGTGAGACGGTGTATAAATAACTTGACTAATTTGATCCAAAATAATATTACCAATCTGGCTATTCAGAACTCTATCTAAAAATACCAGGTTTACTTTCACAGGCTCTGTTAAATACTTACGAATAGCTTTAGGATCTTGTCGTGCTAACGCAAAATTAACTCGTAATGAACGTGAAAGTTCACCTGTTTGGGCAAAGGTGGATAGTTCGCCTACTGAAAGTGATTCACGGAAAATACCATAGTTCAACACTACTCGTTCCGCAGCAAAGGTAGGATTAGACAAAAGTATAAGACAGGTACTACCTAGTAAAACCAAGGTGCGACGCAACCCCGAAAATTTAAAAAGCATTTCTCTCAATTTCCAATAGGTTTGCTTTTCCTGTGATGATATTCCAGCAGAATTAGTTGCGGCATCTGGCTTTAGGAAATACCAAAAAATAAATAATTCAGTAATCGAAGCAAAGACAGGATGAGCGCTTAGACAAAACAGCGATAGACATTGCCTTATCCTGAAAGCCTACAGCTTGGCAAAAATCCAGCTATCATCTGGATTAACTAGACTTGGGGCTTAACAAGGGGCAAAATCCCTTTGTTAAAGCTAGGCAAACTTGCGCCGTCTTGTACTAGTAAAATTTTCTGAATAAAATAATATAACTAATGTATAAGTTCTGTGATGTATCTAAGGAAATTAGCTGAATCAGTGCTAATCATCCAGTATAGTTTTGCATGGGTTTACAGCAGCTATAAGACTGCTAGTTTCAACCTTGTTCGACATACCGTAATTCAGCACATCACAGACGGAAAAAATGAAATATCGGGGTTTTCACATTTCTATAGCGAAAAATTTTCGCCTTCTTTCTAGCAGTCATCTCAGATATACTTTACGCGGGGGAGCCGGACTAACGGCAATGCTTGCGGTTTACTGCGGTTCAATATTACTACCCGGTGCGGTTAATGCTGGTGCGACTCACCCAAAAGCGAGCGCCCCAACTCTCACAGCACAAGTTCCGACAACCGCCGCAGCAATTTATGTTAATCCCGCAACGGGTGTAGACAGTGCTAGTGCTGGGACAACCTCAGCTGCACCTTACAAAAGCATCAGTTTCGCTCTCAGTCAAGCCCAAGCAGGTGCAGTTATTCAATTAGCACCTGGGAACTATAACCAGGAAAGTGGCGAAACCTTCCCATTGTTGCTTAAACCAGGAGTGACACTGCGAGGTGATGAAGCTAGTAAAGGTCAGGCAATATTAATTACAGGTGGAGGTTTCTACACTAGTCGTACCTTTGCCAGACAAGACATTACCATCCTTGCCGAACAAGATACCACTATTACTGGTGTCAGCGTTACCAACCCAAATAGCCGGGGTACGGCTGTGTGGGTGGAATCAACTAATCCCACTATCAAAAACAGTACTTTTACTAACAGTGTTAGAGAGGGCGTTTTTGTGACGGGTACAGGCAATCCTAAAATTGAAAGTAACATCTTTGTCCAAAACAAAGGCAATGGGATTTCAATTGCTAAAGCTGCTCAAGGAGAAATTCGGGGTAACTTATTTCAGGATACTGGTTTTGGTCTAGCGATCGGTGGTACTTCCACACCCCTAATTGTGGAAAACCAAATCGTCGAAAACCAAGATGGTCTTTTTATCTCAGAGTCAGCCAAGCCCGTATTGCGTAAGAATGTCATTCAGAACAATAAGCGGGATGGTGTAGTCGCAACTGTTAGTGCTTTACCTGACCTTGGCACCAACGAAAATCCTGGTGGTAATCTTATCCGCAATAACACTCGTTATGATGTGAACAACGCCACTAAAACCAGTAAGATTGTCGCTGTTGGCAACGATATCGATCAGAAAAAGATTTTTGGCTCAGTAGATTTTGTTGCCGCAGCTGTTGATGTACCGCCTGGTGGGCCTGTTGCCTTTAAAGATGTGCCAGCAAATTACTGGGCAAAAACCTACATCGAAGCTTTAGCTTCTCAAAATATTATTGCTGGCTTTCCTGATGGCAGCTTTAAACCCAATGAACCTGTAACCCGCGCTCAATTTGCCACTATTGTCACTAAAGCTTTAACACCACCAGTCAAACGCGTAGGTATTAAGTTTAAAGATGTAGCAACAAATTTCTGGGCTTACGCTGCAATTCAATCTGCTTTCCAGAGTCAATTTGTTTCTGGTTATCCTGATGGCACTTTTAAACCACAGCAGCAAATTCCCAGAGTGCAGGTGCTAGTCTCTTTAGCTAATGGTTTGGGCTTAACTGCGAATAATCAGAACGTCCTTTCTTTTTATACCGATGCTGCCCAGATTCCTAATTATGCGATCGCTCCTGTTGCGGCTGCAACTGCACAGCAGCTAGTAATCAACTATCCCACAGCGAAGCAACTCAATCCTAATCGTCAAGCGACTAGAGCCGAGGTTGCCGCCTTTGTTTACCAGGCACTCGTCAGTGCTGGACGTGCCCAACCAATTCCTTCATCCTATTTGGTAACAGCCCAGTAAATGCTTAGTTAGCAAATTGAAAGCGCCAAGACTAACAAATTATTAGTCTGGCGCTTCCAAGATTGCGATTTTTATTAATTTTGGGGTTTTTTAAACATAAAATTTGGGGTCTTTAAATATAACTGACCCCATTTGAATGTGATTTGTTTTATGGTCAGGGTCTTTATATATGGCTGACCCCGTTTCAACGATTTCTAGTTTCTCAGAAATTTTTACTTTTTGGGATTTCCTAATAATTTTTTTATTTTTTCTCTCTTTATATTTTAATCTTCATAAAAGCATTAATCAATATAAAGATATATATAAATAAAGAGTAAAAAAGTCATCAGCTAAAATTTTTCTCTTCAAGAATTAGGACTTTTCCCTGATTGTTGCCGACGCTGTTCCCAGCGCCAAAGGAAGACCATTAGGGCAACTATTCCTACTTGGAGAGCTAAACTAGGCAAAGCACTCTCTACATCGCGTCCGGCAAGCACTTGGAAAAAAAACACGAATGCGCCAATGGAACCAGAAGCACCGAAAGCGATGTAGATAAATTGTCGTAAGCCGCGATAAGGAGCGGCTATTTCTGCTTTGAGGCTGGCATACTGTTCAGGGTTCAGGCGATTTTTGAGATTTTGATCTACCATGATTAAATCGTGTTATACTCTTAGATTGTGTACGCCGATGTGGCTCAGTGGTAGAGCAGCTGATTCGTAATCAGCAGGCCGTGGGTTCAAATCCCATCATCGGCTTTGGCGAAAGTGTTCCTCAATATTAAAGTTTGACATAAATTAAGCTTCTAGCATAATGCTTGTAAAAACGATGCCTACGGTGGCAAGCTACGCATTCCCACTAATTACCAATCACTCAAACTCAGTTTCGCAGAAAGCTTTTAACAAATCGATACAGTTAGCGATCGCTCCTAAATGAGCAATTTCATATCCATGTGTGTTTTGGGTAGGGAACGCCAAACACGCAGCACGCCCAACATGACCAAATTTCATGGCAATGGAAGCATCACTACCAAACCCGCTCAGAATTGTAAATTGCACAGGCATATCCAACTGTTTGGCACATTGGCGTAGTTGTCCATTTAGCCCTTCATCATATATCCCATAAGCATCTTGAGATAAAAGTACAGGACTTTCCCCATCTTTAACAGGATATTCCTCAGATAATGGACAAATTTCTAAAGCAATTAACGCATCCAAACACTGATTTTGGGTGAAAAATAGCGCTCCAATTGCTCCTACTTCTTCTTTGGCTGAAGCTACCAAATAAACATCAACAACTGGCTGTTTCAGGTTTTCAGCCAAAGCTAGCAAAATGGCAACAGAGGCTTTGTTATCCAAGGTGTAACTGGCAATATGATCCTTTAACCTAATTGGATGCTTGCGATGCTTGCCGATTACCATTTTAGTTCCAGGTCGAATGCCAGCTGCTTCTAATTCGGCAGATGTAAGCTTCGTTTCAATCCAGGCATTTTCCCACTTCACAGTAGTATCTTCTTGCTGGACTTTTTGGGGCGATTCATGGGAAACGTGGCGGGAACCAAAGCTGAGAATACCGTTGATAGTTTCGTTATCTCCCAATAAATCAACAACCCCTTCGCCGTAAACCCACGGGAAAGAACCGCCAAGTTTGCTGACTTTGACACGACCTTCATCACCGATATTCTTGACAATTGCGCCAATTTCGTCTTTGTGTGCGGTGATGGCGATCGCTCGGTCTGGATTTTTCCCTGGAATTTTGGCAATAATATTATCGGCGCGATCGCACCACACTTCTACACCCAGCGCTGCAAATTTTTGCATCAACAACTGGTTAATCTCAGCTTCTGCACCACTAGGAGAGTGGTGCATAACTAATTCTTCAATAATTTCAAATAAGCGATCGTAATCCCACATCAATACAGTTAGTTTAGTTTTCAACTGTTGTATGAGACAATTGTGCATCAACAACCCGACCTGTTGATCCAAGCGTTAATCTTTTTTGTTGACGCTTCAATACTCCTACTGCACCAAAAGCACCAAGGGCTAAAATTCCCAAATTTATCGCAGGTTCAGGAACAGACTTAGCCTCAATCGCCGCCAGTGCTGTATCTGCAACTAACTTATGAACGCCTGTTGTTGGATGCACAGAGTCAAAGAATAAATAATCGTTTGGTTGGGAGCATACACTGATGATCGTCTGGAAATTCCCAACTACGCAAGGGGTAGTCACATCTTGAAACCCAAATTTCCCTGGATTTGCTTGTATTTGATTAAATAAGGAAAACACATCAACATAGATTAGATTCAGACCAGAGTTATTGCTAAATTTGCCTAGTTCCTCTGCTAATTCCTGGTTATGCTCATTTGTCAAAGCAGTCAAGTTGCTAGATGAACCTGTAGCGAATGCCAATGGAATCTTACCCAAATCAGGCAAGTTAAAGACTAAAATATTTTTTGCGCCAGATGAGGCAAGTAACCCTACTGCATTTGATAAATTCTGAACTGTTTGAGTCGTATTAGTAGCTTGACCAAACACATAATCATTTGCACCTCCCCACACAGCATAGAGGGCATTTGGATCAAGCTTCTGATTGGCTTGTTGCGTCAACAAGCCGACTTGCTCCAGTACTCCTGGTAACGGTGCATTAGGAACAACAGCATTACCTTGACCAGAACTAGCACCACCGACAGCAAAGTTAATCCCTTGGTTAGGAATACTAGGATTTAAAGTAATGTATGGAGAAGGTGTTAATCCTAGCTGATCTCCCAGGTAGTCTACCCACACCTGATCATTAGAAAAACGTCCTTGAAAGTATGGTGGGTCTTGGGGAATGGCTGTTGTCGGAGCGACTAAACCACCAGTAGCAGCGAAGACATTGCCAGTATCAGAGAGGCTGTCGCCAAATACGTAAAATTTGCTAAAACTCGCCGCACTCGCCTTAAGCGGTAACATGAAAGATAAGAGAACAAATCCTGCGGCTACAGCTTGTTTTTTCATATTTGTTTTACCTGTGGTATTTTTTAGTTGTTTCAAAGTAATGAAAAGGCGATCGCTGGCAATTTGTCTGTTGAGTTAATTCAAACTAAGTACGTATATTGAGTTAATTTACGTTGTTTTACCTAACTATGCCTCAAAAATTCATCAAACACAGGTAAAAACGCTGAAAACATTTAGATTTACATTTTCTTGATAAAAAATCAGTGTATTACAAAGAAATCGCAAATTTTCCATGCTAAAGCTTGGGCATTGCCACTTTTCTGCTAAGAATAAACTAACCGCAACAGAATGGCGTAACCCTTCATAGACATCGCTTTAACTTCGCTTTAGCTTCAAAGCTTCAGTCGCTGATACACCTTCACTCTGACTGCCGAAATACCACAAAGTCATAGCAGCTTCAGCACGAGTTACTGGTTTTTTGGGCTGAAAGAGAGTCGTATAGCCAAACACCCGCCGAATATTCGATTGCTCGCCATTTTGGTAATCAGCCAGCACTGCTCTTAAAGCCTTGGGGTCAATTCGCGCTGCGTCTTGGAAACCCCAGGTCTGTTTAACCGTATCTAAGTTAGCAGAAGGTAAAGCTTGACGAGTATCTAGGGGTAATTTCCACAACAGTAATTGTTCCCGCGTTAAGGGTGCATCAGGACGAAACAAAACGGCTGTGGAATCTCCAGACAAAGGACTAGGAATTAGCCCAGCTTCGGCTAATCCCTGAATTGCTGGAAAATCAGGGTCTTTTGCGGTAACGTCACTAAAAACTGGTTGAGTGCTTTCTGATGCCAAGCGAATTTGTTTAGCTGGATTGCTGGCATACATAGCATTGTTAGCAGCAATTAGCCAACGAGCATATTCCCGATGTGTAACAATTTTACCGGGTTCAAACTGGTTATTTGTGCTAGTAGAATTACTCTTAGTTGCCTTTGGTTCTAGGGATAAAACACCTAATGCGGCTAAGTCTTGGATGTGTTGCCGCCATTCTTGCGGTACTTTATTTAGATCGCTGAATTCTTGAGATTCAGTTGTGGCTGTAGGAGTTGTTTGGTTATTAGGCGTACTTTGTGGCTGTGCTGCCAAGTTTGCAGGTGGTACTGGGCCAATGAACTGTGGATTTCCTGGTTGAGGAACGACGTTAGTAGCTTCGTTAGAATTTGTATTTGGGGTAGTTTGTGCCGTAGCAATACTATTCGGTACGTAATCAATTAGTAATTCTGTAGCGGTTTGGGGTTGATTGGGTGTAGCGTTAGTAACTGATTTAGGCTGAATGGAAATCTTCAACAGTAAATCGTTACGACGTACCTCAAAAGTACCTCCCGCATCATCTGTTGGCTGTTGCAAAATCTGCCAGTTATTTGTTTTAAACTGGTTGCCATAAAAGCTAGCGATAAAGTTGCTAGGGTCAGAACTCAACCAACGAGTTGAGGTTTTATTCTCTGAACCGCTAGCAGGTATAACTTCCTCTAGTTTGGCATTGGCATATAGGGGGATATCTTTGGGAAAATCAGCTGGTAACTGAACTGTTGAATCGTTTGGCTGTGCTTGTGGTTGCTTACTCTGAGATTCTCCAAAGACAACTGGATTGCTTTGCAGCTTCGGATCTGCCGCCAAAGATTCTTCAAGGTTTTTGGCAACTGGACTGTTAGCACAGGCTGTTAAGGAAGTCAGTAGAACAGCCCAAATTAGAAATACAGCTGGACGTTTACAGGGAAGCACAGGAAATCACAAATGAGTTTCAATTCCTACCCTAGCGCAGACTGTTCATTAATTGGGCATTGGGCAGAAGAGGCAGAGGGGAAGAGAGCAGGGAGCAGAGGGGAAAGAGCTAATTTTTATTCTGCCTCTATGCCTTACCCCTTGCCCCTACCACCTACTCCCCGGCTTCTTCTGCTCCCTGGCTCTCAGTATCAGCAAAAGACACTACCGACTCAGCACGTTGTCTTAGTAAATGTCTTTATTAATATCTCTAAAAATGAGTAAACGGTAGCAAAAGCTACCGTATTGTCTTCGTTTTACAGCCATTAGGTTTTTATAATTCCCATGCTTATTTATAGAGTTCCCAAAAATTCTGGCAAACTAACATTTTTGGAAAAAAAACGGAAATAAATCTGAAATACTTGCTATACAAGAGTTTTATAATTTTGAGACTCTAAGCTCACAGTGATTAGGACAGGTTAAGGGAGTTTGTAGTCACCAGTTTAGTGCTGCTCAAAATTAATATGGCAAGACTACCAATACGGTTCGGTTAAAGGGGAAAGGGGAAAGGGTAAAGGGAAAAGGTTTTGAATACATCCTTTCCCCTTTAACCCTTAACCTTTACCCAGACTACAAGGAAAGTGAAAAATGCTTATCCGAACCGTATTGGCAAGACTACTAGATTGAGAATCTATATTTTGAGATATTTCTCTAAATATTCAATTGGCAGAGGAAATAACTGATTGCGAACTCTCTAAAGAACATTTTAGCTACTAAAAGCTTTAATCTGCTTCCAGATGCACAACTTAATGCGATCACTAAACACTTAAAGTGATAGACTAGGAATAAAGCCCCCTTAGCCTCACCCAAAGAGGGAAATCAATTAAAGTTCGCTAACACTGGCTTACAATCGATTCTAGAAATTATTCATCTGACGATGGTAAGCTGAATAAGGCAATAGCCAGAAAATGCCAGTGTTCAGCAATTCCAAGGACTTAGCGTAAGTTCATTATTCTTGGCAACTGGGGTCATAAACAAAACAGTCAAGTGTCGCAGCAGTTTCCCTAATTTCTATCAATAGAATTTCTGGGGAAAGTGGTACTTGTGCTGTAGTCAAGAGTTTCTTGGCAGCCTCGGAAGCAGTAAGTACTGACTCTAAAAGTGCGTAGTTTATCGCCGTAGGCATCGCCCTGATGTTATCCAAAAGGTTGTCTTAGGGCAACCCATCCCCTATTCTCCTGAGATAGGCAGGTCTTCTTTTAGGAAGGCTGGACACAGAGTACGCTTCGTAAGTTATATATAGGCAGTACATAGTTGTTAACTATAGCTGTTTTCCTAATCCTAATAATGATTAGGTTGAGGCAAACAAGACACTTCATTGGATGCACTGGCGTTGAAAAAACCCTCTTTCCACAAACTTGGTCTAAACAGTTAACAGCTTCCTGATAGATTAGATACAATTAGCATCTGCGTTTAGTTGAGCGTAGGCTTTGCCCGCCGTAGGCATCGCTTTTTGAAAGCGAGTAGTCAAATTGACATACTGCTTTACTAGCCGATTTGACATAGTATTAAACCTTTCACCTGCTAACTCTAGCGACAATTTTTCATTCAGGGCAAACTAAGGCTTATATTCAAGGGTCTTGGGTGTTTCTTGGAGATGAAGTTAGTCAAAAATGGGCAAAAGGCTGAAAAAGATATATTTAGTGTCAAAAATGCAGAACTAAGAGCAGTATGAAAATCTAAAATAGATATTAAATTGAAGACCAAAACAACGACCATCGACAACCGTCAGTCCATTTTACTTTCTGTAAAGCGTCACCGGGTTGTTACCAGTGCTGAAACACGATTACATGCAAGTTTCCCAGGATCAGCCTATTTATTCTGAAGCTCCACTCCAGCTGTTACTTTTTGTCGATGGACGACCTAAGTCCCGCCAACAGGTGCAGCGAATACGTGCTTACTTAAAAGAATTGCAGGCTGAGTATACTTTTGAAGTTCAAACTATCGATGTTGGACAACAACCTTACTTAGCAGAACACTTTAAGTTGGTAGCAACGCCAGCTTTAATCAAAATCCATCCTGAACCACGACAGGTTTTGGCTGGGAGTAATATCATAGCGCAATTGAAAAACTGGTGGCCTCGCTGGCAAGTCGCTGTAGACGCTTACTTAAAATTACAGGAAGACTTGCAAGAACACATGGACGACAATGGTCGGGGCACATTACCCAAATCCACTATCCATTCAGTTGCTGTTTCTGCTGAACTAATCCGACTCTCAGACGAAATTTTTCGCTTGAAACAGGAAAAAGATAATCTCCAAGAGCAGCTACAGTTTAAAGACCGGGTGATTGCGATGCTGGCGCACGATCTCCGTAATCCCCTAACTGCTGCCGCGATCGCAATGGAAACTCTCCAATCTAACTACAATCTAGAGACAGGGGAATTCCAGCGCCTCAAGCCATCGATGACAGCACATTTATTAAAACAAGCCCGCAATCAAACTAAGGTCATTGACCGAATGATTACTGACCTTTTGCAGGTAGGTCGTGGAAAAGATACAGAGTTTCCCATATTACCACAAAAGATACAACTAGGTAAAGTTTTTTTAGATGTACTCGAAGAATTGTGCGATCGCTACACCGCCAAATCCCAAGAGGTTGAAACAGATATTCCTAGTGACTTACCTTATGTATATGCTGATCCAGAACGCATCCGCCAAGTGCTAGTGAATCTATTGGATAATGCCATCAAATATACCCCAGAAGGTGGCAAGATTAGCGTTTCGGGATTGCACCGCACTACCCAAAAAGTTCAGTTTAGTATTGGCGATACTGGGCCTGGGATTCCTGTAGAGAATCGCGATCGCATCTTTGAAAACCACTTCCGCCTGCAACGGGATGAAGGTAAAGAAGGTTACGGCATTGGTCTTTGTTTATGCCAACGTATTATCCTGGCACACTATGGCCAAATTTGGGTAGACTCTGCCCCCAATAACGGAGCATGGTTCCACTTCACGCTGCCAGTTTATCCTTCTTAAGCAATGGGTATTCACAAATGACAAATGACAATTAAAAACTTGAAATAAAGCGATCGCGCCCCCCTGCCTTTGCTTCGTAGAGTGCTTTATCTGCTCGCACAATCAAATCTGAAGGTGAGGATTCCCAAGTAGGGACAAGAGTTGCTACGCCCATACTTAGCGTGACATACTGACTCACCGCAGATCCGGCGTGAGCAATTTGCAAATCTTTGATTCCCGCTTGTATGGTTGCGGCCACGTGAATTGCACCAGATGCATGGGTGTATGGCATAATCACAGCAAATTCTTCGCCACCATAACGCGCTACTAAATCTTGATGTTTTTGCGCCTTCAGATTTAAGACAGCACCCACCTTTTGTAAACAGACATCTCCAGCAGGATGGCCATATTTATCGTTATAAAATTTAAAATAGTCGATAAGTAGGACAGGGTGAAAAAACCAAATTGTGTAAAGATAAGTAAATACACATAATGTATCTACCACGGTAACAGGTATATGGGCAGCCGTTTAAGGGTAT